>NZ_PRLH01000001.1 GCF_003013815.1 Cyanothece sp. BG0011 | reverse complement strand
CACCACCGGTCATGTATTCACAACAGTGATCGCCGGCCCCTTCAATAACCGCTTGACCCATGGAGTTACGCACCCCAAACCGTTCACCGGCGCGGCCATTGGCGTATAAAACACCGCCAGTTGACCCATAAAGGCAGGTATTACCGACAATAACGTTATCTGCGGCTGCATAGTTGGCATCTTTGGGGGGAACGATAACCACTTCCCCTCCGTGCATTCCTTTGCAGACATAGTCGTTAGCTTCCCCTTCTAGGTGCATAATCATACCAGGAAGGTTAAACGCGGCAAAGCTTTGACCAGCAGCCCCTGTAAAGTTAAATTTTAACTCCCCAGAAAAGCCCGTATTACCGTATTTTTTGGCTAATGTTCCCGAAATACGCGCCCCAACGGTGCGATCGGTGTTGACAATTTTCACATTTTTTGCTATGGTTCCATGGGTATTAATGGCAGAACTCACCGCAGCGTCAGCCAATAACTCATCATCCAAGACAGGCCCATTGCTGTGTACGTCTTCATGGTTTAACCAACTGCGATCGCTTTTCACGTCAGGAAGGTTCAACAGACAGTCTAGGTTAATGGAGTTAGTCTTCGTTAAATTGGCGTTTTTCCGCATTGTCAGCAGATCAGATCGGCCGATGACCTCATCTAAGGAACGATAGCCTAATTTTGCTAAAATTGAGCGAACTTCCTCAGCAATAAAATAGAAGAAGTTGACCACATTTTCAGGAACCCCGGTGAATCGTTTCCGTAACTTTTCTTGTTGGGTTGCCACACCCACCGGACAGTTATTGGTATGACAGATCCGCGCCATAATGCAACCTTCAGCGATCATGGCAATGGAACCAAAACCGTATTGTTCGGCACCCATTAAAGCGGCCATGATGACATCCCAGCCGGTTTTTAAGCCACCATCAGCCCGTAAAATAACGCGATCGCGGAGTTTATTCTGCATCAACATCCGATGCACTTCCGTCACACCCAGTTCCCAAGGACATCCGGCGTGTTTAATGGAACTTAAGGGGGATGCACCTGTACCACCGTCATGACCAGAGATTTGAATCACATCGGCGTTCGCTTTCGCTACACCAGCAGCAATGGTTCCGATGCCGATCTCAGCCACTAATTTAACCGATACCTTAGCACTGGGGTTAATTTGATGCAAGTCAAAGATTAACTGGGCTAAGTCTTCAATGGAATAGATGTCATGGTGAGGAGGAGGTGAAATAAGGGTCACACCGGGTTTAGAACGGCGTAACATGGCAATATAGGGACTCACTTTCTTACCGGGTAACTGTCCCCCTTCTCCTGGTTTTGCCCCTTGGGCCATTTTGATCTCTAACTGTTGACCATTCATCAAATATTCGGGGGTTACGCCAAACCGGCCCGAAGCGATCTGTTTAATGGCAGAACTGGCGGTGTCTCCGTTCCGTAAGCCTTTAAGATGGGGAAAGGTAGGAGAGTTACCGTTTTCATCTACATCAGAGAGAGTAATAAAACGGGTGGGATCTTCTCCTCCTTCTCCAGAGTTGGACTTGCCTCCTAAACGGTTCATGGCGATCGCCAGGGTTTCGTGGGCCTCCCGTGATAGGGCCCCCAAAGACATTCCGCCGGTACAGAAACGGGTCACAATGGCTTCGACGGGTTCCACTTCTTCAACAGGGATAGAAGGTTGATCCCCTTTAAACTCTAATAAGTCCCGTAACGCAGTAATGGGTCGTTCTTCGAGGTATTTTTGATAGAGTTCGTAGTGATCATAAGCCTCTGCATTCGCTCCATTTTCGCCAATTTTATAGGCTTTCACTGCTTTGTGCAGAGATTTAGCCATTTCTGGGGAGTTCATGTGATATTCTCCCCCTGGACGGTAGTTAATAAAGCCGAAGTTTTTCAGTTTCTTATCGGTTAAACTGGGGAAGGCACGACTATGAACAGCGATAATTTCTTGAGCGAGTTCTGCGATATTTAAGCCACCAACACGACTGGTTGTCCCTTTAAAGGCCATATCTACTAATTCCATACCGAGGCCAATGGCTTCAAAAATTTGGGCCCCGTGATAGGATGCTAAGAGGGATATGCCCATTTTAGAGAGAATTTTTAATAACCCGGCTTCCACTGCGTGACGATAGTTGCCTAATGCCTCTTCGAGGGTAATGGCCTCTAGTTTGCCGTTGGCCATTAATTTTTGGGTTTTGGTATCATTCCACCATTGACGGATGGTTTCGAGGGTAAGGTAAGGACAGACTGCCGAGGCCCCATAACCCACTAAACAAGCAAAATGATGGGTACTCCAACATTGGGCTGTATCCACCACTAGAGAGGTTTCTAGACGTAACCCTTGGTTAATTAAATGATGGTGTACAGTTCCCACTGCCAGGAGGGGAGGGATATAACTGTTGGTTTCGTTGATATTGTTGGGCGAACGGCCGTTCGCCCCTACGCGATCGCTTAAAATAAGGATTTTTGACCCATTTTTCACTGCGGTGGTTGCTTCATTACACAGACGTTCTAAAGCGGCTTTTAACCCTTCTGGCCCTGTTTTAATATCGAACAGAGTGGATAACTCGGTGGTATTAAAATCAGCGTTTTTGATTTGTTCTAGTTCCGTTTCGTTAAGAACGGGGCTTTCTACTTTCAGTAGTTTAGCGTCTTCTGGCTGGGGATCGAGTAAGTTTCCTTTTGATCCGAGTAACATCTCCAACGACATGACCAAACTTTCCCGTAGAGGATCGATGGGAGGGTTAGTTACTTGGGCAAACCGTTGTTTAAAGTAGTCGTAGAGTAGGTGAGGTTTGTCTGATAATACCGCTAAAGGAATATCATCCCCCATACAGAAGGTGGGTTCTTTCCCTTGGGTTGCCATGGGAACCACGATCATTTCTACGTCTTCTGCGGTGTAACCGAAAGCAGTTTGTTGTTGTAGCAGTTGGCCTGAGTCGCTTAATAATACCTGATCGGAAAATTCTTGGGGGGTGATGTTTTGACGATAACTTTGTAACCATTCCCCATAAGGCTGAGTTTTGGCAATACGTTGCTTAACCTCCCAGTTTTTTAACACTTCTTGGGTGGTTAAGTCGACGGCAATGGTTTGTCCGGGGCCAAGTCTCCCTTTTTCTACAATATCGCTTTCAGGGAGGTCTACCACTCCTGCTTCTGAACCGACTACCACATAGTCATCTTTAGTTATACAATATCTGGCTGGCCGTAATCCGTTGCGGTCTAAACAGGCCCCTACCATCTTACCATCGCTAAAGGCTAATAAAGCAGGACCATCCCAAGGTTCTTGGAAGCCACTATAATAATCGTAAAAATCCGTAATTTCGGGATAATCTTTGAGATCCGGCTGATTTTTGTAAGCTTCGGGTACTAGGATCATGGCCGCTTCTAAGGGACTGCGACCGGTTCTTACTAATAATTCTAAGGCACTATCTAAGTTATAGGAGTCACTGTTGGCCGTATTAACAATGGGGGTTAATGCGTCGAGATCCGCTGCTGTCCAACCGGGTACTTTTAATTTAACTTCCCTAGTAGCCATGGAGTTAATATTACCGATCAGGGTGTTAATTTCTCCATTATGACCCAATAAGCGCATGGGTTGAGCTAGGGGCCATTTTGGCATGGTGTTGGTACTAAACCGGCGATGATACACCGCAAAGCGACTAATATAATTCGGATCGTTTAAATCTTGATAAAATTCTCCTAAGACGGCACTGCGTACCATTCCTTTATAAACGATGGTACGACAACTAAAGGAACAAATATAAAAATCGTCTGCTAAGCGTTTACCGATCTGCGATCGCACCACATACAACACCCGATCCAACTCATCCCCTGATAACCCGTCGGGAGATGTGACCATTATTTGTTCAATATGAGGCTGGTTTTCTTTTGCTTGAACCCCCAATACGTTAGGGTTAACCGGAACTTCACGCCATCCTAATACGGTTAACTTGGCTGCTGTAACTGCATTCTCAACCTGCGATCGCTCTTCTTGTCGCTTACTGCTATCTTGAGGTAAAAAGACCATCCCTACCCCTAACTGTTCCACAGGTGGCATGGTTAAGCCTTTTTCGGCAAACCAGGGGGATAATAACTCACGGGGGATAGCTGTCATGATCCCCGATCCATCTCCTGAGTCGTTATCGGCGCTACAACCGCCCCGATGTTCCATACAGCTTAACGCGGTTAGGGTCTGTTGGATCAGTTTATGGCTGCCGTTTCCTTTTACATCTGCAATAAATCCTACCCCACAAGCGTCTCTTTCTTCTACTAGGGAAGGTATTCCCATATAAGTTGCATTGGGTTGGTTATGGGTCTTTTGGGTCATATTCATTATGGTACGCTCATCCATACAAGTCAAAATTTAAGGGTTACGGAGTTGCTTAAGAGAGGTTTAGTCATGATGCCACTAAACCGCAGCTTAAGGAATGGTTAAGGTATTGATTCGGTTAGAAGGTCTTTGTTTAACCTGTGTCTATGGGGGACAAGTTTTGTGCTGTTGGGTGAATCAACGGGCCTCTATTTCCCATGCTATCGAATCTGAGAGTATTTGATCTATGGTGTTTATTAAGACAATTTATACTACGGATTTTTAATCTTAACGGATTTTTCGGGATGTTCTTAGATTTGCCCTAATTTTTTTAAGATTTCTTTAAGGTTTTAATATGATGATATTGTTATGATTCAAAGTTTTCGTTGTCAACAGACAGAAAAGTTATTTCTTAGGCAAGTTTCGTCTAAGTTTCCTGCCAATATTTTAAGAACAGCACAAAGAAAATTAGCTATATTAGATGCAGCAGAATCATTAGATGATTTACGCATTCCCCCTGGAAACCGATTAGAAAAATTAAAAGGAGATAGAGAAGGACAATATAGTATTCGTATTAATAAGCAATACCGATTATGTTTTTATTGGGATCAAGGTAATGCTTTTGATGTAGAAATTATTGATTATCATTAGGAGTAACTTATGGAATCTTTTAACTTACAACCTGTTCATCCTGGAGAAATTTTATTAGAGGAATTTCTCGAACCAATGTCAATTAATTCATCAAAATTAGCTGAAGATATTAATGTTTCTTTAGCTACTATTAATGAGATAATTGAAGGTCAACAGTCTATTAATGCAGAAATTGCTTTACGACTATCTAAATATTTTGGATTATCAGAAAGGTTTTGGTTGAATTTACAAGTAAAATATGATCTTGAAGTTACAAAAGATAGATTAAAAAATTGCCTAGAAACTGAAGTAAAATCAATCAAAATGTAGGAGATTAATGGTGTTAAACCTAAACCATTTACTATTCAAAATGAAAACATTGATTTATGGTATGACACTAATTTTTACTAAAAGTATTCCAGAGTTATCAGTTTTATCTCTATCATTCATTGTTAAGAATAAAATACCATCTACAGGTGATGTATATCTCGTTTTTTGACCAACTGCAAAAAATTCATCCAGTTTAGGATTTTCTAAACTGGAAATTTTGCCTATTAAACTTCCTAAATTTGCATCAATTTCAGGGGCAGGACATTCTAACGTTTTACATTTTAAATGCTCGTATCCTTCCCCCATATTTTCAGAAAATTGATGCCATAATTCATCAAGATTAGGCGTAGATACAAACGCTTTATCGATATCTGGATACTTTTTAAGGTTTACTTCTTTTCGACCTAATGTCCAGTTTCCACCTTTAACACTAATTATTACTGTGTTTCCTTTTTTTATATTAACACCCGTTGGTTGCCAATCTTTGGTTGAATCTACTGGAATAAAAGGTACTTGAGAACCAGAAACCGTAGATTGATTTGTTAATCTATTTCCTAAACCTACACCTAAACCTAAAATAAATATAGCTACTGCTATGGATAAATACAAGAATACTTTATTTCTTCCTGTATAATAAAATCCGATAAATCCTAATACAAAGCTAACAATAACCCCTATTCCTGTCCAAGCTGGATCTCGGAGAAAATCAAGTACCGCATTAACCATAGTAATATTCAGATCATGACATCCCAAACTAACCTATTATAATATTATTACCAGATTAATTCTAAATCTAATACAAAACTAGGTAACACATTTTCACCTGATAATGTTGTCGAATTATCTAATATTTCTACTTTTTTACCTTGTCGATAAACTTCCACTTGTTTAGTTTTTGGATTAATTAACCAGCCTAACCTTGTGCCATTTTCTATATACTCTTTCATTTTATTTTGTAATGTCTTTAAACTATCAGTCGGAGAACGTAATTCTATGACAAAATCAGGACACAATGGTAAGAATTTTTGACGTTGTTGAGGAGTTAAATTATTCCATTTTTCTAGAGGTATCCAAGACGCATCAGGGGATCGATCTGCACCATTTGGTAACTTAAACCCTCCAGAAGAATCAAAAGCAATTCCTGTTTTATCTTGATCTGTCCATATTCCTAATTGTTGTATAATTTTTAGATTTCTGTTACTTGTTTCTCCTCCAGTGGGTGACATAATTACCATATCTCCATTACTATTTCTTTCAAAGCGTAAATCACGATTATCTTGACACAGTTGAAAAAATTGCTCGTCTGTAAGTTGTAAAGAATTGCAGTTTATTTCTAGAGGATTAACCATAATTTATTGACCTCAATATCATAGTTATAATTTAATGTTACCAAATTTTTTCTAAATCCAGCACAAAATAAGGTAACACATCCTCCCCTGATAATGTGGTGGGATTATCTAATATTTCTACTTGTTTACCTTGTCGATAAACTTCCACTTGTTTAGCTTTTGGATTAATTAACCATCCTAATTTTGTGCCATTTTCTAGATACTCTTTCATTTTATTTTGTAACGTCTTTAAACTATCAGTCGGAGAACGTAATTCAATAACAAAATCAGGACATAAAGGTAAAAACTTTTGACGCTGTTGAGGGGTTAAATTATTCCACTTTTCTAAAGGTATCCAAGACGCATCAGGGGATCGATCTGCACCATTTGGTAGCTTAAACCCTCCGGAAGAATCAAAAGTAACACCTGATTTATTTTGAAGATTCCAGGCGTAAAGTTGATAGTTTATTGAACTATTTCGATTACTTGTTTCTCCTCCAGTGGGTGGCATAATTAATATATCTCCATTACTATTTCTTTCAAACCTTAAATCCCGATTATCCTGACACAATTGAAAAAATTGCTCATCTGTAAGTTGTAAAGAATTGCAGTTTATTTCTAGAGGATTAACCATAATTTATTGACCTCAATATCATAGTTATAATTTAATGTTACCAAATTTTTTCTAAATCCAGCACAAAATAAGGTAACACATCCTCCCCTGATAATGTGGTGGGATTATCTAATATTTCTACTTGTTTACCTTGTCGATAAACTTCCACTTGTTTAGCTTTTGGATTAATTAACCATCCTAATTTTGTGCCATTTTCTAGATACTCTTTCATTTTATTTTGTAGCGTTTTTAAACTATCACTAGGAGAACGTAATTCTATGACAAAATCTGGACATAATGGTAAAAACTTTTGACGCTGTTGAGAAGTTAAATTATCCCATTTTTCTATAGGTATCCAAGAGGCATCAGGGGATCGATCTGCACCATTTGGTAACTTAAACCCTCCAGAAGAATCGAATGTAACACCTAGTTTATTCTTACGATTCCATGCGTATAGTTGATAGATTATATCACTATTTTTATTACTTGTTTCTCCTCCAGTGGGTGGCATAATTAATATATCTCCATTGCTATTTCTTTCAAAGCGTAAATCACGATTATCTTGACACAGTTGAAAAAATTGCTCATCTGTTAGCTTTAAAGAATCACAGTTTACTTGTATAGAATCAACCATAGTTTATTCCTCTTAGTTATCAATTCATAATTTAATTTTACCAAATAGTTTCTAAATCTAACAAAAAATTAGGTAACACATCTTCCCATGATAATGTTGTGGGATTATCTAATATTTCTACTTCTTTCTCTTGTCGATAAACTTCTATTTTTTTATCCTTTGGATTAATTAACCATCCTAACTTTGTGCCATTTTCTAGATATTCTTTCATCTTATTTTGTAACGTCTTCAAAATATCAGTCGGAGAACGTAATTCTATAACAAAATCAGGGCATAATGGTAAGAACTTTTGACGTTGTTCCGATGTTAAATCTTCCCATTTTTCTAGAGGTATCCAAGACGCATCAGGGGATCTATCGGCCTTATTTGGTAGCTTAAAACCCGTCGATGAATCAAAAGTAACACCTAATTTATTTTGAAGATTCCAGGCGTAAAGTTGATAAGTTATTGAACTATTTCGATTACCTGTTTCTCCTCCAGTGGGTGGCATAATTACTATATCTCCATTACTATTTCTTTCAAAACGTAAATCACGATTATCTTGACAGAGTTGAAAAAATTGCTCATCTGTTAACTTTAAAGAATTGCAGTTGATTTCTATAGAATTCACCATAGTTTTTTCTCTCAATTATCTAAGCCTAATTTACTTTATTTTAGCTCAAACACATTAAATAGGAATCTTTCCACCTAAAAAATGTTATAATATGAAATACCTTTGTTGTGGTTAGGCAATTAATTATGAGTGCCAATCTTTACGAAAGCGATTTTAATTTATGGTTAGAAGAAACCATTAATAACTTAAAAAATGAGGATAGTTAGACAATTTAGGTATGAATTTATAAATCAGATTCTACAAACGATATTAATATATTGAGTACCATGTATAGTAGGGTGGGCAAAGTTTAACGGATAAATTGTTAATTTAAAGTCTATACATTTTGCCCACCTTACTGATGATGGTGGGCAATAATTTAAGGTTTTTATTAACAAGAATTAAGTGATCCCATTTGCCCACCCTACTATTCTTGACGAATAACGTTATCCGTCAAAGTAAGTGAGTGTTATCCGCGATGCCAAGTTGTAACACCGCCAGGTTGATCCACTAAAATAACACCTTGTTCTTTCAATTGATCTCGAATGCGATCGCTTTCGGCAAAGTTCTTATTTTTCCTTGCTTCTTTTCGTTGTTCAATTAACAATTCGATGTCTGTATCATCTAACCCGTCAGTCTTTTCAGGTTTCAGTTGATTGATGTCTGCTTCTAACCCTAAAACAGTAGCTAAGGTTCTTAATGTGTGCCATTGTTTTTCTAATAATTCTGAGTTGCTTTCAGTGGTTCCTTGATGCACCAATAAATTACTTTCTTTGCGTAACTCTTTCGCTATTTCAAATAACACCGCTAACCCACCGGCAAAGTTAAAGTCATCGTCTACCGCCGCTTGAAACCGTTGGACAAACTCAGGTAACAACTCAGACTGATCAGGCTTAAAGCCCAAAGTTTCCCCATGTTGAAAGCCAAATAATAACCCTTCTGATAACGTTTGCCAGCCATTGGTGGCTGCTTGTAAAGCGTCATCGGTAAAATCCACCGGTTTACGATATTGCGCCTGTAAAATAAATAATCTCACAGCCATGGGGTCAATTTTCTCTAATAACTCTCGAATGGTAGTAAAGTTCCCCAAAGATTTCGACATTTTTTCCCCACCTACTTTCACCATGCCATTGTGTAACCAATAACGGGCTAAAGGCTTACCGGTGGCGGCTTCTGACTGGGCGATCTCATTTTCGTGGTGAGGAAAAATCAGATCACTTCCCCCGACATGAATATCAATGGTTTCTCCCAGTCTCTCCCGTACCATAGCAGAACATTCGATATGCCATCCGGGGCGGCCTTTTCCCCAAGGAGAGTCCCAAGCAGGTTCCCCAGGTTTTGCAGATTTCCACACCGCAAAATCTGCCGGATCTTTTTTCTTGCTGGCTTCAGCGTCTTCTACTGCTACTCGACCACTAGCCCCTGCTTGTAAGTCTTCTAATTTACGGCCAGAAAGCTTACCATAGGGTTTAAATTGATGGACATTGTAATAGACATCTCCCTCTGAAGCGTAAGCATATCCTTTAGCTTCCAACTCCGAGACTAAGCGTTGAATACCATTGAGGGTATGGGTAGCGCGAGGGTAAGCGTCTGCTTTTTGTACGCCGAGGCGTTCCATATCTTCAAAATACGCCTCAATAAACCGTTCTGACACCGCTTCCATAGTGGTTTTTTCTTGTCTGGCGCGGTTTAAGATTTTATCGTCAATATCGGTAAAATTCTGAATATAGGTGACATCATAGCCACGCCATTGTAAATAACGCCGTACCACATCCCAAACAATACAAGTTCTCGCATGACCTAAATGACAGTAATCATAGACGGTAATGCCACAGCAATACATCTTGACTGTACCTTCTTCGATGGGGGTAAAGGGTTCTTTTTTGCGAGTTAAGGTGTTGTATACGGTTAGTGTCATAAGTCGGTTATCAGTTATCACTTATCAGTGATCAGTTGTTTCACTTATCGTTTGACTATGTTGGCAATGACATGAGTGACCATGCCTGTCTTAATATTAGTTCTCTTCAAGATTAAGCGATCGCTGAACGTCTTCTGTTTATTGTAATCATATCTTTTTAATCATCATTTTTAGATTGTTTAGATTAAATTCAGTCAATTCATAGGATTAAGAAAAACATATACATCTTGACAAAATCAGGGATTATGGATACATTGGTGAATATTTTTGCTAAAAAGACTCACAATCCTCTTGATTTTAGTCAAAAATTGTTTGTAATCTTCAATACAATCATCAATGTGAGGTATTCCCACAATGAAACTAAAACCCCTAGCTTCTGGTTTAGCTGCATCTGTCGTCGTTTCTGTTGTCGGGTTAGCTGATGCTGCTAATGCTGCTACTTTCAACTTCTCTTTCAGTAACGTAGAAGGTAATACGACTGGTACTGTAGAAGGTACGCTTGAATTACCTGATGGTGATTTTTCGGGTCAAGCTGCAACTTCTGTTATAGTTACTTCAGCACCTGCTGCTTTGGGATATACTACCCCCTTTGATATAATCCCTTCTGTTGTAACTCCTGTGGCTAATTCCTTTACTGTTGTCGGTGGGGAAATAGATGTCGCTGCCAGTCAACTTGCCCTAGTATTCAATGTGGGTACTCTTAGTACATCTGTATTTTCATTAAGTTTTCCTGGTTTCGGCAGTCTTCTAGGAGTAAATGGAAATCCTGCTACAGACGGTAATAATGGCGTAGTAGATGTAAATGACACAACCCTTGTCTTTTCTAATGCTGATGCAGTTTCTACCCCTGAACCGACTTCTACCCTTATGTTAGTGGGTGTCGGACTTTTCGGCATGGCGACTAAGTTAAAGAAAAAAGCTTAATTTGATTACTTTGTATGGGGATAATTGATTAATGTTAATTATCCCTACTTATCTCAAAATAAAACAGCGAATAAAAAATCCCTCTTTCTCAAGTTTTAGGGATTTTTTTATTTAATCAAGTTTATGCTCTCCAAGCACTCAAAAATTCTATTTGATTTTTCATATTTTCTGCTGATAAGGTAGCAATAATTCTTAAAAGACGACGCATTTGTTCTCCAATTGAATAATTTTGAGTTCCTAAAATAATTCCAGCATGAGATTGTTTTGTTTCGAGTAAATTAGTATGAATTTTGTAAAAATCTCTAACATTAAAACTATAAATAACACGCTCATTCTCAAATGCCCATTGTAATTGTTCTTCATCACTTTTCGATAACATTTGTGCTTCTCCAGTGGATAAAACATCAATATTACGCAGTCGCAAAGCCAAGATAAGATCATTATCTTGAGCATCTTCATCTAAATAAAGACGAATTTTTGTCATTCCTAAAGTTGATTCTGTTGATAATGTTGTTTAGCTAATTCTTCATAAGCGTTTTGTTCTGCTTCAATGTCCTTATCTATTTCTTCTCGGTTAGCATGATAATAAGTTAATGCTGCATAAATTTGAGTGATGGTTAAGTGATTTAATCTTCTGGCTATTTCTTCGGCATTATTGCCTTGATTATATAAACCAGCAATTCTTCTTACTGATGTTCTCGTTCCTGTAATAACGGGACGATTATTATTAGAATCTATTGTGATTAGTTCACCAATATTAGTAAAAGTTATCAATGTTTTTCTCCTAAATAACCTTGTACAATCTCTAAAATGCGATCGCTTGCTTGACCATCTCCAAAGGGATTAACGGCATTTGCCATCTGTTCATAAGCTATTTTATCACTCAATAATTCACTACTATTACTAACAATAGTTTGATAATCTGTGCCGACTAATTTAGCGGTTCCTGCGTCTACTGCTTCCGGTCTTTCTGTTGTTTCTCGTAACACTAACACAGGTTTACCCAAACTAGGGGCTTCTTCTTGCAAACCGCCAGAATCGGTTAATAATAGATAACAGCGTTGAATGGCCCCGACTAACTCCCCATAGTCCAAAGGTTCCGTTAAAAACACTCTAGGATGGTTGCCTAATGATGCTTGGATGGGTTCTCTAACGGTTGGGTTGCGGTGCATGGGCAGCAAGAGGGCTGTATCGGGAAATTTGTCTAAAATGAGGTGAAACCCTTTTAAGATGTCTTCTAGAGGCTCTCCCCAGTTCTCTCGTCGATGTACGGTAGCTAATAGCACCCTGTATTGATTCCAGTCTAACCCTTGAACATAACAGTTCGGTTGTTTGTCTGCAACGGTTAACAACGCATCAATGACGGTATTTCCGGTTAAATGGATATCTCCTGTCACACCGGAACGGTTCAAGTTTTCCACTGCTAACTGGGTGGGGGCAAAATGTAACTGGGCCAGTTGGGAAATGAGGCGACGGTTAGCTTCTTCTGGGTAGGGGTTATAAAGATTATCGGTTCGTAAACCGGCTTCAACGTGGCCAATGGGAATTTGTTGATAGAATGCTGCTAACGTGGCAGCAAATGCGGTTGTCGTGTCTCCTTGAACAATCACACAATGGGGTTGTATTCTTTTAAAAATGCTTTCTAACCCCTGCAAACTGCGGTAGGTTATGTCGGTTAGGGTTTGTTTTGGCTGCATGATATTCAAGTCTTCATCGGCTGTTATTTCAAACAGTTGCATGACCTGTTCTACCATTTCCCGATGTTGTCCGGTTAAGATAACATGGGTTTCAAATGCCTGTGAATGACGAAATTTTTGAATCACAGGGGCAAGTTTTATGGCTTCGGGACGGGTTCCTAGGGTGATACAAACTTTATAACGGGATGAAGTCATAAGTAGAACAGTTGAAGACTTCATCTATTGTACTAGGTTATGGATTGATGTTATTTGTAATCCAAATTGTTAATTCTGCTTCTGTTATTTCACTATTTGTTACTTTTAACATGATTACTGTTGCATCTGTGGAATTAGCGATTAACATAAATAAACCAATCCATGGCCAAAAAAGCTATTTTTTTGTTTAATTTTCTAAAATTTAAGTTTAGTTAGAATTCAGGGTTTGTCTTTTAAACTTTTCATTGTAACTAGCATTTCCTATTTTTTCTAATATTCTCCAATAATGTTTCACATAAGCGACATTGGGACCCAATCGAGTAGAGATATATAATAAATCAAGATGCTCAGGGGTAGATCTTAATTCTAGAGCTAATTTTTGCCTGTAATCATCTAATTGATTGAATAAATTTTCGGAATTCTTGGTTTGTTGAAGAGTTTTTAATAAGTGATGGATCATCTCTATTTCAATATTATCAATCTCCCATTGATAAATCAAGTCTTGGCATTGTTTAATAAATTCGTCTTTTGTTAGTCCTGAAAAGGATTTTATTTTATCTTCAGTGATATCTAGATGACGAAATATTTCAATTAATTTTATAGTGGGGTTTGCTAGAGCATAGTAGGCTTTAAAACAGGGTCCCCAGTATTCTCTAAAATCAGAAAAATTTCTGATTCCTCCCCGACGAAAATTCTGAATTTCGTTGGTTTCTAAGTAAACATAAAGTATGGCTTGATCTATCCATCCAATTATTCTGGATGCACTAAAATAAGTATTAACTAATAAATCATCTATTGGGGCTGATGCTAAATTTTCTATATTGTCTATTCCTTCATCATGTAATCTTGTTTCATGAAATTGACTAATTCCATCAAGGATATTTAAAGGTAAACTATTTGATTGATATTCGTTTATTTGTAATGCTCTATATGCAATTTGGTTAAACCAACGAATCGCTAAATAGGGAAAATATCCTAGAGAAAAACCTAAAATATATATAATTCCATTTTGGATTTGATAATCACCATTATTACTATTATTACCAAATAAGCTCAATATTAGTGGAGATGCAATAAAACTAAATAATATGCCAGAAATCATGGCTAATGTACAAGCCATATAAACGTAAGGTTTTAAATCAAAAGAAGTGTAACGACGATATATTAACTGAACTGAAAATATATAACCCCCAATAAAACCAGCTTTCATTATAGTTAAGTAATCACGATTATAATCATTAAACAATTCATAGGGTAAATTTTGAATAAATAATAAATTAACTCCTAAATTAGTCACAACAATAGGAATTAAAGATTGTATAATATAATTCCAGTCTGAATTACTTTTTTCTTTGATAATATTAAAATACTCACAATAAGCTTCAATATCCCAATTTTCCGAAGATACATCTGTTTCTTCTATATTTTTTCCATATTTTTGACTATATCTTTGTCTAAATCGTTTAACAATTTTGTTTAAATCTTTTTGTTCTAAATCCCCATCAACTCTGATACTCAATAACCAAAAGTCTTTTGCTAATTTCCGACGACGGGATTCTCCTTGAAATAAGATATAAGCGATTCCGGAAATAGGAAATATACTAGCTAAAATAAAGGTAATAAAACTAATTAGAAATAGATACCAATTATTATTATAATAAAAATTTTTAGGAATACAAAAAGGGAGTGCTAAAGAAACAATAACACCAACAATAATACTTCCTATAAATACTATAATCAATAGTATTTTACATATTACTTTGAGATTAGCTAGAATTCCGTTAATCATCTTTGTATTGAAACAAGGTTGTAGAATGATAATTTTTAATAGAATGCTACTATACTAAATAATTAAGTGACTATATTTTTTACAGATTTTTACAAACTTATGAAGAAATATATCGTTTTTTGAATTCTGAAGGCACATTTAATACCTTTGTTTTATAACCCCTACCTACTTATCTAAGTCTTTTTAAGTTATCAACTAAAACAGGAAGCTTTTACTGCTTCCTGGTCGATAATTTTTAAATCAATAAAGTTTATTTACTATTTAGCTTAGCTTAGTTAAAAATCAAAATGAACTAAGATGAATTATTGCCTTTAACTGCTGTTTTCTTACAGTTCACTGTTATATTGATTACCGAGTTCCATCACTCGACTTGGACAAATATTATACATTTCTATAGCCACTTCATTTCCTATTTGTTTCAGGATATCTTTATTACTCATTTCTTCAAAACTTAAACTTCCTTGATTCATCCATCCCCCCATTTCTTGGATCATTTCTTTTAACATTGATTCTTTAAAAGCTTCTGGTGATTGACTCGGAATTTGACAAATTCTTTGCGCTAATTTATTAATTTGAGGTGAAGTAGGAAAGGCGTTAACAGAAATAGGAACCAAGGCAACGGATAATGACATTAACCCAATAAAATGACGCAACATAAAAAACCTTTGTGTAACATACTTTACTTAATAGCGTAAATTACAGAGTTATAATTGTCATTAGTATGATTACTGATTATTTATGAAAAAAGTTAAGACATTTTTTTACTATTTTTTTGGTTCATTATACAATAAATTTTCAGAATTTTTAACCCTATCAATAAAGAGAATACCGTTAAGATGGTCTAATTCATGTTGAAAGATTCTAGCGACAAAATTCGTAAATTCTTGCTGATGTAGTCTACCATAACGATCTAAATATTCCACTGTAATGGTTTGATATCTGGGGACTAAACCCCTTACACCGGGAACGCTTAAACACCCTTCCCAACCTTTAATTATTTCTTCTGAATGAGAAACTAAACGGGGGTTAATCATCACCGTGGGTTCCATCAATGGTGCATCGGGATAACGGGGGTTAGGATGGGAACAAACGATAAATAAACGGTAAGATTGAGACACTTGAGGTGCAGCAATACCTACCCCTTTTGCATCCATTGCTGTGGTTAATAAGGTGTCAATAAATTGCTGTAACTTTTCATCAGTTATATCGGTAACCCATTGCGCTTGTTGTCTTAAGATAGGATTACCAACTTGAGCGATTTCTAGATTTTGGTTGATCATAGATTTTTATCTATCTCAAAAGTTCTATATCTATTATGACGTTTTGTTTGGATGATTGGGAAACTTCCGAGAACCTGATATAATCTTATTTTTTAGCCTCCCTATTCCCTAACCTTTATTTTTATTATTGCTTTGAATTGCTAATTTATCTAAAACAATTTTGACATCTGAGATGAGAATATTAGTTCTCTCTTGAATTAGATGTCAAAAGCTTCTTCCGTTGTTAAGACCTAATTTTAAGAATGACTATTTCCCCCCAATATGTTTGGAATCAAGTGCTTGATCGTTTAAAATTACGATTAAATCCCACTGCTTATGAAACTTGGATTGCTTCTGCAACGGTAGAAAATTGGCAAGATAATTGTTTAGTGATTCAAGTAGAAAATGCGTTTATTCTTAATCATTTACAAAAAACTTATTATGCTTTAATTGTAGAAGAAGTGGAAACCATTGTCGGTTATCCCATTTCTGTAAAATTAATCACGACTCAAGAACAAAATTTAAGAATTGTTGACAAAAATAAGTATAATCTTTCAGCAGATAAACGACAGGATAAAAAGGAGCAAGAATCACCCAAGCTAAGTCAATTAAACCCTCGTTATAATTTTTCTCGCTTTGTAGTTGGTCCGACAAATAGAATGGCTCATGCTGCATCTTTAGCGGTTGCTGAGTCACCGGGACGGGAGTTTAATCCTTTATTTTTATGTGGTGGAGTTGGATTAGGAAAAACTCATTTAATGCAAGCTATCGCCCATTATCGTCTAGAATTATACCCTAATGCCAATGTTTTTTATGTTTCTACTGAACAATTTACTAATGATTTAATAGCCTCTATTCGTCAAGATAGTATGGAAAATTTTAGAGAACATTATCGCACCGCCGATATTTTATTAGTGGATGATATTCAATTTATTGAAGGAAAAGAATACACTCAAGAAGAGTTTTTTCATACCTTTAATACCTTACATGAAGCAGGAAAACAAGTGGTAATTGCCTCTGATCGTCCTCCCAAAAGAATTCCGAGTTTACAAGATAGATTAGTGTCTCGTTTTTCTATGGGATTAATTGCCGATATTCAAGTCCCAGATTTAGAAACAAGGATGGCAATTTTACAAAAAAAAGCAGAGTATGAAAACATTAGATTACCCCGTGATGTGATTGAATATATCGCCACTAATTATACATCTAATATTAGGGAATTAGAAGGGGCATTAATTCGCGGTGTTACTTATATTTCTATTTCAGGATTATCCATGACAGTGGAAAATATAGCCCCTGTTTTGAATCCACCGATGGAACAAATTCCCGTTTCTCCTGATGTTATTATTAAAATTATTGCTGAGAATTTTAATGTTTCTATAGAGGATTTAAAAGGCAGTTCACGCCGTCGAGAAATTAGCTTAGCTAGACAAATAGGAATGTATTTAATGCGTCAACATACGGATTTAAGTTTACCGAGAATAGGAGAAGAATTCGGCGGAAAAGATCATACAACCGTGTTATATAGTTGTGATAAAATTTCTAAATTACAGAAGAAAGATTGGGATCTCTCTCAACAATTATCGGAGTTAAGCGATCGCATTAATATAGCAAGTCGCAATCAAGAAAAGTAGGGTGGGTTAGACGGCTATAATTTGCATTATAGTGAGTATTTAACAATTCGTCGTAACCCACCATTTTAGTTACTATAAAAGATAAAAGAAGCGATCGCATTCAATTAAATCTCTCCATTATTCAACAAGCCTTAAATAGGTTACAAGAGCATGATCTTATCAAAAAAAATGAAGATTATTATCGTTATATCATTGAATTAATGAGGCGTTGGGTTAGCTTAAATGTACCCAGATAACCTATAATTAAAATTAAAGTTGTAAATATTTTAAAAATATGAATTCGGTTGACTTAGCCTTTACGCCAGCCTTAAAATTAGCCCAATTAATCCGCGATCGCAGCATTTCTCCTTTAGAATTAACCCAACTTTACCTAAACCGAATTGAAACCTATAATCCTCAACTGGGTAGCTTTTTTTTCGTAGCAGCAGAAATGGCCATCCAAGACGCTAAGGAAAAAACAGAACAATTAATTAATACATCCGATCCTAATAATTTGCCTCCTTTTTTTGGCGTTCCCACAGCTATAAAAGACCTCAATGCAGTGGCAAAAATGCCTCTCAGTTATGGTGTGGAGATTCTTAAAGAGAATATTGCCACCTATGACGACGGGGTGACGATGCGTATGAAAGGGGCAGGATTTATCATTTTAGGCAAAACCGCCACCTCTCAACTGGGTTCATTTCCCTTTACAGAACCCCCTGGCTTTCTTCCGGCCCGTAACCCTTGGCATTTAGACTATACTCCAGGGGGGTCCAGTGGAGGGGCAGCGGCGGCAGTAGCAGGGGGTTTATGCCCCATTGCCCAGGGGTCTGATGGTGGGGGGTCTGTTCGCGGTCCGGCTGCTTGTTGTGGCTTGGTGGGCATCAAACCGGCAAAAGGAAGGGTTTCTCATGCCCCAGTGGGGGACTATCAAGGTGGCATTTCGAGTAACGGACCCTTAGCCCGGACGGTGGCCGATGCAGCAGCGTTATTAGATGTTATGTCCGGTTATATGACGGGAGACCCCTATTGGTTACCCTCTCCTGACATCTCTTTTTTAGAAGCAACAAAACAAGTTTCTCCCTCATTAAAAATTGCCTTTTGTGATCATATTCCTCCTTTTACTCAAAGCGAAACCATTATTAAAGAAACCGTCGAAAAAAACGACGAAATTATTAGAGTCTTTGGGTCATTCTTTAGAGATGAAATGCCCGTCAGTTGAGGCATTAATTGAACCGTTTACAATCATTTGGCAGTCTGGAATCGGGGCATCAGGACTAGCCCCATCAGCATTAAGTCCCCTTAATCGTTGGTTTAAAGAACAAGAAATAAGCGCAGGAGACTATTTACAAGCCGTTCATCAGATGCAAATTTTTTCCCGACAATTAGTGGCATTTTTCGATAATTTTGACGTATTACTATTACCTGTCTATTTACATCAACCTATAAAAGTAGGAGAATGGTCTCATTTATCACCCCAGGAAGTCTTAGAGAAAATTAGTCATTGGATAGCCCCTTGCCCTCCGTTTAATGCCAGTGGTTTACCGGTGATAACCTTACCGATGGGCCAAGATGAAAAAGGTTTACCTGTCGGTATTCAATTAATAGGAAAACCTGCTGACGAGTTAACTTTAATTCGTTTGGCGGCCCAGTTAGAAAAAGTGAATGATTTATCCTTGCCTATTCCATCTTCTGTTAATAGTTAAACTAATCTAGACAGTAGCATCGTCTTCGAGACTGTTACAAGCAAGATGCTTGTGTTACTTTCACTTGTTTTAAGTCTAAATTCTTCTCAAAAATCTCATCAATGGGTAACATTTCACCGTCTATTGTCATAAATTTATGGTCTTTGGTAGCCCGAATGGTTTCCCCATCTTCGAGATAATATTCAAAGATTTCTTGTTCGCCTCTATGATGCCATTGGGCGATGGGTTGAGTATAAACAAACCCATTTTTATCAACAGTATAAACCGTACAATTAATGTTTTCTTCGACTATTTTACCAATAGGCATCGGTCCATATTCAACGGTTAAAATTTCTGTATCATAACTCAAACAATATTCAGCAAACTTGATCATCTGCTCAAATAAGTCTTCTGCAATGGCTTGAGGTACGCCATTTTTAGTTGCCCCATCAATAAAAATTTCTCGATGTTTGGTCATTTCTGCAATTTTCTTCTTACCCATTGCGCGACGCAATAAGTCAGCTTCTCCTAAAGAATAGCCGGCTAAATCTTGCGCCATTTTCATAATTTGTTCTTGATAAACTAACACCGCATAGGTTTCTTTTAAAATGGGTTCTAATAGTTTATGTTGATAAATAATCTCCTCTCGTCCATGTTTACGATCAATGAATTTAGGAATTAATCCTGCATCTAATGGACCTGGACGATACAGGGCTAAAATAGAAGAAATATCTTCTATTCCGGATGGCTTTAATTCTTTTACAATCTGTTTCATTCCCGATGATTCTAACTGAAAGATCCCTTCTAAGTCTCCTTTTTCTAATAATTTGTGAGTCTTTTCTATATCAGGGGGTAATTTTTTGGCAGTTCCTTTGGCAATAATTTCTAAGGCTTTTCTCTCATCTAAAGGTAATTGATCTAAGTCTAATTCAAACCCTTGATTTTGTTTAATTAAGTCAGCCGTTCTTTGAATCGTGGTTAAATTCCTTAACCCTAAAAAGTCCATTTTTAATAATCCCAAGGACTCTAAATCTTCCATATAATATTGGGTAATGACTGCCCCATCATTATTCTTTTGTAAAGGAACAACTTGATCTAAAGGTTCAGAAGAAATAACCACACCGGCAGCATGAACCCCAAAGGTTTTGTTAGTACCTTCGATACGAATAGCCATATCAACCCAACGACGAACTAAAGGATCATTTTCATACCTTTCTTTAAATTCTGGGGTTGGAGTTTCGTCAGAAACCATGACTTTTAATTTGGTTGGTTTACCCCTTGAAACTGGGATCATTTTTGTCATTTTATCTGACTCTGCATAGGGAATATCTAACACCCTCGCTACATCTTTTAATACCGCTTTTGATGTCATACGGTTAAACGTAATAATCTGAGCAACATTAGCTTCCCCATACTTTTTAGTGACATATTTAATCATTTCATCCCGTCTTTCGATACAAAAATCTGTATCAACATCAGGCATAGATTTTCTTTCAGGGTTTAGAAATCTCTCAAATAATAGCCCATGATGAACGGGATCAATATTGGTTATTTTTAAACAATAAGCGACCAAAGAACCAGCAGCCGACCCCCTACCCGGCCCAACAGGAATACGGTTGTCTCTGGCATATTTAATATAGTCCCACACCACTAAGAAATAGGTTGAAAAACCCATCTGTTGCAACATTTTTAGTTCATATTCTAACCGTTCTCTATACTCATCAGAAATTTCACTACGAGAACGACACTTTAACCGTTCTAATAATCCTTGCCAAGCAATTTCTTCTACATAACTATCAGGGTTATGTCCAGCAGGGACAGGATAATTAGGTATTCTCGGTTCTCCTAAAATATCTTTATAAGGTTCAACTTTTTCGGCAACTTCTAAAGTATTATTAATCGCTTCTTCGATAACATCATCAGGGAGATGATCACGGAATAATAAGCGCATTTCATCAGCAGACTTTAAATATTCTGTGCCACTATATCTAAGACGCTTCTCATCAGTAATTAATTTACCCGTTTGAATACATAATAATGCGTCGTGTGCCTCGACATCGTAACAAGAAATAAAATGAGAGTCATTGGTTGCCACAATTTTAATATCTAAGTCACGGGCAATTTTAGCAATAGCAACATTAACAATTCTATCCTCAATAGAACCGTGATCTTGAATTTCTAAATAAAAGTCATCTTTAAAGAGTTTTTTGTACCATTTAGCAACGGCTTTTGCTTCTTTGACATCGCCTGCTAAAATTCTTTGGGGTATTTCTCCCCCTAAACAAGCACTGGTAACGATTAACCCTTCATGATATTGTTCTAATAGTTCTTTATTGATACAAGGACGGGCAAAAATCCCTTTTCCTTGCATTCCGTGTAGATGGGAAATGGTGGTTAATTTAACTAAATTTTTATAACCTTGCGTATTTTTTGCTAAGACAACTTGATGATATTTTTTATACTTTTTCTTCTCTTCAATATCCCCATTAATCACATACATTTCGTTACCGATAATGGGTTTTACCCCTTTATTTCGACACACTTTAATCAGTTCGATCGCCCCATACATCACCCCATGATCCGTTAAGGCGATCGCTGGCATTTCTAATTCTACGGCACGATCAATTAACGCATTTAATTGGGATGCACCATCGAGTAAACTATAATCACTGTGTATATGTAAACCAACGAAGGACATAATAGAATATTTTTAGATGAAAATAACAACTTAATAAGGACTTATATTATAGCGTTGACCGATCAATTGTGAATGTTTTAGCCAAACTATATCTTGAAAGTATTACTTATCTTGACGATCGCTCTAATTTTTGAGTAGAGACATTAAATTTAACGCCTCTACATATTCTCCTAAAAAAATCATCCAACTTCTAGTAAAGTCTCTGAGGGTTTTTGACGGTTAGGTTTAGATTTCATCCACTGCCAAGAAACCAGATTTAATAGTAATCCAATAACAAAAAGAATCACCATTAAAAGAATTTGGTACCAAGCAATAGGTGTGACAAATAAATCAGCCGTAATATGACTTAAATTTAACACAGAATAAACAATAGTTAGCCAAAAATGACTAATTCTGAACTGTTTAGACTGGGTAAATAATGTCCCAATCATGGCAAACATAGGAAAAATAAAAAAGAGTAACATTAGCCATAAAATCCAACTAATATCACTGTTATCATGGGAATGAGCTATGGCTTGTCCATGAAAAAGAGGCATTAACCCTAGTTGCGTATGAAAGAGGAGTCCTAACAGAAAAGTTGCCCACAGGGTAATAATTTTAGTTTGATCATTAACTTTGGTATTCATAAGCTTTTCCCTCCTGTTCTCATGTTAAACATTAAATTCGGAGGCGGTTCGCTTTTGTAACAGTTTGATAAATTATGGCTCAAATAAGACTATCAAAGTTGTAATTTGGGGAAGTAGGAAAGAAAAACTCAAGAAATATGCTTTATTTCTTCTTGTACAAGTTCTAAGGGAAGTTTTAATATTTTTGTTATTTTCTCTATAAAAATTGGTTAAATTCCTGTTTAATATTATGTCTTTCTCCTTTAAGTTCCAGGGAAATTTTTTTATCTATTACTTAACTACAATAGTTATTAATGCTTATTCCACATCATATTAGGGTGGGTTTTGAATGCAGCATCTTGTCAATTAAATATGTATAATTAATATGGCGAAATCAAATGAGTTTCACTTTTGAGTAAGATGATCAACAATCATATATTTTATTAATCTCAAAAAACTCACAAATTCAACCGCTTAGTAGTTTAAATCATGAATGAAACCGTTACCGTCACCTACTCTATAGAGGAAATCTTAAAACAACTCAACAATAAGTTAGACAAACTTGATGAAAAATTTGAGACTAAGTTTGAGAAACTTGAGACTAAATTAGACAAAATAGATGAACGCATCACCAATCTTGAAGTTGGCCAAGCTAGATTAGAAGAAAAACTATCAGGAGATATTAAGACACTTGATACAAAAGTAGAAGGAATTAGTAAACGATTAGACAATCAAAAATTTCTCAATCGCGGTGTATTAATTGGCTTAATTGTCGCTTTACTAGGGGGTTTAGCCAAGATGTTTGGTTGGATTGGAAATCCTTAAATATCAAAAAAGGTGGCTAAGTTGCCACCCCTAATTTAACAGTGAATTATCAATTATTTACGATGCCAAGAAACCTTAGGTAAAATCTGCTCTTTGTCAACCCTTCCTTTGTATTTCTCAGCAAAATTTAACAGAGAATCGAGGAGAGAATCAGACAGATAATGAGGTTGTAAACCTAAGTCTAATAACTTAGTATTCTTAGCATTGAAATAGTGTTCGTCTAACTCAACCCTGGGGTTTTCTAAGTTATCAATTTCTACATCTAACCCTAAAGAATTACCGGCTTTTTTCACCATCATGGCCAAATCCTTAATACTGAATAATTCAGTAAACTGGTTAAAGACTCGGAATTTGCCTTCTTCAGCAGGGTTTTGAATGGCAATATCAATACAGCGTACGGTATCACGAATATCTAAAAAGCCTCTGGTTTGTCCACCTTTACCATACACCGTCAAAGGATGACCGATGGCCGCTTGAATACAGAAACGGTTTAAAGCAGTACCGAAAACACCATCATAGTCTAAACGGTTAATGAGCATTTCGTCCATACCCGTTTCTTCGGTTAATACTCCATAAACCACCCCTTGATTTAAATCAGTGGCTCGTAAGCCCCAAATTTTACAGGCAAAATGGATATTATGACTATCGTGAACCTTACTCAAATGATAGAAACTACCGGGTTGTTTGGGATAGGGTAAAGTATCTTTGCGGCCATTGTGTTCAATGGTAATATAGCCTTCTTCAATATCAATATTCGGTGTGCCATATTCTCCCATGGTTCCCAGTTTAACGAGGTGAGCGTCTGGGAAATCTTCTTTCATCGCGTAGAGAATATTCAGGGTTCCTACCACGTTGTTAACTTGGGTAAATACCGCGTGTTCCCTATCGATCATCGAATAAGGGGCCGATCTTTGCTCCCCAAAATGGACGATCGCCCCAGGTTCAAACTCCTGTAGGGACTGACTTAAAAAACTATAATCGGTAATATCACCCACAAATAAGTCAATGGTTTTCCCCGTCAACTCTTGCCAACGTTGAATCCGTTTTTGAATAGGAGCAATGGGGGTTAAGGTATCGACTCCTAGTTTAGAGTCCCAATAACGTCGACTGAGGTTGTCGAGAATACCGACATCATACCCTTGGTTGGAGAGATGTAGGGCGGTTGCCCAACCACAATAACCGTCACCGCCAATAACAAGAACTTTCATACTGACTCTAATAAATAACTTTGCCGATCTTCGGTAACTGTACCAAAACTTGGTACATCCTAGACCATTGAATATCAAAAATTTTGTGTCTAATAGGTCAGTTTATCATCTTCGAGGAAACCCTTAACCAACAATCTGGAATTTTTATTTAATTCCTGTTGCTGCGATCGCCAAACTCAGCCAACCAACCAGAAAGGCCGCCCCACCAATAGGAGCGATCGCCCCTAACCATTTTATCCCTGTTAAACTCAGGGCGTAAAGACTGCCTGAAAAGATGACAACACCGATAATAAAAGCATACCCTGCACTGCTTAGGGTTATGGGTATGGTTTCTAGGCGAGTTAATAGTAACGCCACTAAAATTAAAGCGAGGGCGTGATACATTTGGTATTTTGTTCCTGTCTCGAATATTTCTAAGGCGCGATCGCTTAATTTATCTTTCAAGGCGTGACTGGCAAATGCGCCACCAGCGACGGATAAACCGGCTAAAATTGAACCCATAAAAAGAAACAGTTTAATCATGTTTGAATTGTTAATTTAATGACTTATCTGATGCTAACTTATCAGCCCATCTTGTGGTTTCCGGTAAGCGATATTTAGTTAAACAAGCCATCACATAATCTAGGGCTGTGGGTAAACTAATTTTATGACCAATAGACACATAAATAGGCTTAACATTAGTTCTTGATCTTAGCACCGCTCCGATTATTTCTTCTTGATCAATTAAAGGTTTCCACGAGCCTTTTTCTAAAGGTATTTCTTCGTGTTTACCCGTTAATAAAGACTTAGCTACCCCAATGGTCGGTATATCGATTAAAACCCCTAAATGGGAAGCAATACCTAACCGTCTAGGATGGGCTATTCCTTGTCCATCACAGAGAATGATATCAGGAATAATCGTTAGTTTTTCTATGGCTTTTAATAGTGCTGGAATTTCTCGAAATGATAAAAAGCCAGGTATATAAGGAAAGGTTGTAGGAACTAAAGCGGTTTGACTTTCGACTAATTCTAAACTGGGGAATTTTAAAATAGCAACGGCTGCTTTGGTCATTTTATAGTTATCTTGGAAGCCTACATCAACCCCTGCCACATAATTAACGTTTTGTAACTTATCTGTTGTTATTACTTGGTTTCTTAGTTCTTGTTGTATGATTTTAGCTTCATCTAAAGATTGAGTATATACAAATTTATTCTTATTTTCCATCTTTATATCTATTAACCAGTTCTTCAAAATACTCTTCTGCCAAGATAACATTATTATCCAGAAATCTTTGCTTATTTTCTGCTGACAAGAAAACCTGACTATTTTTATTTTGTTGGAGTTGACGTTTCATATTATTAATAGCAAAGTTTTTGGTATATTCATTAGGCAACCCATAAGTAAAGAAGATCGATAATCTATCTCCATATAAAGTATCATAAATTTTTTTAAAATATTGATCGCTTTTTTTATGAGAGATTTTGAAAACTTTATTCAATCCTTTTTTTATCAAATGATTTGGCTTTTCTAAAAATTCCACAGGCACAACACTCCGTTGCCCCCTATGGGTTAATCTGACATCAAAAACCACAATATCCCCTGCTTTTGTTGGTAAATAAACCTCTTCTCCTTGATTAAGTGCTGATAATTTATGAGAACCGTTTCTAACGGTTAATCCTGCTTTATTATGATCATGATCTTGTAAATAAAGAGCAACTTTATAGACTTTGCAATCTTCTCTATCATAAGCAGGAAATCCGAAATATCCCCCTTCCATTACTGTCATCCCATCATCTTTATGCCATGCTGATAAAGTACGACAATGAAGATCACAATGACTGGTAAACATTATCTTTTCTTGTCCCAGTAATTGTCTCATAACTGCTAAAATTTTAGGATGATAAAATAGCCAATTAATTTCCGGTACTTCAACAGCAGCATTCGGTTGCGTTAAACCAGAATTTGCCACTACTCCATGAGACTGAAAATGCTGCTTTACCAATTTTCTCAATGTTTTAATTTCTATGTCAGAAAGAAGATTAGACATCAAAATAAAACCAGTATCAATTATCTCATTTGTAGAGTTTTTGTTTAAATAGCCCATTGATTTTCAAGAAATAAACTAAAGAGAAACTAAAATAGTAAGTTAGCTAAGTTGCTATTATAATAATATATCAAACTTATTATAATTCATGTTCTTAATTTTTTTTAGCAAGTAAACGAATCCATTGTCCTTGTTCATTACCTTCCCAGTAGGTCATATAATGGGATTGTATACTATTATTATTATCGTTACTTTTTTGTATTTTTCTAGATGATAAAATTTCATAAAACTTATCTAGTTTATTTTTTATTTTACGAAATGACTTCCTGATAATTTTGGGTTTTTCAAATTTCTTAATAAAAGATAATAAAAAGTTATTAAAATTACTTTTTTTTGAACTTTTTCCGTACTTGTTTCTGACATTTTTTACATTTCTTCCACAAGTGCTAAGATGGATCACTTCAAATCCGTTATTTTTTAAAAGACGCTCCATACTATCAGGAGAATAATAATAAAGATGTCCCAAATTTTTGGCACCAGGACAAAGAAAATCCTTTAGTCTTCCATATTGATTAGGAATTTCCATAAACAAATAGCCATTGCTTTTTAAACTGATTTTAATTTGTTCAAGATGAGTTATGGGATCAACAATATGCTCAAACAAGTGTGAGGAACAAATCAAATCATAAGTGTTTTTTTCAATTTTATCCCCAGGAAACATCTGATTTTTAACTTTATCTTGCCCTTTTGATAATTTCTTATTAACGAATTGGGCCATTTGAGCATCAGGTTCATAACCCCACACATCAAAGCCATGTTGGTCTAATATGAATAGTAATGAGCCATCCGAACAACCTAAGTCTAATGCTTTTTTGATCCCTTTAGATTTAGGAAGATACTGTTCTATGAATTTGAACTGTGACAAGGCTCTTTGTTGACTCACAGACAAACGTTTATCTAGTTTCTCTTGAGTGACAGTTTTTAGATAATAGCCAGACTGATAAAAGTCTAATAATTCTCTAGCCGTTGGTAAGGGTTGTGTTATGGCAACTTGACATGATTTACAGCGATAAACTTGCCCCTTGGTAAAAGAGGGATTTGTATCTACATTTTCTAGGGAAGTTTGTCCACAAATTAAGCATTTCATTGTTTTTTAAGTTAAATGAGTTTAAATAATAAAATGACAAGTTAACTAGATAAATAATGAGTTACAATTCATATTTATATTTTTTGATAAACCAATTTGCCTGTTTATTAATTTTCTCAATTTCATGTTCATCCATTTGTTCTTTCCATTTAATCGTATGATTAATATTAAAGTTATCTTTACTTTGTGGAATCCAATTCCATCGCTCTGGGTAGGGATCAGTCTCTGAAGAATAATCTAGATAATCGACTGAAAAATCAACTCCTAAAAATTGATAAAGTTGTTGGCAAGTATTGATGGGGTCAATAACTAAATCTTCGTAACGAATGGTCAGAAAGTTTGGTCTTTCGAGATAAGGGGTAATAAGCTTATCTTTTTTCAACATTTCATCAAGAATTTCATCCCCTCGCTTTCGTTGTTTAAAATGTTGAGCAGAATTCCAATGACTCCTTGGATCTCTGACGTTATATATAAATTTAGCATCGGGGAAAGCTTCCAGGAGAAAATCAATATGATTAATATACCAAGGCCATTTATCTCCAACTACTGATGCTCCACATCGATGAGCAAAATCGGAAAAAGACTCATAAGCTACCTGGCGGAATTTATTAATTCCTGAATAATCACGCTTAGTTAAATATTTGAAAATCCGCTCTTTTATTCCTGGTGGACTCGAGAAAACTTTAGCCCATCTTTGTACATCTTCTTTGGCAAAACCGTGCCGACTCCAATTGTATGAATCTGGATTTGCAATACAATTGTGGGAATCTGGTTGAAGTAAATAACTTTCCCAAATACAGGCAATTTGTGGATGTTGATCTAACACTCTTGCTAATAGAGTTGTTCCTGTTTTTTGACAGCCAATACAAAAGAAGAATTGTAAATCTGTGTTCTTTTTTTCATATAAATTAATAATATTTTTTTAGATTTTAATTTTATTTCTTTTATAACCAAGCGTCAATTCTGTATCCTAAAAAATCAAATAATTTCTCATTCTCTATTTTATAAATCTTTTTAACTTTGTCGAGTAATTCTTCCGTGACTCCTAAATCTGACTGATACTCCCCAACATAATAATAACCATAGTTTAAATCTATTTCAGGAACTTTTAAAAACTTATATACTTCATTCATTATAGTTTTAGTATGATGAGTTTTATCTTCAATGGATAAACCTTGTAAACCTTCTTGAGTCGTACCTTGATTTCTCATAATCGTGAACTCATTTTTATCTATTATTACTATATGGACTTGTTCTTTTTTATAAAAACTCAAAACATTATTTTTAATTTGTGAGTAATAAAAACCTCGACCCATATATTCATCATCATTTAGCACGTCTTCTAATTTTAAATCAGGAAATCTTTTTTTTCTCATATTAACTTGAGAAATAAGTCTTTTCACTGGATCTCTCAAGCTAATGATCAACTTCGCATCAGGAATAGTTGAATATAGTCTTTCCATGTACAGTTTGTTAGTAATGTACTTTGGCGTTTTTTCACCGCAAATTCGACCATTACTATCTTTAAATAAACTTTTGTACCAGTCCACTCCTTTTTTATAGTTGGTATCAAAAAAATGAACTTCTCTCGATGAACCAGGGTGACAATATTCTGTCATATAAATTTCAGGATGCTTAGATAGATTTCTTTCTAATGTTGTTGTTCCACATTTTTGAACGCCAATAATTACAAAATCAGGTAGCTTTCCTTTGTTAAAGAATTTAATTCTATCTAATTTCAATTCATTGGCTATATTTTTAATATTTTGAATCATTTCATTAATAACTGTGAATTTACTAAAAAATATCATAAATAAGATATCATTTTCAACCTTTCTTAATTTTTTTCTTTGGGTTCCCATTTAATGGTCAATAATTGATCTCCTTGGATATTTGTGATCTCTTGTGATTGTCCATCAGTCCAAAGGACTTTAACTGATTTTACTGTTTGATCTTTACCTAGCCCAAAATATAAGGGAAAATAGCTTTGAGAATAGTTAGAATGCTCCATGGTGCCGACTTGTTGTAAAATTTGTCCATCAGTAGTGGGTATTATGACTTTAGCCCCTATAGCTTGAGGATTTTTAGGAGGTCCAATGAGCTTAATTTTTAGCCAATGGTTCTGAGTATTAATATTACGATATAATTGACCTTGCCAGATAAAATCACTACCCTTGTGATCGGCTTTGTTAAAACGTTCTTTCTTCAGATTTTTATACTCAGCATAGGGATGAAAATTTTTCTGAAACCACGGATGGGTAAAGCCAAGTCTTCGATATAGGGTAGAATTCCAAATTGCTGATTTCCAATTGTTATGGACTAAAGCTGCCATAAACAGATCCTGAGAACCGGAATTATCGAAATCAAACCAAAGGGTTCGAGGTTCTAAAGGAAATGATAATCCTTTAAATTCTTGACTTAAAATATGAGCTTTTTTAAAATGATGCTTGGGTAATTGATAATATAATCCTTCTAATGTATCGTGTAAATCCGGTAGCCCATCATTATTATAATCGACCCAATTGGCATTTAAGCTGGCACTAGGTAAACCAATCGCCGTGGAGTCAGTTACCGTATAGTTTCCGTCTCTATTCTCTAAGAAAATATTTCCATATCCTGACACAGCTAAAATATCGAGGTCTCCATCACGATCATAATCTACAACACTAAATTTTAACGTTAGGGCATCCATTACTTTAGGAAGAGAACTAATGGTTGTTTCTTCAAATACGCCCGACTGATTAACATACAATGTTAATGACTGTTGATAGGAACGAAATAAATCCATATCCCCATCCCCATCAGCATCCAACCACACAAAAGGGCCGTTGTTCTGCCAACCGCCTTGCTTAGAAGTGATTTTTGAGGGACTCAAGCCAACTTTTGGCGCAATATCTCTAAATTTTCCTTCCGTATCTTGCTGATATAAACGACTGGTTCCATCAATACAAACAACATACAATTCAAGATTATTATTCCCATCAAAATCAACCCATTTACCTGTCACCGAACGACAGGCACTTTCTGAAATAGCTGATTCCTGAGTTAGGTCTTCAAAGGTTTTACCCTTGTTAGATAATAAATGGCGATTAAAAAATTGACCAAAGGTTTCTGGAGAACCAAATGCTCCTCCACTACGGGTTATAAAAGCATCAATGTTTCCGTCCCCATTATAATCAGCCCACGCAATACTATGACGATCTCTTAAGGTCTTTAAATCAACGTTATGGCTTTTGGGCTGTATTTTTTCGAGACCGATATAAACCTTAGCTAGTGGGACATCTTTATTCAATAGTAAAGAGGTTGGGGCAAAATATCGGGGTTCAATGTTTAGTTGACCATCTCCTAAAAATTGAAAGCTAATCTGGCTTTCTACTACTGAATGGGGTAATTGATCTTTTATTAAAGTAACTTTAGTAGATGAATCATAAGTCAGTTGACTTTTAGATAAGATATTAATCTGACCCCTAAATTCAGTTTGATTATCAATTTTAAATGCTTTTAAAACCAGGGTTCGTTTATACCAAAATAGGTACAAACCAGGAGCATCAAATACCGGTGTTTTGTTTGTATCAGCAAAGCCTGGAAACTCAGCATTCTGATCAAACTTCCACTGGGAAACTACATTCGTGAACTTTCCAGTACCGTCACCGAGCATAAGATTTCCGAGAGAATTATGATTAGTCGTAAAGAGATCAAGTTGATCATCATTATTGATATCAGTTACTCCGATATCAAATAAATTATAATTATTGAAAGATAAAGATTGGCTTGTAAACCAGTTCTCTGTTTTATCTGAAGAGTAGGCATTAATTATGACAACTACCATTGCTAAAAACAGACTAAACAATAATGCTAAATAGGGTTTAGTCCGCAGGATTTTAGACATTTTTTTTAGTTTCATGATGTTACTGCCCAATCTCCCCATATCTGAACAGGGGCTGCACAAAAATGCTCACCAATTACCTTAAACTTATAACCATTATTATGTTTACATAATACTTTAGTGTTGTTGATTTCAGTAATGACGACTGTACAAGAATAAACCCCTGGACTTAGGTTGATTTTACCGAAATCAACAGATACCTTCATTCTAGTCTTGGAATTAGTCAAATGAATGTTATTAAAATCGGAATTACAATAAGCAACCGGTTGCAGTTCTTGACTAACAATATTAATAACCACATCAAAAGTCTCTATTCTTGGATCAACTGAGACTTCTATATTCATTGAAGCTTGATCCAAATAATTAATGGTTTCTACTCCTATTTTTCCTTGACTTTCTAAATCAATAGAATGAATGGTTGCTTCACCACTACCACTAATTAAAACATCTTCAGATTCAAAATAAGAATAGAACTTATTAATTCCTGTGGCTACATCTTGACCTTGAAAAACCGATTTTCCATGATCCATCACCAAAATATCAGAACAAACTCTTCCAATTTGTGGCATAGAATGGGAAACTAAAATAACCGCTGCATTCTCCATCATCTTATAAATACTGTTGAAACACTTGGCTCGAAACCCTACGTCCCCAACCGCTAACACTTCATCTAATAGAAGTACGTCGGGTTCCATCTGAGATGCTACAGCAAATCCTAACCTAACTTTCATCCCAGAACTATAATTAACGACTGGTGTATCAATAAAGTCTTCCAACTCAGAAAAATCGATAATAGCATCCAGTTTTTTATCAATTTCTTCTTTAGTAAACCCTAAAACCGCTCCGCGACTATAGATATTTTCTCTACCTGTTAAAATGGCATTAAAACCCGCACTTAATTCAATTAAGGCTCCTATTCTTCCCCTCAGTTCAATTCTTCCTCTATCCGGTTTAATGAGTCCATTGAGGATTTTTAAGAGGGTACTTTTTCCGGCCCCATTGGGTCCAATTAGTCCTAAACATTCTCCTCGACGTAACTCAAAAGATATATCATTTACAGACCAAAACTCGTCTTTTCTAAGTTCATGTTCATATTTTCGAGCCGTCACTTCTGACATGATATCCTGTACACCATACCAGAGAGACCGTTTGAGATCACGACAAAATTTTTTGGACACATGGTCAACTTTAACTAGGACTTCATCAGCCATATAACACTAATCTCCTTATTAATATGTCGGATTCAAAAATAGAGGTCTGTTTATCTAAAGTTGGTTACTATACTTACAGTATTAAAAGTTAAGATAGAAGACAGACTTGATCTTGCTTAATAAAATATCACAAACTTAGCAAAATGGCTAAATAATTATTCAATCAAACTATCATACTACAAAAAAATTACGTTTTAACTCGAAGCAATATATCAACTGCACAATGAAGCACTGATCACTATACTGACTCGGTAACGCCTAAGCCTCCTGATATCATAGAAGAGGACTGTCGATCATAGAGGTGAGCAATGGGAGAATTCTTTGAGAATGTGGCACGTTATCCCCGTTATCTAATTAGCTTCACGTTAGGGGTGTTTTTAGTCTTTTTTGACTGGATTAAACCCTTATTTAAAAATCCGGTTAGTGCGATCGCTGTTGGAGGTATTGGTCTAGGGGTGTTTTCTTTGCTTTATTTTACCTTACGAGCCATGTTAGGACTCTCTACCGTTTAAACACAAAGAAGATTAGGCCAATGTTGATTGGCCTAAAGTTTGTTTTTAATTTTAAGCGGTTCGTCTTTTAGCCATCCCTAAAATAGCCATCATTCCCAACCCTGATAAAAGGGAGGGTTCAGGTATGGTCACATCATTACTGGGAATAGCTGGTTCGGAGGGTTCTGGTAATCTTAAAACAGTTTGAGCCAAAACAACCATATCGTTATAATCTTTGTCACTTCGTCGGCCTTTTCTATCCTCAAAACCGATGAGATAGTCATTGTTTGTCAAGGGAGTATTAAGATCATTCAAGCGTATTTCTTCCCCTTCCCCTTGATACATTAGAGCTTGAGGCATTCCACTGTAAATGTCATTGCTCAAGAAAGTCTCGGAACTCTGCCGAAGGTTACGACTTAGGTAAAAAGTAACTGGACCGGCTAAATCGTAACTCATACCACCGATTAAAAGCTGACTCTCTGAGGTTATACTTGCTGAAAGTGTACTACCTGGGGTGGCTTCTCCAGCAAAAATTTCAAAGAACTTGTTATTGGCAGTATCATAAAGACCAAAGGTATTCTTAGAAGCTAGTCCTGCCTCTTCGAGCATCAAGGAAAAAGTCAGATCCAAACTCCCTGCAGTGGGAACATCAAATAAAATCTCACTGATAGCGTTTGATGAATCGATGGTTCCGGTAACAGTGGTGTCCTCAAGAAAACTGTCAAGATTTTGCGCTGATGCAGGGTTAGATAGGTTGGACATGAATCCAACCCCTAAGACACCAAGAAAAGTTAAATAAACCAAGAAAGGATGTTGGTTGAGTTGGTTTCTCATATTGCGTAAAGGGATCAAGAGATCGGGCATAGTAGACGTAATCATGGCAAAGAAGATATTTTAGCTTAGTTTTGAAAAAAGCTGCTTGTTTATCCTCGCATAACTTTAGTTAACCTATCTTTTCATGTCAAGGTCACTAATGATGGAACTCTTTTAAGATTGTTGGGGAGTTAAGTGGAAAAATATAGAAAAATAGGGAAACCATAAATTCACTTAGTCTCGAATGTTATGACAACGCGCACTTATCAAACCACAGGCATTATCTTAAAAGGGATGCCTTTTCAAGAAGCCGATCGCTTAGTGACCCTTTTGTCTCCTGACTATGGGTTAATTCGCGCTATCGTACCCGGTGCCAGAAAACAAAAATCAAAGTTAAGGGGCCGGTGTGAATTATTTGTTATTAATGAGTTACTGATTGCGAAAGGGCGATCGCTTGATAAAATTACTCAGGCCGAAACTTTAGAATCTTATCCAGGATTAAGCAAGGACTTAGGAAAGCTCGCAGCCGCGCAATATTTAGGGGAATTGGTCTTAAATTTGGCGTTAGATGATCAACCTCAACTCGAACTTTATGAACTGTTAAATGAGCATTTACGACGGTTAGAACAGATGTCCGTTGCTGAAAGTTTATATGGATATTTAGCCCAAGCTGTGTTTCATCTATTAGCGATCGCTGGTATTGGTCCCCAGGTTCATTATTGTTGCGTGACCCAAGAAGAATTAAACCCTAATTTTAACGATCCTAACTGGTGTGTTGGCTTTAGTTTTGATGCGGGAGGATTAATTAATTTAGCCATTCAAGATAGAGATAAAAATCACCCTAATCCTCTTGTTTTACCAATTATTAATCAGAAATTGAAAGCAACAGAATTAAGTTTATTACAACACCTCAATCAGTCATTTTTACCTCATCCTGGTAAAATTTTACCATCAAACATTCTTGATAGAGATTTTACGGTTCCCTGGTTAGAAGTTGAACACTTATTGAGAAATTATGCCCAATATCAACTGGGTCGTGCTTTTCGTTCTGTTACCCTGATCGATAGTTTACCTGAAAGAGAATTTTAACGATTTAATCGGACTAAAATAGTGATGGACTTTCTCCATCATCTTAGTTATTTTTAGATCAACAATCAGAGAATTATTTTGATATTTTTTATTCAAAATAAAGTGATTGATAAGTGGTAGCAAGGCTTGTATTTATAGAAAATACTTTTTAGGGTTCAATGACTAATTCCAATGTAATATCATAAAAAGGAGTGAAACAATACAATAATTTCTAATTACTACTGTGACAGAACCCAAAAGCTACAAAGATACGGTAAACCTACCCAAGACTGATTTTAGTATGCGGGCTAATGCGGTGAAGCGAGAACCCGAATTACAGCAATTTTGGGCAGATCATCAAATTTATGAGAAACTATCTCAAGAAAACCCCGAAGACGTATTTGTCCTTCACGATGGCCCCCCCTATGCCAACGGTTCCCTACATATGGGCCACGCCTTAAACAAAACCCTCAAAGACATTATCAATAAATATAAACTATTGCGAGGTTATAAAGTTCGTTATGTTCCTGGTTGGGACTGTCACGGACTCCCCATCGAACTCAAAGTATTACAAAGTATGAAGTCAAAAGAGAGGGAAGGGTTAACCCCTCTCAAATTACGCCATAAAGCCCGTGATTTTGCCCTTAAAACCCAACAAGAACAAGCTGAAGGGTTCAAACGGTTCGGCGTGTGGGGAGACTGGGAAAACCCCTATTTAACCTTAACCCCTGAATACGAAGCCGCACAAATTGGGGTCTTTGGGGAAATGGTCTTAAAAGGGTACATTTATCGAGGACTTAAACCGGTTCATTGGAGTCCCAGTTCTCAAACCGCTTTAGCTGAGGCAGAATTAGAATATCCTGAAGGTCATACATCAAGAAGTATTTTTGCTGCTTTTCCTATCATTAACGCTTCAAAAGATGCAGCAGAAATTTTACAACCTTTCTTAAACAATTTGGGAGTTGCTATCTGGACAACTACCCCTTGGACTCTTCCGGGAAACTTAGCGGTTGCCCTTAATCCTGATCTCAATTATGCGGTAGTCGAACAGAGTTCTGATGTTTGTCAGTATCAATATTTAATTGTTGCTGCTGATTTAGTAGAACGGTTATCCACTACCTTTGAAACTGAGTTAACGGTAAAAGCAACTCTCCCAGGAAAAGCCTTAGAACATACCATTTATCGTCATCCTTTATACGATAGAGAGAGTAAAATTCTCATCGGCGGTGACTATGTTACCACTGAGTCAGGAACCGGTTTAGTTCATACTGCACCGGGTCACGGACAAGAAGATTATATGGTAGGACAACGGTATGGTTTAGGGGTTTTGTCTCCTGTGGATGCTAAAGGAAACTTTACCGAAGAGGCTGGACAATTTGCCGGGTTAAATGTTCTCAAAGATGCCAACGAAGTCATTATTAATGAGTTAAAAGAAAAAGGCTCATTATTAAAAGAAGAAGCCTATCAACATAAATATCCTTATGATTGGCGCACCAAAAAACCGACCATTTTTAGAGCCACTGAACAATGGTTTGCTTCTGTAAAAGGATTCCGTGATGCTGCTTTAACTGCTATTAAAACAGTGCAATGGATTCCTGCACAAGGAGAAAATAGAATCACGCCAATGGTTAGCGATCGCTCAGATTGGTGTATTTCTCGTCAACGGAATTGGGGTGTACCGATTCCTGTTTTTTATCATAACGAAACCAATGAACCTTTACTAACAGAAGAAACCATTAACCATATTCAGACAATTTTTGCTGAAAAAGGCTCAGACGCTTGGTGGGAGATGTCTGTAGAAGAGTTATTACCTGAGAAATATAAAGCAGATGCCCACAACTATCGTAAAGGAACTGATACCATGGATGTCTGGTTTGACTCTGGATCTTCTTGGGCTTCAGTAGCAAAACAAAGACCAGAATTAAAGTATCCTGCTGATATTTATTTAGAAGGAAGTGATCAACATCGGGGTTGGTTTCAGTCTAGTTTATTAACCAGTGTCGCTGTTAATGAAATTGCCCCTTATAAAACAGTATTAACCCATGGTTTCGTCTTAGATGAAAAAGGATATAAAATGAGTAAGTCATTGGGAAATATTGTCGATCCAAAGGTTATTATTAATGGAGGCAACAACCAGAAACAAGATCCTCCTTATGGGGCAGATGTGTTAAGATTATGGGTATCATCAGTAGATTATTCTTCAGATGTTCCTATCGGTAAAACCATCCTTAAACAGTTATCTGATATTTATCGTAAGATTCGCAACACCGCCCGATTTTTACTCGGTAACTTACACGATTTTGATCCCAATAAAGATGCGGTAAGCTATGAAGAATTACCCGAATTAGATCGTTATATGTTACATCGTATCAGCGAAGTCTTTACAGAAGTGACTGATGCGTTTGAAACTTATCAATTCTTCCGTTTCTTCCAAACGGTACAAAATTTCTGTGTGGTAGATTTATCTAATTTCTATCTCGATATTGCCAAAGATAGACTCTATATTTCTCATCCTGAGTCCATGCGTCGTCGTAGTTGTCAAACTGTACTAGCAGTGGCTATTGAAAATTTAGCAAAAGCGATCGCCCCTGTATTATGTCACATGGCCGAAGATATTTGGCAATTTTTACCCTACGAAACCCCTCAAAAATCCGTTTTTGAAGCCGGATGGGTGAAAACATCAAAACAGTGGGAAAACCCAGAATTATCCGCTTCCTGGACAAAAATCAGGGCAATGAGAAACGAAGTAAACAACGCCCTAGAATTAGCCAGAAAAGAAAAAGCGATCGGATCATCTTTAGATGCGAAAGTGTTACTTTACGTTCGGGATCAAGAATTAAGACAAAAATTAGAAAAATTCAATCCTGCTGATAGTTTAACGGGAAATCATGTGGATGAATTACGCTATTTTGTCTTAACCTCTCAAGTGGAATTAGTTGATAGTTTAGATAGTATTAAAAAAGCAGACTATCAAAGTGAGTCCGACTTAGTTTCTGTGGGGGTTATTAAAGCAGAAGGAGAAAAATGCGATCGCTGTTGGAACTATTCTACAAAAGTCGGAGAATTTAAAGATGATCCTACCATTTGCGAACGGTGTAATGCTGCTTTAGTTGGGGAATTTTAGTAAGGTTTAAGGTGCGTTAATAGCGCACCTCATTTCTTTAAATATCTTTAATTTTTACATCACTATTTCTGTCCGACCAAACGTGGAAACCATCATAAAACTAATAAAATAGTTTGACATTATTGTATAAGTGTTTTTAGTTTTTGAGGTTAAGAAAAATTTATTTTAAATTTTCTTGAGAATTTGATAGTTTACTCGATGCTAACCATAATCAATTATGGTGAGTTCCTAAGAAGCCTTGACCAACAATTTAATATTTAATTTCTAGGAAACATAAGTAAGATACAATTAAATCAGACTGATTAAAAGAATTATATATCCACGCTTTCATTACATTAAGTTATGTCAAATTTAGAGAAAGTTTTCTATGATTGTATCGTTGTGGGAGCAGGATTATCAGGACTCGTCGCTGCTCGCAACCTTCAAAGAGCAGGTTATCAAGTTTTAGTTTTAGAAGCGCAAGAACGTATTGGTGGGCGAATGTATGGGCGTTATGTTGCCCCAGATCAATATGTTGACTTCGGAGGTCAGTGGGTTGGGCCAACTCAAGACCGATTTCTTGCCCTACTCAATGAATATCAAATTCTTCGCTTTCCTTCTCCTCTAGAGGGTCAAACCGTCCTTTTATACGAGGGACAACGTTTTCAATTCAACGGATTCTTTCAAGGGTTTTTTGAAGGAGAAAGACCAGATATTAGTGAAGAAGAATGGCAGGATGCCACAGAAGCCTGGAATCGTTTTAATGAGCTTTCAACTGCAATGACACCGGGTCATCCTGAACGTAACGCCGAAAATTCAAAATTGGATTCTCAAACCTTTGCTCAATGGATTGAGGAGAACACGAAAACAGATTTTGGTCGATGGTATTTTGCCTACATGGTTCGCGCTGTTGGATTTCTAGGTCCAGCAGAACCTGGGCAAGTTTCTCTGTTGCACGTCCTTTGGGGAAATCGCTGTGCCTCTCAGTCTGAGCATCCTGAGGCTGAACTAATCCATGATGGAGCAGGACAAATTCCTCAAAAAATTGCAGCAGAACTAAACAATCCCATTCACCTCAATGAAGCTGTTGTTAAGATTAGTCAAGATGAAACTGGAATTTGCCTAGAAACCCTAAAAAAAGTCTACAGAGCAAGATTCGTCATTGTTGCGATGCCGCCCCATCTGGCAGGCCGTATTGTTTATGAGCCACCCCTACCAGCAGCACGACAACAACTTACCCAAAGGTTTCCTATGGGAACCTTAGCTAAATTGTTGATTTCATATGAGACACCATTTTGGCGAGAAAAAGGACTAGCTGGTGTCGGTATGGGAAACACAGAGTGGATCGAGTTATTTGCTGATAGCTCCGATCCCAGAAGTGGTAAAGGAGTAATTGCAACTTTTGTGGTAGGCGATCGCTATCATCGCTGGCAACAGCTTAATGAGTCTGAACGTCGCTCTGTGATCTTATCTGATCTAGCCGCTTATTTAGGGGATGAGGCTTTGTCTGCAAATACTTTTGATATTGTAGACTGGCCGACGAATCAATGGATCGGTGGAGGTTATGCCGCCTTTATGCCCCCTGGGGTATGGACAAGCTTTGGCTATACCCTTTCCGCTCCGACAGGACGCATTCATTGGGCCGGTTCAGAAATTGCTGATCGCTGGCCAGGATTTTTTGATGGAGCTGTGCGTACAGGAGAATCTGCTGCTGAGGCTGTCATAGCTAGTCTCAATGTCAATGTTCGATTGTAACAACTACAATATGATTGCGATTCGTAAAAATCTTCAGTTTATAAATAACAATGCTACAAAGTTTATTATTGTCTGTGGGATGGTTAAATTCCTCCACTTCCCTTTTGGCTGTTGCCATAGAAGGAGAAGGTTTTGGAAAAGCCCTAGCAATTGCCATTGGACTTACCGGTCTGGCTTTATTGCTTACCAGTGCTGTGTTTGAAGAATTAGCAGCTAGAGTTGGATTACCATCAGTGTTAGGGAATTTAATCGCCGGTTTAGTGATTGGGATTTCCGGATTACATATTCTAGTTTTAGAAGGTGGTGAAGTTAATACTTCGTTCATCAGCTTGATTCATTCACTGACTCATGTTGATTTAGAGGTAATCAAGGAAGTATTCGATGGGCCGGTTAAGACAATTTTTGAAAATTATGCTGAATTGGGGGTCGGGATATTATTATTTACTATTGGTTTAGAATCTGACCTAGAAGATTTGTTAAAAGTTGGATTGCAATCAGCAATGGTCGCCATCGTTGGTTTTGGTCTTCCTTTTGTTTTAGGTTTTTTCGGCTTAACCCTTCTATTTCATGTTGCCACTCTGCCGGCATTATTTGCTGGAGCCGCTTTAACCGCCACCAGTATTGGTATTACAGCACAAGTGATGCAAGATATGGGGGTACTTAAATCTAAAGAAGGTCAAATTATTTTAGGTGCTGCTATTATTGATGATATTCTCGGAATCGTTATTCTAGCAGTGATAATTAGTATCGTCGAAACGGGGAAAATTGATGTTGGCAATGGCATTAGTTTAATTTTGATTGCGGCTTCTTTTATTATGCTTGCTGTTTTAATGAACCAATTTTTTGGTTCTTGGTTTGTTGAACAGTCAGAGAAATTAAAGTCGCCCAAAAGTATCGGACGAGGAGCATTTACCCTACTCTTGTTAATGAGTGTTATTGCTGGTTCAATCGGATTAGAAAGTATTTTGGGAGCTTTTGCTGCTGGTTTAGTTTTAAGTAGCACCAAATATAAGGAAATCTTTATAGAACGGTCAAGTGTTCTCGTAAATCTTTTGGCTACTGTATTTTTTGTTTCTATTGGTTCTAAAACCGATCTTAGCATTTTAAATCCTTCAGTTCCTGCCAACCGAGAGGGTTTAATTATTGCAGCTTTTTTGATTGTCGTTGCTATTATCGGAAAGGTCACGTCTGGTTTCTTTGCCTTCTCAGAAGAAAAAGTAAACCGTATTGCAATTGGTACAGGAATGATACCCAGAGGGGAAGTCGGATTGGTTTTTGCTGGTTTAGGTGCTGCTACCGGCGTACTTCCTCCATCCATTGATGTAGGCATTATTTTAATGGTAATTTTCACAACTTTCTTAGCACCTCCCCTTCTAAGAATAGTGTTTAAATCTTCAGAATCAACAGTGGTTGAAACTCCAGAGGTATCTTGATAAGCTGACTTGGGAAATTGGCGTTGCTGAATGAGTCGTTGATAATAAATTTTAACCCCTGATAATTTAGTAACTGCTCAATTACATATTCCCTGTAAAATCAACTTTCCTTGCTCTTAAAAATTAATTAACTCAGGGAAAAGTTATTCTTTAATTTATCATGGCAGAACAAAAAGAACCATCACAGAATCCACCTAACTTTCAGTCAACAATAATCGGACTAAAAACCGTTCTGAGTATTCATTCAAAAGTTCGTGTTTTAATTATTGATTATTCACTGGGAGCTGCTGTGATTGGTTCTATTCCTCCCTTTCCTTGGCTTTTAGAACTTAAACTTATAGCTTTAATTATTTTAAACGGGAAAATGATTAGAGATATTGGTGCTGAATGGAGATATCTTAAAGGACAAAATGTAGTAACAATCATATTCAGTATTTTAGGGTTTTTGGGAGCGTTGGGAACCATGTTAATGTCTTATATCATTATTTATGCGCTTGGTCTATTTTTTATTCCCATCATTACCAGTTGGGCAACCTCTGCATCCTATTTAATGTTCACATTAACGGTCGGCAGAATCACTGATCTTTATTATTTGAATGCTCAACGAATTCATGAACAATCTTTGCGACGAGCTTGGCATCAATTACCTTTATCTAAAGAACACCAAAAATAATCAGCTAACTATTATTAATTAGGGAGACAATCATCTGATGAGATGGAGACAATTTAACCGTCGTCACTTGTTGTTAGCCACATTAGGGATAGGAATATTAACTAGAAGTATCCGAGAAGAGTTACGACGCAAAAAAATTCTCTCACTTAATGAGTCAGTTGAAACCTTATCCGAAGTTACTTTAGGTGAAAAAGCAAGTATCCTCGAATCTGCCTACACTTCAGAAAAACAATGGCAAGAATTGGTCAAAGAAATTAAAGCGATCGCTAATTCCGTTGCTCCTACCTCACCCACCATTCCTTACAACCCAGAAATGTCTAAACTGTTGATTCGCTGTTGTAAATTAGCGGTTCAGCAGTTCAACACAGGAAGCAAAAATCCTGACTATCAAGGAGAAATTACCTCTCTACCAGAGTATAGCGAAGATTTCGAGAAATACAAACAAATCATTAACTTTACTTCTGAACAAGACATTATTGAAGATGTATTCGATCTCAATTTTCAACCCACCCCAGGATGGACTTTAACACCATTGGGAAAAAAGATCCGAGCGTTGAGGGAAGTGGTTGAAGAGTCCCTACCTACCCTAATTCAAGGTTTTCACCGTCGTTCTGTCTATTTTGGCTTTGTGTTAACCTCACAAGAGGAAAATATCATTGTTTTTCGAGGCACTCAAACCAAAGCAGAGTGGGTAAACAATCTTAACAGCATTCAAGAAAATTACATTAATCCTATTAATAATCAATCCTATGGATGGGTTCATCAGGGTTTTCTCAACATGGCCACCAAAATGATTAATCCCTTACCTTCAACGATTGTTCAACAATTAGATCCATCCATTCCTTGTTATATCACAGGCCATAGTCTGGGTGCTGCCATTGCCACTGTCGCAGCTTTTGATATTGCTCTGAAACATCCCCAACTTTCCAAACAAATTCAACTGTATACTTATGCTGGCCCGAGGGTAGGCGATCCTATTTTTGTGAAAAAATACAACCAACTGTTACCTAACTCCTATCGTGTCGTGAATTTGGCCGATACTGTCCCTTTAGTGCCTTCTTTGAGAATGGGAAAACATTATCTTCACGTCGGACAAGAATGGTCGTTTCTTAACCAATTTGGGGAATTATTACTCAATCATGTGGTAGATACTTACCGAGAAGCCATAGAACAGGAATTAGTTATTAAGCTGTGATTTAATTTTTCAGTTAACGGATGATCTTGGTTCAGAGTTAACTACCCATTTTAGTATTGATCATTTTAAACAAACCTTAACTTGCCCCACTTTCGGACTGACCATAAGCTTGCCAAGCTAAGTTTAGTAAACCATTAATAATAGCCACTGCCACCACAGCACTTCCTTTACGTCCATTAACCGTTATATTAGGAATTTGGGCATCGTGTAACCGTTCTTTTGCTACATCTGCCCCAATAAACCCCGCAGGGGTTCCAATTACCAAAGCAGGTTTAATCTCTTCTTCTTCGACTAATTCCACTAAAGCAGTTAAAGCCGTTTGGGAGTCTCCAATGACAAAAATGGCTTCAGGATAACGTTTTGCTAAGGTTTCGATACCCCAAGCGGTAGTCGTTTTTCCTTTCTGGGGACGGGTAATGGTTTGGGTACTACAATAAACCGGATTGGCAAACGTATCCTGAAGATTTGGCACGATACCGACTTGTACCATCGGGACATCAACAACAATAGTGCTACGGGCTGCTAAAGCCGCAGCCCCAGATTGCAAAGCCCTCTCGGAAAAACGCAATAAAGAAAGATAGTCAAAGTCGGCGGTTTGATAAATGACTCGCCGTACAATTTCATACTCAGCAGGAGAGATAACCGTTTGGCCGATTTCCCTGTCGATCATTGCTAAACTTTGAGCATCACTAACGTGCCATTCCATCATTAGCACAAATAATAAAAATTAAGTATTAGGATTTGAAGCAGGGGGTTGATTTAACACAGGAGACAGATAAGCCACTAAAACGCCTAAGGCAAAGCCCATGACATTGCGGAATAAGGGTAACCAATCAGAGGTTCTCGTGACCACTGGACCGATACCAAAGGCAATAAAGAGGATACCCCATAAAGGTGAAATAATCAGAACCCACTGCCAAGCAAATATTTGATCGGGTTTGCGAGGGGTTCCTGCAAATCCGAAGACTAAGCCCCCGACAATAGAGGTAATCAAGGTGAGAATCCATTGCTCTCTGGGTAAACCTGGCACAACGCCACAACCTCCTTGGACTAAACACCCTTTTACTGTGTCTAGGGCGTTGAGAATCGAGGTGTTTTCCCCGTTTTCCTGCACATAGTACATATTACCAAAACGGGCTTGTAATTCGATCCAGAACGTTCTCGGCAGTAATTCATAAACATCGTCTCCAATGCTAAAAGAGAGAATATTTCCCCCACGGGAATCAGCCACTAAGAGGATACTTTTATCATCTAACCCCCAAAAATTAATCACCGCGCGACCCGGAGAGCGATCGTATTGGGTTAAAACCCGAATTCTCCACCCGGTATCTAGTTCAAAGGTTTCTATATCTTCAATTAAGGATTCTTCTTGTAGATCGGGCAGAAAATTAGCTAAATCTACCACCGGAGTCACTTGATCCGGTAATAATTCAGGATTATTCACCGCTAAGGCTGTTGAAGGAGAAAACACCAAAAGAGTCACGCCCAAAAGAGAAGCCAGTAAGGAACGGAACACAGATTTTAAACCACGTTGTTGCATAGGATTTTGTTATTCAACCAATTGTCAACACTTAAATAAATATTAATCAATTTTATATTTATTTACATTTTTTTACACAAAGATTAAGATTTATCATTGTCTCCGGTTTCTAAAGAAGAACGATTCCAAGTTTTCCAACCCACCTGAAAGCCCCTCACCAAGCGACGGGTTCCGGTTTGTACCTTCTTCATTTGTGTTTGGGTAACATTGAGACTGTTATCGACTTGTTTAATGATGTCTGAGGCACTTTTGACTCCACTATCAATCTCATCGGTCAACTCGGTAATTTCTAAGCCCGTCAAACGAATTGAGTGTAACGTAGGGGGAAATTCTTGATGTAAGGTATCAAACAATTTTTCGGCACTACGGGCAGCCCTGGCTACCTCTTGTAAGACAGGGATCGCTACAATTAAAACTGCCGTTAGACTCAGTGCCATCAAAAATAGAGAACAGCTAAGCCAAAATAAGGGATCGCTTATCATTTTTTTCCCTAATGCTTGTTAGAAGAGTTCGTTTCTGCTGTAATATCACGGGGAGCGTCTGGGGGAGGGACTTCCATTTGAGTGGCCTCAATACCAGCAGCGATCGCTTCTTTGAGTCGGCTTAAGGTTCCAGCCCAATTTTTCTGTGCTGAGTCGGAGAGGCGATCGGCTTGTAGTTGCACGGTGGTAGATAAGTCTTCGGCCATTTCGGGTAAAGCATCGGCTGATTTTCTGATTATACGTCGGGTTTCTCGTCCGGAACGGGGAGCTAATAACAATCCTGTGACTGTCCCTACCATACTACCCAGGACGACTCCTGCCATAAATAAACCACTGTTGTTATTTTTGGACATAATTTTTCTACTTACTCTATCCATCATTTTAGGCAGAATTAGTGCCAGTATCACGGCTTATTAGTTTTTTTTTCCATCTCTACCTCTCAATTCCCTTTAACCTGATCTTTTAGAGCGATCGTTATCGCTTTTAGATCATTATTCTACCTCAATATATTTGAAACCAGCAGCAATGCCTTTTTCTGGATCTCGTAACTTAATATTCTGCTTAATTGGTAAAGGAGAACAAGGTAATTCAGTAGCCCAACATTGAATAGAGAAATTAGCTGGATAGGTGTACTCAAGATTATTTATTTTTTCGGTTCTTAATTTTGTTTCAGGTAATTTTTCAGAAAATAACCACCGATTTTCTATATTTTCTCGCCCAAGTATTAATAAGATAGTGATCATTAAAATCAACCCTAAACTGATTATATATTTATATTTTTTTGAAGAGATATTTAACGGCATTCGATTAGTTTGGTTGACAAGATTAGCCATAAACAAACTAGGAGTTAATAAAAAATAACCCATTCCGAATCTAATCAAAGGAATTACCACTATAATAAAACTACTTCCCGAAATACCTAAAAATATAAGAAAATTTTGCAACCTATTTGATTCTTTTTTTTGGGTTAACATCCAAGTTCCAATAACTAAGGAAATTAAATATAATAGGACAGTTAATTGTATTTTTTTTGAAGACTTAAACCATTTCCATCGATCAGACATTAATTGAATCATTGGATGAAGATTATTCGCTTTTTTATTCGTTCCAATAATTTCCTTCTTTTCGTCTTTTATTACTTCTGATTTTAATGTCCAGGGTAGCTCAAAACATATTCTCTGTGAAGGGTATAAAGGGCAACCAGTTGTCTTGATGGCAAAGAAAACATTAGGAATGAACAGAATAACTATTAAGACCAAAGAAGTAACTAAAGGCTTTATTTTAAATTTATGTTGCCATAAGAAAAATAGAAACACTATTAAAACTAAAGGAATTCCTGTTAACTTAATAGTTATTGCTCCCACAGCTAAAAGCAAAGGAATTAAATTACTATTAATATCTGATGTTTCGTTGACAAAAGATGAATTAGAACTTATAAGTAAAATTGACCAAGGAATAATACCAATTAATAAAGCAACTGAAATGTCAGGAGAAAAAGAGATTAAACTGTTGCCATTGACATTATCAATTATATAAATCAACATAATTATTGTTAAAAATGCGCCAATAAATTTATTGGCTAAATTGATAATATTTTTACGACATTGCTCAATAACAATTAAAATATGAAAAAAAGAAATTAACATTAAGTATCCATTACTAACTGCTCCAATTCTTTCACTACTCCAATTTAAAACAAGAGGGGCTGAAAAGGCGAACCAAGAAGATGTAAAGCCAAATTTTGAGTTAATTAGTCCGCTCCCAGGTACTGCACCAAATTCCACTATCCAATTTATAGAACCTAAATGATACAATCCAGTATCAAACCAAATAATTTGTTGAGTGGCAAAAATAAGAATACCTAAGGTAATTAGCAATACTTTTAATATAATCTGAGGAGAAAGTAACCGCAATAATTGATAAACATCTTGTCGGGTTTTTGGTGAGAGCAATCCTAAGATTATGCAAATACAACCTAGCAATAAACCAACCTGTGATGATACCGGCAAGATTAAAGAAATAGCAAGACAACAGACACAAAGAATAATAATACCTAACCATACTGAAATCATAAAGCGATCGCCTGGCAAAGAAAACCCCTTAACATCGAACACATTAAGAACCAGTAGACCAATTAATAAACAAACGGTCAGGAGAATAGACCAAATGATTAGAAAAGATAGCATAATAAATTCAAAAATTTTGCTTTTAATTATGGGATAAAGATATTATTTTTCCTAGTTTACGAGATTCATTAGAACTACTCCATAATATTTCATAAAAAGTATTAAGATCACTGAGATCGCATTGAACATCAAGACAGAAAAGATAGTCATAAGTGGCGTAATTGTCCTTAAATTCAGATAATGTTATTGGTTCAAATTTAACCTTGGGATTGGTTAAATAAAAATGATAGATCCAACTATTATCTCCCCCTATCAAAGCAACTTTAGAGTTATCTGGAACTAAGGTTTTAAAAATTGTGACTCTGTCATCATTATAATAATTGTTAACATGATATAATCGATCTTGTCCGAAATTAGTTTTCACCCAAATATTGGGTTTAAAAAATTCTGTAATCGAGAGTCCTCCTAGAGGTTTAGAAGAATTTAAAATACAAGAGCTAATTAAAATAAAAAGAAACAGCCAAAGCATACTTTTTTTTATAACTGAATTTCTTTTTAGATTAATTATTAATGTTAGAAGAAAAGCGATACAAACACCGGAAGCAGTGAAAAATAGATTAAAGTAACGATTATTCCAAGGAGTCCAAAGAACTAAATAACAAACAATAAGCATAAAGCTGATTAAACTGACACTTGTGGCTCTTAAAAAATCATTACCTTTAATAAGTGAGATAACAAGAGAAGGAAAAACTAAGAAAAATCCACCGATTCCATACCAAGAATAATCTTCATGAGGAAACAACCGTATAGAAAATCCATAGGGTTTTCCGTTAGCATAACCCATTTTTGTATTCCCAAAATAAGGTTCAAAGATTAGCTGATATAAATTTTCTAGATAATTATCAATATTAATATTTAATCTTCCTTTAGCAATATAATCAAAAGGAAATAAATGAAAACTTTGGAAGAGATATCTCACTAAATTAGCAAACATTCCTTTCATTCTAGTGGGTTTAACAAAGTTATTTTGGGTTAATCCAGTAGCATCGTTTTGGGTCACGACATTATGAAAAAACAACCAAAACTGAGACATAATTAAAGAGGGAAAAATCAAAATAATGAAATATAACCAATTCGTTCTCAGAAGATTTAAAAGATCCAGAACCTTATATTTTTTAAAAATTAAGTATAGTAAACATAGCGAAAAAGGTAGCAAAAATACTAAAAATGTGGTTTTTGCAGAAGCCCCAAATGAGGCTCCTAAAATCAATAATGATAAATCCTGAATATTTAATACTTGTAAAAAACGGTAAGCCACTTGTAAACAAAATATGGCTGCTGCACCAGTAAAAATATCATTTTTTGTCGAAGTTGCTTGAAAACATAATTCAGGCATCCCCATAATAATTATTGCAGTGAGCAAACTAATGTTAACCGAGGCAAAATTACGAGATAAAGCGTAAGTTCCCAGTGCAATACTAACATAAGCTAAAAAGCTAAATAATCCTACTCCATAATCAGAATAAAATCTTAGAAAAGCATGAGTTAATATATCAGATCCCATGACAAACATAGCTTGACGAGGTGTCGTCACATTATCTAAGAGTAAAGAATTTTCCTGCTGAAATAACAAAACCCTCGATAAATTATAAGTCATACTATCCCAATTACTAGGAGGAATAATAGTAGCTAGAAAAAAGAGATAAACCCAGCAAACGAAAATTATTGAACAAATTATTTTATGGTGAAAAAAGAAGTGTTTGACAGTTGATAGAATGAGTTTAATTTCAGCTTTCTTTGTGAATGCTAATCTTAAAATGAGAATACAGAATAAGGCTTCAAGAACAAAAGCAAGATTAGGAATTTCTAATAAAAAAGCAATTTGAAAAATCGTTGAAAATAAGATAAATGCTAAAATAATTCCCAAAGATAATGCTTCAGAAACCCGACGGGAAGAATTATAGACAAATAAACTACCTCCAAAACAAAACCAAAAAATTTCTAAAGTAACAATGACAAATGACATGGCTGTAGCTTATTTTTGTAATAACTAGAAAATTTCGCAGCTAAAATATAAAATCATATCACATATATTTTTTTAAAACATCTATCGATAGATTTATTGCTGAAATTTCTTTTATCTATTAAGCTATGTGAAAAACAGTCTTCAATATTAGTAGGTATACTGCACTAATGATTGAACACTAAGAGCAACTCCTTAGAGGCTGAATTTAAAGACCGATTTTCAAGTCTAACTCCTTAAAATCCTCTCTAAATTCATCTCACTAACGAGGTGACATCAGGTACTGTTGATTAAGATTACTTCAGCATAAATCGGTTGATCCAACCCTGTCAAAACACAAATAACCATCAAAGTTAAGGTTGATGCTAAATTTATCTACCCCAGACTTACCTATTTCTATTATCATCCCTGTCTATAAAGGCGGACAAGCATTTTATGACTGTTTAGCTAGTTTAAAAAACAGCCGATTATCCCCGACTCAAGTGATTGTCGTAGTAGATGGAGATGATCCCCATTCCTATAAAATCGCTGAATCATTCGGTGCTAGGGTAATACAGTTAAAAACCAATCAAGGCCCAGCAGTAGCGAGAAATCGAGGGGCTGAGGTCGCAACTGGCGAGATTCTCTTTTTTACAGATGCTGATGTGACTATTCATGAGGATACCCTCGAAAAGATTGATCAAGTCTTTGCCTTAAATCCTCACGTGGCTGCTTTGATTGGTTCTTATGATGATCAACCAGGAGCTTCTAATTTTCTCTCCCAGTACAAAAATTTATTCCATCACTATAATCATCAAATCGGCTCAGAAGAAGCTTCAACCTTTTGGGGAGCTTGTGGCGCGATTAGACGGGATATCTTCTGGAAAATGGGGGGATTTGACGAAAGTTATCGTCGTCCTTGTATTGAAGACATCGAACTTGGTTACCGCTTAAAAGCTGCAGGTTATCAGATTCGTCTTTGTAAAGATATATACGTTAAACATCTCAAACGGTGGACTCCTTACTCTTTACTCAGAGCCGACTTTTTCTATCGTGCCTTACCTTGGACAGAATTGATTCATCGCGATCGCAATTTTGTTAACGATTTAAACTTGCAATGGTCAAGTCGTCTCAGCGTTATTTTTATCTACCTGTTGCTAATTTCCCTTCTGACCAGCTTTTGGTTTCCTCCCGTGTTATTCTTGGGAGGATTACTCATAATTGGGCTAATCGTACTTAATTGGCCAGTTTATCAATTTTTTCTCAAAAAACGCGGTTTCATCTTTACTTTGGCAATACTTCCTTGGCATTGGTTTTACTACTTTTACAGTGGATTAGCCTTTGTCATCGGAACAGTTAAGCATAAATTAAAGAGAAATCGACCTATTTTGCCGAATCAAGCCTAATATTCGTTAAGATACTTAAACACTCATTTTTGTTACAATATATTTCGGATTCATGCAAGTTACTAACATTAATCATTCCTACTCCCACCCTGATCACAATTTTCCCTTAACTGTTGTTATTGGTGGGGGACCGGCTGGGTTAACCGCAGCCTATCAATTAGCCAAACACGGAGTCCATTCCGTTACCTTAGAAAAAGGCGATCGCGTTGGCGGTATTTCCCGTACCGAAACCTACAAAGATTATCGCTTTGATATCGGTGGACACCGCTTTTTTACCAAAGTTCCTCAAGTTCAACATCTTTGGTATGAAGTGTTAGGGGACGAATTTATTAAAGTTCCCCGTCTGTCTCGCATTTATTACAAAAGCAAATTTTTCAGCTATCCCCTAGAACCTTTGAATGCGGTTAGCAATTTAGGAATTTTACACAGTTTATTAATTCTTTATAGCTATTTCAAAGTAAAGGTTAAACCCTTACCCGTAGAAGAGAATTTTGAACAATGGGTAACAAACCGCTTTGGAGAACGGTTATACAAAACCTTCTTTAAAAGTTATACCGAAAAAGTTTGGGGTATTCCCTGTACTCAAATTCGAGCAGACTGGGCTGCACAGCGAATTAAAGGATTATCCCTAAAAAAAGCAGTCATTAACGCTGTATTTGGCAGCAATGACACCAAAACTCTTATCAAAGAATTCGATTACCCTATTTTAGGACCAGGAATGATGTGGGAACGGTTTCAAGAGAAATTGAATGCTCACGGTTCTCCTGTTCACTTAAACACTGAAGTGATTAAAGTCGAACGAGAAGGTAAACGTATTACCCGTATCATCGCTAAACAAGGAGATAAAACCTTGACCCTTGAAGGGGATCAATTTATCAATACCATGCCCGTTGCTGCCTTAATGCACCGTTTAGACCCTTTACCCCCCGAAAACGTTCTTAAGGCTGCCCGTAGTTTGAAATACCGCGATTTCCTGATTGTTCCTATTGTAGTCGATCAAAAAGACCTATTCCCTGATAATTGGATTTATATTCATAGTCCTGAGTTTAAAGTAGGACGCATTCAGAACTTTAAGAACTGGAGTCCGGCGATGGTTCCTGATATTAATAAAACCTGCTTAGGAATGGAATATTTCTGTAGTGAAGGGGATGATTTATGGGAAATGGATAACAAAGATTTAATTAGATTAGCCAGTGAAGAAATCGTTAATTTAGGATTAGTTGATGATATCCGTAAAGTAGAAGATGGTACGGTTATTCGTCAGAAAAAAGCCTATCCTGTTTACGACGGTGAATACAAAGAGCATTTAAAAGTATTACAAGATTATGTGAGTACCTTTGAGAATTTGCAAACCGTTGGTCGTAATGGAATGCACCGTTATAATAACCAAGATCATTCTATGTTATCGGCTCTTTTAGCAGCGGAGAATATCATGGGAGCAAATCATGATTTGTGGCAAGTTAATACGGAACGCTCTTATCACGAAGATTTTGTTACTGATAAGAAGAAGAAAACTCTAGTTTCTCCTTCTACGAAAGCAAAGTCCATCAACTCTAAAGTTGTTGTTTAACAAAAATAAGAGTATTCAGGCAGACTCATTATTTCTTTATCTGTCTGTTCTACTTATCAATTCTTACTAAAGCTAACCATTAGCCAATTTTAGGTTCTTTTTTCATGAATGTTTTTCCGATGGTTTCTATCATCATTCCCGTTTACAATGATGGTTTAAGGCTTAAAAAGTGCTTAGAAGCCTTAGAAAATCAATCATATCCCACTGACAATTATGAAGTAATTGTTATTGATAATGCTTCTGATGAAGAACACAATATTAAAGATATTGTTTCACAATTTTCCCAAGCTCATTATACCTATGAAGCAAAGCAAGGATCTTATGCTGCTAGAAATAAAGGTTTAACCATCGCAAAAGGAGAAATTATTGCCTTTACAGATTCAGATTGTATTCCCACAATTAACTGGTTAAAAAATGGTGTAAATGCCTTATTAGCTAATCCAAATTGTGGGCTAATAGCAGGAAAAATAGAACTCTTTTTTAGAAATCCTAGTCAACCCACTGCCATAGAATTATATGAAAGTGTTACCGCTTTTCCCCAGGAGAAACTATTAGCAGAATATCATGGTGCTGCAACCGCAAATGTGTTTACCTATCGCCATATTTTCGATGAAGTCGGTTGCTTTGATGACAGTCTTAAATCTAATGGTGACTTAGAATGGGGAAATCGAGTTTATGAGAAAGGATATGAACAAATTTATGCTGAAGAAGTCTGTATTTTTCATCCTGCGCGACATTCTTGGTCACAACTTTATCAGAGAACCATCCGTTTAGCTTCAGGGAGTTTTCAAAGACAATCAAAAGCATTAACTTCTTCCTTACAAAAACAATTATTATTTTTAGGGTATTTACGTTATAATTTGACCCCACCTATTAATTTTTTAATTAAAGTTTTTCGAGATCAACGGTTTCAATCTTTAGAGGAAAAATTACAAGTTTCTTTAGTCATGTTTTTTGTCAGGTATTCCAGCGCTTGGGAACTGCTAAGGGTAAAATTTGGTAAAGAATCCGCTAGATTATAAAGATAAAACAATTTAATTAATTTAAAATGCGTATTGCTTTTTTAGTTCATGAATTCCCCACTCTATCAGAAACTTTTATAATTAATCAAGCAGTTGGTTTGATTAAACGAGGTCATCAAGTTGATATTTATGCAGAAAAACAAGGAGATATTGATCATCTTCAACCCTTAGTTAAACAATATAATTTATTAGAGAGAACTTATTATCTTCTTACGATGCCAGAAAATTTATTTGAACGAGGATTAAAAGGAATAAATTTACTGAGAAAATATCTAACTTTAGATAGAAAAAAAAGTTTCAAAAGCTTAGATGTTTGGAGATATGGGCTGGAAGCTTTATCATTTCGCCTTATTTATATGTTAGTTCCCCAATGTGAGCAACCTTATGATATCATTCATTGTCAATTTGGAACCCAAGGTTATCGAGGGATTTGGTTTCGTAAAATAAATAGTCCTCAAGCTAATTTAATTACAACTTTTAGAGGGCAAGATATTAGTAAATATGTTGAAGAAAAGGGAACTCATGTTTATGATAAGTTATTCAAAGAAGGTAATTATTTTTTAACCAATTGTGATTTTTTTAAACAAAGAATTATTGCATTAGGTTGTGATCCTAATTTAATTTCTGTTCTACGTTCTGGATTAAATTATCAACAATTTATTTTTAAACCTCGTTTCCTAGAAAAAAACCAAAAAATTTGCATTGCAACAACAGGACGTTTAGTGGAAAAAAAAGGAATTGAATATAGTATTCGTGCCGTAGCTAAACAAGCAGAAATAACACCTAATTTAAAATATAACATCATTGGAGACGGTGAACTCAGACCCCATTTAGAACAGCTAATTAAAACCTTGAAAATGCAAAATATTATTCAGTTAGTTGGCTGGAAAAATGAACAAGAAATCAAAGAAATTTTAGATAACTCTCATATATTTATTGCTCCCAGTGTGACAGCTAAAGATGGGAATCAAGACGCACCGATTAATGTTTTAAAGGAAGCAATGGCCATGGGTTTACCTGTGATTAGTACCTATCATGGTGGCATTCCTGAATTAGTTGAAGATGGCGTATCAGGTTATCTAGTTCCTGAAAGAGATGTTGACGCTTTAGCTGATAAATTAAATTTACTGATTCAACATCCTGAACAATGGAAAGATATGGGAAAAGCCGGACGTGATTATGTTGAAAAACACTATGATTTAGATAAACTAAATGATAACCTGGTAGACATTTATCAACAAGTTCTGAACTCGAATCAAACTTTATTTAATCTAAACTTAAATTCTGTAACTTTATCATCTTAAAGGAGGATTAATTTTAATGAAATTAGAACCTAAAGTTACCATTATAGTTGTCCCTCGTGAGCGATTTAGTTGTACTCAAGAATCCCTAGAAAGTATTTATGAGCATACAACTATTCCCTTTCATTTAATTTATGTTGATGGTAATTCCCCCGAGAAAATTCATAGCTATTTAAACCAACAATCACAAGATAAAAAGTTTCAACTATTACGAACAGACTATTATTTAACCCCTAATCAAGCTAGAAACTTAGGCTTAAGTTATGTCAAAACTCCTTATTTAGTTTTCATTGATAACGATGTTATTGTCAGTAAAGGATGGTTAAAAGCTCTGTTAACTTGTGCCGAAGAAACCAACGCAGCCGTTGTTGGTCCCTTAATGTGTCAAGAAAAACCTTTACATGAAATCGTTCATTTTGCTGGCGGTGAATCTCATATTTGGGTTGATAAAACAGGGAGGAAACGCCTACGAGAAAAAATGTATAAACAAGGTCAAAAAGTTCAAGATTTACTGCCAAAATTACAACGCACAGAAACCGAATTAGCCGAATTTCATTGTGTCTTAGTTCGCCGTAATATTTTCGATAAAATTGGTGTTTTAGATGAAGCTTTAATGAATACTAAAGAGCATCTTGACTTTTGTATGGCTGTCAGAGAAAAGGGAGAAAAAGTCTTTTTTGAACCCAGTTGTTTAGTGACTTATACCTTTGGCGAACCCTTAGAATGGAGTGATTTACATTATTATATGTTGCGTTGGAGTAATGCCTGGACGTTATCGAGTTTGCATCGTCTTAGAGACAAATGGCAATTAAGTGAAGACGGATATTTTACTTCAAAATATAAAAAATTAGGTTGGCGACGAAAAAATGACCTTCATTGCCCCTATTATTTTTCGCCTTACCTTTGGACTTTATAGTCCGAAATTAGAAAAAGTGATGATGTGGTTTGAACATCGTATTAATAATTATTTGACCCATCGTCATTTTCAACAACAAAAACAGTTAACCACCCAAACTCAAATTAAGTCTTCATAGTTCATTTTTTCATGGTAAAAATACCCAAAATAACCCGAAGAAAAGCAATGTATTTAGGAGGAGCAACCCTGGCAACCACCCTATTAACAGGATGGCTTAAGCAACCCAAATCCCTAAAAACTTATGCTGCCCGTAAAGAATTAATTTATGGGGCAGCCGCTGCCTATTCTAAGCTCTCGGAAAATCAAGAATTTGCTAAACGGTTTATAGAAGAATGTGCGATTTTAACCCCAGAAAATGATTTAAAATGGCATAAAATTCATCCAAAACCCAATCAATATGATTTTAGTCGGGGAGACTGGTTAATAGAATTTGCCAAACGCCATCAGTTGCAAATGCGAGGACATAATTTAGTGTGGCATCAGTCCCTACCAAAATGGCTTAAAGAAACCGCCAACCCTCAAAATGCTGAATCAATTTTAAAGGATCATATTATGACGGTTGCCGGTCATTATCAAGGCTTAATTCACTCTTGGGATGTGGTTAATGAAGGGATTGAAGTAAGAGATGGACATCCCCTAGGGTTGCGTAAAAGTCCTTGGTTTCAATGGTTAGGTAAAGATTATATTGACATAGCGTTTCGAGTCGCAGCCGAAGCCGATCCCAATGCGTTGCTTTTTTATAACGATTACGATTTAGACTATGATTTACCCCATCAAAATGCCAAACGTGAAGCCGTTTTCAATCTTTTAAAAAGCCTGAAAGAGCAAGGAACCCCTATTCATGGATTAGGACTACAAGCGCATTTATCAGGACCAGAAACCCGTTTTAATGCAGAGAAACTGAGACAATTTTTAGCCGATGTCGCCAGCTTAGATTTAAAAATTATGGTGACAGAAATGGATGTTCATGATCGAGGATTACCCTATGATTACGAAGAACGCGATCGCCGAATTGCTGAGGTTTATGAAATGTATTTAAGCACCGTTTTAGAAGAACCCAATGTCATCGGCGTATTAACCTGGGGATTAAGCGATCGCTATACTTGGCTATCGAAACACCGTCCCCGTAACGATAACGCACCGGTTCGTCCCCTGCCCTTAGATCGGGAATTTAAGCCTAAGTTAGCCTGGGAAAGTATCGCCAGGAGTTTCGACTCTAAATAAAGTTATTGTTTATTTAATTTTATAATGTTCCTAATTTTAGAAAAAAATGCTATCTAGCCCCCCCGAAATTATTCATACTCCCGACAGCTTACTGCGTCGTCCTCGTTTTTTATTTTCGAGTATGTGGCGCGATTTATTGGCCTCCCGTGAATTAGCCTGGCGACTGATGGTGCGTGATATCAGCGCCCAATATCGACAGGCAATACTGGGTATCGCCTGGGTATTTATTCCCCCTATTGCCATGGCCATGAGTTTTACTCTCGCCAAAGAAGCTAATGTGTTTACTGTGGGCAACACCGATATTCCTTATCCTGCTTATGTTATGTTCAGCACAGCCTTGTGGCAAACCTTTGTTGATTCACTCATGGGGCCAGTTCAAGCCGTCATTTTAGCTAAGCCTATGTTAGCGCGAGTCAACTTTCCCAGAGAAGCCATTATCCTAGCGAAACTTGGGGAAGTGGTGTTTAACTTTGGTATCAAACTAATTTTAATTATTGGCCTATTTCTCTTTTTCCGAGTTCCTGTCAGTTGGAGCATTATTATCGCCCCTGTCGCCTTGATTCACCTGATTTTACTAGGAACATTAATCGGTATTTTGCTGGCACCTCTGGGACTACTCTATCAAGATGTCTCAAGAGGCTTAAACATGATTACAGGGTTATGGTTATTTCTCACCCCTGTGATCTACCCTGTCCCCAAAGAAGGACTATTTGGGATATTGGTCGCTTGGAACCCTGTTACCCCTTTACTGGTAGCGACAAGAGAATTAGCCACCACAGGAACCTTGACCAACCCTGAAGGATTTTGGTTAGTCAGTGGCTTTACCCTGGTAGGGTTACTGTTAACTTGGATTAGCTTTCGTATTGCAATGCCTTATGTCGTCGAGAGGGTCACATCATAAATATGGTAATTAATATTCAACGGCCGTTAGTACCAACATCCGAAGCAAAAGAACCTCCTGTGCTTTTGGTGGAGGGAGTCTCAAAAAAGTTTTGTCGTGACCTCAAACAATCTCTATTTTATGGGGTACAAGATATTGCTGCTGATCTCACTGGGGGAAGGCGACACAATGATCGCCTGCGAAAAAAAGAATTTTGGGCGTTGCGAGACATTAACTTTCAATTGCAACGGGGACAAGCGTTAGGATTAGTGGGAGCCAATGGAGCAGGGAAAAGCACCTTACTGCGTATCCTCAGTGGCTTAATTAAACCCGATACAGGCTTAGTGAGAGTGAGAGGGCGTATTGCACCTCTAATTGCGTTAGGGGCAGGATTTAACCCCATTTTGTCGGGGAGGGAAAACATCTACGCCAATATGTCAATTTTAGGGTTATCCACCCGTGAAATTAAGCGAAGATTCGATGATGTCATCGATTTTGCCGAAATCTGGGACGCTATAGATGCTCCGGTACAAAGTTATAGTTCAGGGATGGCCGCAAGATTGGGGTTTGCTTGTGCCGTGCATATTGATCCAGAAATCCTCTTAATTGATGAAGTGCTGGCAGTAGGGGACATTAAATTTAAAATGAAATGTCATCAACGACTGGCAGAACTACGGGAAAAAGGAACCTCATTTATTCTCGTTTCTCATAATCCCTATCACGTTCTCAATGTTTGTGATACCTCAATTTACCTCAAAAAAGGGGAACTGGTGTTACAAGGAGATTCTCAAGATGTCATTCGTCAGTATGAAAGGGATCTGCGTCTTGATGGCACTGAAAAAGCCCTAGGATGGATTAAATTACCCGAAAAATCAGCAGCAGACAGTTTAGGATTAGATATTCTTTCAATTTGCTTTAAGGATAAGGACGGCAAAAGATTAGAAACCCTACAAACTGGTGAATATGCCGAACTTTGCGTTGAATGTAAAGCCCACAAACCCATTGAAAATGTCAATGTGGGGGTGATGATTTCTTGTAGCTCAGGAGGAGGCGATCGCATGGTCAGTATTACCTCTAATGCCGATGATCAAACGATTAACTTGACTCCTGGATATCACGAAATTTCCATGAAAATGCCTTATTGCTGTCTGTTATCAGGGGTGTATAGTGCCAATATTTATTTAAAAGAAGGAATATTTACTTTCGATAAGGTTAAGTCTTTTCGCTTTCAAGTAGATTCTGAGCAATCAACCAGTCGCAGCCTATTTTATCAACCCCGTAGTTGGGAGGTCAAATCATGAGTCATCCCCTAATTACTATTATTATTCCAACTCATAACCGACCTCATTTATTACCCAGAGCAGTTGAGAGTGCGCTGAATCAAACCTACCAAGATTTAGAAGTAATTGTAGTCGATGATGGGTCACAAGAACGGGCAACCCTCCCCGATGATCCCAGGTTAAGAGTCATTGTTTTAGAGAAGAATGTCGGAGGAGCAGCCGCGCGAAATGTGGGAACTAAAGCAGCTAAGGGGCGCTGGATCACTTATTTAGATGATGATGACTATTTATTGCCCCAGATGGTAGAACTTTCTCTATCAACCTTAGAAAAAACAACCGTTAATCCCCCTGTTGCTCTGATTTCAGGACTACAAAAAGTAGATGAGACAGGTAAAGTGATTGCCACTCGCATCCCTCCGACTCTTTGTCCTCAAGGGGATCATTTCTTTCTAGAAACCCCAGAACCGGGACGGTCTTTTCATACGAAACAAACCCTAGTGGTGGAACGGGATCTGATTTTGAAAATAGGGGGATGGGACGAAACCTTTCGCTCTCGTGTTCATTCGGAATTATTTTTACGACTGAATCCCCAATGTACGCTTATTGGTTTACCGAAGATAACCTATCATCTTTTTTCCCATAGCAGCGATCGCGTATCAGGCAATTATCAGCTACGCCAAGAAAGCTTTCAGCGTTTGCTCAAAAAACATGAGGAGATTTTTAGCAGTCATCCTAAAATGTTTGCTGAATTTGTTTACAAACACGCTTTAAAATCCTACCAAATGCAGCAAAAAAAGGCAGCTTTGAGCCATTGGCTCTGGGCTTTGAAACTGCATCCCTCTCATATCTTTTTTCTGATATATCGCTCTATTTTTTCTCAATTATCAACCCGTCTTCCCAAGAAATTTTTAATCCCATCTAATTCTTCTTAATTATGATTACCGACATTTTCAAAATTGACGAACAAACGAACCTAAAAGCACAAGTGATTGTTCTTGGTTCTGGTATTGCCGGGGCCGAAGTCTCAACCCACCTCGCTCGTCATGGTCGAGACGTAATTTTACTCGAAAGTGGACGCGATCGCTTTGATCCTGAAATTCAAGCCTTAAACGATGTCATTTTTTTGGGTAAACGTCACCGAGAATTAAATCCTAATACCTACTATCACCGCTACTTACCCCCTGAGTTACGGGGAGTTAGTCGAGTGCGTCAGTTTGGGGGAACCAGTAACGTCTGGACAGGAAAATGGAAATACCTACAACAATCTGATTTCGACGGCAGAGACTGGGTTCCTAACAGTGGTTGGCCCATAGAGTTTACCGATCTTTTAGACCATTATCGCTCTGCTGCCAAAGATTACGGGTTTGGTGATTTAGAAGCAGAGGCAGTACGCCCAGAAATTAGGGAACTTCGAGGGAAAATTGCAGCCTATGGCTTAAAAATGAGTAGTTTTTATTGGGAGAAAACCCCAACCCGTACCGCGATCCGGTTTGGAGAAGAAATGCGCCGTTCCCGAAATTTACAAGTGATTCAAGGTGCGACGGCAACAGAGTTAAAACTTGATCCCTCGGGTCAACGGGTTAATAGGGTGGTTTGTCGTTCCCTCGAAGGTCGAGAAATTACAGTTGAGGGTGATGTTATCGTGCTTGCCACGGGTGCCTTTGAAGCAGCCCGTCTGTTATTAGCCTCTAACCGTCAACTTCCTCATGGTATCGGTAATGCTCATGATTTGGTGGGTCGTTTCTACACCGATCACCCGAAACATCATACAGGAATTCTCATACCAGGTCATCTCACTCGACAATACGCCCATGAGCTACAATATGCTCCTAAACCCCGTTTTTGTATCTGTTTTGCTTTAGATGATGAGACTCAACGAGAACATGAGCTTCTAGAACACGTTTTATACATTAAGCCAATTTATGAAACTTTCACAGACCGACTCAAACGAATGATTCAAGGTCGTCCTATCTGTCAAGATAATAATGGCGCAGTCGCTTCTTATCGAGTTAAGTTTGTAACAGAGCAACTTCCCCAAAAAGCTAGTCATATCAAGTTGGGAACAGAACTTGATGCCCTTGGTCAACGAAAATTAGAGGTTGACTGGTGTTTTACCGAACATGATCATCGTTCCATGGCAAAAACCTTGGAACTGTTAACCCAACGGTTTGCTGAGGCAGGTATTGGCACGTTTGAGTTTGGAGATGATCCCCCTTGTATCGATAATATGACCGATGCAGCCCACCAAATGGGGACAACACGCATGGCAAGTTGTCCTGAAGAGGGAGTAGTGGATATTAATTGTCGAGTATTTGGTACGGATAACCTTTATGTAGCTAGTTCGGCTGTGTTTCCCACTGGGCCGTCCTATTCTCCGACTTTTACAATTTTAGCCCTTGCTCGTCGTCTGGGTCAGCATTTGCTTGAGATAACAAAGTTTCAACCTCTCAGTAAGCCTAATATTGAAGATTTATCGGCAACTTTAGTGAACACTGCAAGCACACAAAACGACCATTTGTAATCTAGTTTTATCTTTAAAAAAGGATGTCTTTATGAGAGTTAAAAGTTTAAAAGTTCAAGTCCAAAATATTTTAAATCCTCCCAAGCCTAATATTATTTTTATGCACGTTCCCAAAACAGGCGGAACATCAATTGATCAATCTCTGAGAATAATTTATGGAAAAAAAATAGTTACAAAGTTGACCCAATACTAACCACTAACGCAGTTAAAGTGGTGAATCATAACAAGACAATTAACACTGGAATTGATAAATTTCAGCTGCGACAATCTCTATTACTTTATGAAATGGCAGCAGGAAGAAAATATATTTCAGGACATTTTCATTTTAATAAAAATATTTGGGAAGCTTATCGTGATCAATATTCTTGGATTACTATTTTAAGAGATCCGATCAAAAGATATATTTCTCAGTATTTTTTTGATGCCTATAAACCAGAAAATCATGCTAGAGTTAGTGATAGTTTAGAGGATTTTATTGACTCTGAAAGAGGAAAGTTTAGAGGACAAAATTATATTAACTACTTTGGTAATTTTTCTCGCTATGATAGCACTGATTTGCAAACAAGATTAGAGATTGCTAAAAAAAACTTATCAAAGTTTTCTTTAGTTAGTTTTTTAGATAATTTAGAGCAATTTACCAATGATTTACAAGCTCAATTTAATTTAACTGTTAAGATTCCACACATGAATAAAAATCCAGTTTCTAAGCCTCAAATCGACCAATCAATTATGAAAAAAATAGAAGAAATTTGCGAATATGACTCAATGTTTTATGCCTATGCCAGAAAAAATTTTTGATAGCTCATTTCATTGAGTTTAATTTAGAATGAATAAAATGATTAATTTATTTTCAATCTTAATTGACGGAATAAATCAATTAGTATAATAATCAACCATCCTATCGAAACAGGAAAAATCGGATACCAAATAGTTCTCCAATCAATTAAACCATTCAAATTAAATAAAGCACGAATTCCTAGATCACTATGCCACAGTAAGCCTAAAAGAGTAGCTAAGAAAAGAGACAATCCAATTAACCATTTTGGTGATATATTTTCAGTCAAAAACTTTTCTTTGTGATTACGACAAAAGAAATCTTTAATCCCTTGCCAGTTGATAAAAATACCATAGGAAATCATAATAGGCGTAACACTAACCACTAGCCAAAGACCATTAACTGCATGGAAAAGTAGTGCTATTGCGACAAAAAAATCTCTAATTTTTCGATGAATTAGAGATAAAAAGAAAAAAGTTTCAAAAAGTAGTGTAGTAAGGTGAGTAGCGAGATAAATAAAAGGTGTTTGAGCTAGAAAAGGAGCCAACCAATTCAAAGGCAAATCATAGGTTGCTGCTTCAATATTTCTATTTAAAAAAAAGTTAGACATCATATCAGAATAACTTAGCCAGTCCCCGCCAAAAGCCACTTTAAAAATAGCAGAATTTAAGAACAAAAATGAAATAAGAATCAACAGAGCGCGAGCTGGTAAAAAATACTCCCAGTTAGAGGAATGAGTATCAATTGAAGACCCTGTTTTATTCTTTTTAATTATTGCGTCTAAAGAATAAGTTTTTCCCCATGAGTTCATGATTGTCATAAAAAAGGGAATATAAAATACGAGCGGTGTTAACGTTCTTTTTCCATCAACAGAAGTAGCTAATGCTTCAAGCAAACCACCAATAAGCAAAACCGCAATAGTGGCCATTCTAGTTTTATAACCAAAAGCCAACAACACTAAAGCAGCAACAAGAAATGACTCTAAAGTATAAAAAAATAAAGGTGACTGAGACGCACCAAAGTCTCTGAAAAAATATCTAACTAAATAAACTTGTTCTATCACATAAAAGCTAGGCATCCCACTTAAAAAATCATAGGAAAGGGTACTTAAATGCCACAGATAAAATAAACAATAGACTATTCTAAAAATTCCAACGTTGCCGGCTGCATTCACTTCAGGTTGAGTAAACCAAGCATTAATACCATTATTTATACGGGTAAACGGAGAATAAAGTTTCATAATTTTTTATTTGATAATATCTTCTTGGGAAAAACTCCCTAGCATAACCTCAGTTGTCGGAGATTGTTTTTCAATGGGAGGAACGTTTAAAGGTTTCACTTGATAAGAAAGATTCCAAGCTTCAATGGTTTTGATTTTAGTATTTTCACCGATAAAATTGGAAACAGCATTTATTAAGTATTTTCGACTGGCATCTCGATGATTAATATCGGTATTATTAAAAGCATTTTCAACAATATCGTGGGAAAGGCTATCGTAAGGAATAGTTAAAATGCGTTCTGGTTTGACAATGTGAAGATTTCCTGCTGTAGTGTACACTCTAAGTTCTGTGATAGATATAGAGGGTTTAGGTGTCCGAAAACGGGCTGTATATCGACTATAAAGGGCCCAAGAAGTAATTGGCCAGGTTGACTCTCTTCTCCCGACCAGACAAACCCCTAAAATAATAATGAGTAGAGAAATTTTTGTTAGTCTTAATGCCCATTGCGCCTTATGATTAGTAACATATTTTGATTCTAAAATTTCTGTCTCTTTCATAATCAAGATACAATATTACACAATTAGTCTATCTCATTAAGTCATTTAATAAAATTGATAAAATTTATCTTTGTCCATCGGTTATAAACATTAATTTATGAGTGTTTCTCCCTTTATATCGATTATTATTCCGACCTATAACCGTCCTAAACGATTAAAAACTTGTTTAGACTCCATTACTGGTCTTTATTACTCAAAAGAACGCTTTGAAGTGATAATCGTTGATGACGGTAGCAAAAAACCTCTCGATAATATCGTTAATTCTTACTGTGATAAGCTAAATCTGAATTTTATCCGTCAAACCAATAGCGGGCCGGCAAAAGCCCGTAATACTGGGGCAAATGCTGCTAAAGGACAATATTTAGCCTTTACTGATGATGACTGCACCCTAGATCAAAACTGGCTCTTAGCCCTAGAACATGGCTTCTCTAAGACTTCAAACGCTCTGTTAGGGGGAAAAACCATCAATGCTTTATCCGATAACCCTTATTCATCAGCCAGTCAATTATTAATCGATTATCTCTACGATTATTACAATCAAAAATCTAATCAAGTGACCTTTTTTGCCTCTAATAATTTTGCTATGTCTAGAGAGTTATTTGAGAAAGTCGGACAGTTTGATATTACCTTTCCTTTAGCGGCAGGAGAAGATAGGGAATTTTGCGATCGCTGGTTATTTAATGGCTATTCATTACACTATGTTCCTGAAGCGATTATTTATCATTCTCATCATCTGAGTTTATCTAAATTTTGGCAACAACATTTTAATTATGGTCGTGGGGCTTATTACTTCCATCAAGTTCGTTCTCAACGAAATCAAACCTCTGTTAAAGTTGAACCCTTAGACTTTTATTGGAAACTATTAACTTATCCCTTTGCTGTTAATTCTAAGCAATCATCTAAACTATTTCTTTGTACTTTATTATTCCTATCACAATTTGCCAATGTCTATGGTTTTTTTACTTCTAAATTAAACCAATAACTCTCACTATTATATCGTTTTACTATCAATTTTTGGAGGGGTCAACGGCCGTTGACCCCTCCAATTTTAATCAATAATCCCACCACCGAGAACCACTTCCCTATCATAAAAAACAGCAGCTTGACCCGGAGTAATGCCAAATTGAGGCTCATTAAACTGTAACTTTACTCGGTGTTCTTCGATAGGAATAATGGTGACAGGAACCGCTTTTGAACGATAACGAACTTGTACCTCTGCCGTAATAGGAGAAGTCGGTTCAGGGATAGAAACCCAGTTTAACCGCCCTACGGTACAATCAGAACGACCCCCAGCAGCGCGGTTTCCTACAATCACCCGATTCATGACTGCATCTAATTTAACCACATATAACGGTTCTGGGGCAGCAATTCCTAACCCTTTCCGTTGTCCAATGGTATAGTGATGAACCCCTTGATGAGTCCCTAATACTTTGCCATCGAGATCAACAATTTCTCCTTCTTTGGGTTTAATATATTGATCGAGAAACTTGGCCATAGAACCATGAGCCTCGATTAAACATAAATCTTGACTTTCTGGTTTACTGGCCGTTTTTAGGTCAAATTCTGCTGCAATGCGTCGGGTTTCTTCTTTGGTTTGTTCTCCCAAGGGAAAAATGGTTCCTTTTAAAATATCTTGAGAAAGATCGTATAAAAAGTAAGATTGATCTTTATTACGATCAATGGCCCGTAACAGTTGATATCTCTCGCTTTGCTCATCATAACGAATCCGAGCATAATGACCGGTAGCAATGCGATCGCAGCCTAACTCTTCTTGAGCATAAGCCAACATCGGCCCAAATTTCACCGCACGGTTACATTGAGAACAAGGTAAAGGCGTAACCCCCGACTCATACCCTGACACTAAATAATTGATAATATTGGCTTCAAATAACTCTCTTGTGTCCACAATATGATGGGGAACTCCCAACTGTTCACAAATAAAGGCAGCATCGACCATTCCCTCGGAACAGCATTGTCCTTTCCCTTTCATTAACCACAGGGTCAACCCAATCACATCATATCCTTGATGCTGTAAACTCGCTGCAGCCACCGAACTATCAACTCCACCAGATAAACCAACAACAACCTTTTTCATTGTTAAACGTTTCTTAAAAAGCGAACAATTAACCATCGACTGTCTCTAGGCTAACATTTTCAGTATTACAATGATGAGTAACTAAACCGAAGACAACAAAATTTATGTTGTTGACGGTGTGAGGATGTGTTTATTTACGGTTTATACTATGTTTAAAATTTGCCATCGCTTATTTCTAAGGACTGCTCAGCAAAGAACCAGGTTCCCTTCTTACTTAAAACAGTCTTCAACTTGGATAGGTTGTTTACTCTTAACGGTGGGTTCGACCTCTGTCACTGTGGCACAAACCACGTCTAACCGCCAGTTACCCCCACCTCCTCTACCTAAAATGGTGAGTCCTCAACCGGCTTCTGAACCCGTTCGGGCCATGTCTGTCGAAGTCACTCCGGCCAGCAATGATAGTTCAACCCCGATTAAAGAATATACCTTTGAAGCTCCCCAAACTTTACCGGCTCAAACCCTCGATAATGAACCTCCCACCGCTACCATAGAGAATATCAATAACCAGTCAACTGAAAACCCTAGTTTTTATCGCGTTGAAGTAGCCGGTCAAAACCCCTCTTTATTATCCCAAGTTAAAACCATTGAACCCATGGCCTTTATTCGTCAAAGTGAAGGGGTGATTCATGCCGGAATGTTTCAACATTCTCAACAAGCAGAAAAACGGGTTCAAGAACTAAAAAATCAGGGAGTGAATGCAACGGTCGTTCCCGTCTATCAACAAACCCAAACCTCCTTATCGGTGGAAATAAAACCTTAGTCAGTGAGCAGTGAACAGTGAGCCGTGACCATTGTTCACTCACGTTTTCTAACTCCTAAATATTAATTTTTTTGTCAATTTTTAGTTTTTTTTTCGATTTAAACGATAACCCTTTTACCATAAAAATAAAAGGGTGTGCGGAGCGAATCTCTTCCTGATAAGAATGCAGTTTTTTAAGGGGACAAAGCCCTTATTAAGTCGATTCTTATCCGTTTAATGTAAGTGGAGGATTTGCTATGAATTACCGCAAATTATTGATTAATCTAGGGATTGTCTCCTTAATGAGTCTCCCCGTTGTCTTAGGCAGTGGAGAAAAAGCCAAGGCCCAACGAAGAGTATTAACCATCCATAATCACACAGAAGCTAACCTCACCGAATTATATGTGTCTCCTGAATGGTCAAGATATTGGGGACAAAATCAACTCGATGGCATCTTAAAACCAGGTGATAGTGCTACGGTTATCATTACAGGAAATACTTGTGAGTACGATATTCTTGCTAGAGATGGAAACTATCAAGAAGTTCCCCCAGGAGGGTTTGGTGAATTTAATGTTTGTGATAATGACCATTTTGCCCTAACTGATAGCACTATGCGTGTTGTTCAATGGCCATAAGATAACTTAGCAAAGATCACAATTTGAGTAGGGGGAAATTCCCCCTATTGCCATTCTAAGTTGAGAAACTTTTAAGTATTATCTACAGTCTATTACCTAGAGTCACCTAACCTTATTTCAAGCTTTTGTCATAATAAAACTATTATTGATGTTTCAATGCTGATCAATTCATGATTGAAGTCGAACACTTAAGTAAAATTTATGGATCAACTGCGGCCATTGAAGATGTAGATTTTTCTGTAGAAAAAGGGGAAATTCTCGGCTTTTTGGGGCCCAATGGTGCAGGAAAAACCACCACCATGCGTATTTTAAGCGGTTATATCCCTGCGACGGCCGGAACCGCTAAAATTGCAGGATACGATGTTCATGAACAGTCTTTAAAAGTCAGAAAAAATATCGGTTATCTTCCCGAAACCCCTCCTTTGTACCCAGATATGACAGTAGAAGGGTTTTTAAAGTTCGTGGCCCGAATTAAAGGAGTCCCATCAGGCGATCGCCATTCTAGGGTAAATTGGTCCATCGAACGCTGTCAACTCGAAGATAAGCGCAAAGTTTTGATCCGTAAGCTATCTAAGGGTTATAAACAACGAGTGGGTATTGCTCAAGCCATTGTTCATGATCCCCCGGTTATCATTTTAGACGAACCCACCGTGGGACTTGACCCGAAACAAATTATTGAAGTGCGTAACCTGATTAAAAGTTTGGCAGGAGAACATACCATCCTCTTATCGACTCACATTTTACCAGAAGTCAGTATGACCTGCGATCGCGTTACTATCATCAATGGGGGTAAAGTCGTCGCAACGGATACCCCTGATCATTTAATGTCCCATTTAATCGCAAAAGGAGGGTATGAAATCGAAATAGAAGGGGATATCTTCAGTTTAGAACCGATGTTAAAAGATATACCTGGTATCACTCAATTAGAAATTAAATCTAATAGTGAAACCAAACGTCATCTTTTATTATTAACCACTGACTCCCATCAAGAAATAGGAAAAGACATTGCTGCTTTAATTATTAATCAAGGACTGGGATTACATGAAATGAAGCGAACTCGTGCTACATTAGAAGATGTTTTTTTGAACCTAATTACCGAAGAATCATCTATGGAACTACAAGAAGAACAATCTTTAGAAACCACTGATATCGAAGAAAATTCATAACTATTCTTGAGATGATACTAACTAATTTAATTGCTATTTTCCGCAAAGAATTTCAAAGTTATTTTACCTCTCCCTTTGCCTATATTATCGCTGCTGTTTTCTGGTTAATCGGGGGGTTCTTTTTTAGTGCTATTTTAGAAGAAATCTTACAAACTCTCTCATTTTTAGAACAAAGTGGCCAATTATCCACCCCTGTGGACGTACCAGGTCAATTTATAGATAGTTTTTTTGGAGTCATTATTTCTCTTTTATTAGTCTTATTACCTGCTTTATCGATGGGATTATATTCCGAAGAAAGAAAACGGGGAACCTTAGAATTATTAGCCACATCTCCCGTAACAAACTGGGTGGTTGCTATCGGAAAATTATTAGGAGTTTTAGCCTTTTTTATTGTCTTAATGATACCATTTTGGATTTATGAGATTATTATCTTTAGTAATGCTAGTCCTCCTGTTAATTTGAATATTATTTTATTATCTCATGGATCTTTGATTTTGGTCGCTACTGCTATTCTTTCTTTAGGAATGTTCATTTCTTCTTTAACGGATAGCGGAATTTTAGCTTATATTCTGACCTTTATTTTAGTCTTATTTTTATGGATTATGGATGCGATCGCCGCTAATTTACAAGAACCCTTTAAAAGCATTTTATCCTATCTTTCTTTGTTTGATCGTTATACAGATTTAGTGAAAGGAGTATTAGATGTCAGTAGTTTAGTTTTATTTGCTAGTTATATTTTACTAGGTATTTTCTTAACTGCACAATCTATTGAAGCGTTACGTTATCAACGTTCTTAAAAGTGTTATAAAAAAATAAATTTTATTGAAATATGAAAAAGATAAGCAACTACAAAACTATTCTTAAATATTTATTCATTCCTGGGTTAATTTTAACCGTTGCAGGTTTAGTTCCTATTTTTATTACTAAAACTCAAAGTGTACTTTATCTCACTTTAGTGATTGTTGGTGGTGTTTGCTTATTTATCTGGTTAATCTACTTATTAGTAACAGGAAGAAGTTTTTGGCAAAAAAGATCAACACAAACAAGTACAAATGCGTTTGTTTCTGTCTTATCCTTGGTGATTATATTAGCATTAATTAATTTTATTGCAGTTCGTTATTCTCCTCGAATCGATTTAACTGAAACCCAACTTTACACTTTATCCCCAGAAACTCAAGAAATTGTTGAAAATCTAGATAAACCGACGAAAGTTTATGTTTTTGATAAAGACATAACTCCCCAAGACGAAGACTTATTAGAAAACTACCAACGGTACAATAATAACTTTCAATTTGAATTAGTTGATCCTGATATAAAAGTGGGACTTACTCAACAGTTTAATGTTCAATCATTAGGAGATGTTTATCTAGAATATGGAGATAAAAAACAATTAGTTCAAACTTTAATCGTTTTCAACCAAAGGGAACCCTTATCAGAAATCAAGTTAACCAATGCGATCGAAAAAATCCAGAAAGACTATATCCCAAACGTTTATATCTTACAAGGCCATGGAGAATATTCTTTAGAACCCTCTCCCGAAGGAAGTTTATCAGAAGCAACCAATAGTCTTGAAAGTAAAGGGTATGAAGTAAAACCCTTAAACTTAATAGAAAATGCCGGTATTCCTGATGATGCAGATGTCATTATTATTGCAAGTCCCAAACGTCAATTATTTGACCAAGAAGTGACAGCATTAAAAGAATATTCTGAACAAGGGGGTAACCTCTTCTTATTACTTGATCCTACCTCAGATGCAGGGTTAGAACCGATACTAAAAGACTGGGGAATTCAATTAGATAATCGTATTATTATAGACGGTTCAGGATCAGGAAATGTTGTCGGTTTAGGGCCAACAACTCCTTTTATTACCAACTACGGAAACCATCCTATTACAGAAGAATTTGCTAATAGCATTTCTTTCTATCCTATATCTCGTCCCGTTGATACTATTGAAGTTGAAAATGTCGAAGCAACCTCATTATTAGTCACTAACGAACAAATGTGGGCTGAAAGTAATTTAGAATCAGAAGAAGTTATTTTTGATCCTCAAGAAGATATTCCCGGACCTTTTGATTTAGGAGTAGCATTAACCCGTACAATTGATCAAGAAGTTGTCACTAATGATACAAAAGAAGACAATCAAAATAGTGAAACAAATGAAGGGATTGAAAACTTAGATGAATCTGAAAACAAGGAAATAGAAAATAACAATAATTCCGAACAAGAAACGGAGGAAGAAAATCAGTCAGATTCTTCTGATAATCAAGTTAATAATAATACTGAACAAGAAAAGGATGATAACAATAGTGACACCATTAATAATCAATCTGATGTAAATGAAGAGGAAACAGAAAATATTAATAACTCCGACTCATCCGTTAACAATGAAACCACTGAAAAGCAAACAGAAGAAAACACTTCTAACCCTTCTAATAATGAGCAAAATAATAACCCTGAAAAAGAGAAAATAGAGTCTCGTTTAGTCATTATTGGTAATTCCACCTTTGCTACTGATAGTTTATTTAATCAACAATTAAACGGAGATGTCTTTTTAAACTCTGTACAATGGTTAAGTAATCAAGATGATCAACCCTTATCTATTCGTCCCAGAGAAGCGAAAGATAGAAGACTTAATTTATCCCCTGTACAAGCTAATTTAATCACCATATTGTCATTAGGGGTTGTTCCTTTGTTAGGTTTAATTGCTGCTGGAATAACCTGGTGGCGAAGAAGATAAAATTAACAATAAAGAGGTTAATTATGAAGTTAAAAAATACCACATGGATTTTATTAGGAATTGCCATTATTCTAGGGATTGGGGTTTATGTCTATGAATTGCAAATTAATCCCCAACAAGAACAAATTGAAGCTACCAACAAACAACTATTTACCTTCGAGGAAGATGACATCAAAGCATTAACTATTCAAAGCAAAGATCAAACCTATAAATTTGAGAAAACCAGTGATGAAAATCAACCTTGGCAAATGAAAGAACCCCAAGATACAGTTGCTAATGATGCAGTGATTTCTTTTTTAACTAATCTGTTAGTTACCAGTGAAAGTGAGAGAAGTTTAACCGTTCCTGAAAATCAAAAAAAAGACTATGGTTTAGAGAAACCCCTAGGAACAATTATCATTGAACTTGATAATAACAAACAACATAAAATAATTTTAGGTCAACCCAATTTTCAAGGAGAATTATTATATGCTCAAATTGATCCCCCTTCCTCATCATCAGAAGAAATAACCCTTAATTTAGTTCCGAAAAATTTTCAGTATGCAGTAGATAGACAACCAGAAGAATGGACTAAAAATAATCAATAAATTTTCAGATTGTTTTTATAATCTCATCAAGAAATAGGGAACGGTATCTTTGTTTAATAAGTCTCATCAATAAGATGGGGAAACAAAGAAAAAACCATAGTTATTATGAATAATTTTCGTGCTATATGTATCGGAATAGAAGACTATTTACATTATCAACCTTTAACCGGGGCTGAAAATAGCGCACAAGCACTTTATCGCTATTTCTTTGAAGAAGCTAAGATCCCATCCCATCAATTATTATTACTAACGGATACCTCTCCCTCCCCAGGAAAACGTTCAACTTATCCTAACCGAGATAACATTTTACAATGGATTAATGATAGTTTAATTAAAGTTGAATATTGTTGGTTTTTCTTTCAAGGATACGGTATTAATTATCAAGGAGATGACTACTTACTTCCTATTGATAGTAACTTAAACAGTATTCCCCAAACCGCCATAAAAGTGCGATCGCTTTTTGAAAAATTACAATATAACAGCCAAAACTTACTAATTATTCTAGACTTACAAAACCCTTTAAAAGATGGTAAACTAGGACAAATTACTTTAGACTTAGCTCAGAAAAAAAACATTTCTTTAATTTTTTCCTGTCGTTCCCCTGTCTATCAAAGCATCAGTGCAGAAAAAAGTATCTTTATTAGTGCATTAACCGAAGCCTTGCGCTATTATAGTCATCATTTAACCCTTCATAAGCTAGACTGCTACTTAAAAGAAAGATTAAATCCTTCCCATCAAAAGAATTTTCCAGCCATCGCCCTTCCCATTATTATTAGTCCTGAAAAAGTTCGCCATAAACCCCTATTACCCATTTCTAAAAAGCAAGTCGTCAACCCTCAAGAAAATAAAAATTTATCTTTTAAAATTCAACACAAGTCCCCTCAAACCCCTGAAAAACAGCCCACAAGCACCCTAATTTTACCTAAAGTACCACCAACCCCTTTTAAGCCCCAACTATCCTTAAATATCCCTCTGACAGAAACTAATAATAAACCCATTTCTACTGCTGTATCTTCTGTCTCTTCAACATCAAAAACAACGACTCAAACCCCACAAAAGTCACCTATTAGAAAATACTTATTATGGATAGGAGGAATATTAGGAATAACAGTCATTTTATGGTGGATGTCTCTGAAAATTCGTCAACATCTTAACACCATTAATTACCAAAAAATACAGGAAAATCAACAAATTTTAGACTATGGGAAAATTTCCCTAAGTATGCAGCAAGCATCCCAGTTAAATGAAGCCATTAACTATGCTCGACAAATACAGCCCCATACAGCCCTGTATCAGCAAGCTCAGGTCAAAATTAAGCAATGGAGTCAAATGATCCTAGATATAGCTCAAGGAAGGGCGATTATAGGAGATTTTCAAGGGGCGATCGCAGCCGTTAAACTCGTTCCTCCCGATAATCAACAACTTTATAACTTGGCACAACAATCTTTAAAAGAGTGGCAAACCCTTAGTCAAAAACAACAAGATAATCAAGTTTTAATCGAAGCTGCCCTATCTTTAATTGAACCCAACCAAGCATCATCTTATAACCGAGCCATTAGACTCCTAAAACACTTAGATAAAAAAGAGTTAGGCTATCATCATGCCAGAAAACTCATTGAACAATTAAGTAAAAATATATATCAATTAGCTCAAACCAGGGCCCAACAAGGACAATTAACCTTAGCCATTGAAACCATTGAATTAGTTCCTAATGATACTCAAGTGTATCCAATGGCACAAGAAGCAAAAATAAACTGGCAACAACATCAGAATCGTTCATCTAACTAAGATATTAATTCCTTCAACTCACATCTTGCACCTTCCTCTATCCCCTAACCCCCCACACCCCCCTTTAAAAGGGGGGCAGGGGGGGTTAGGGGCAGGGGGGTAGGAAACCAGCAATCTCAGTAAGATTACGTAATCAATACCTAAACTTAACGGAATCAATCTTTTGTCGACAAAATTTACTGAGGATTATAGGCGCAAAAATCCTTAATTTTACTGTTTTTATTTAATAAATTCATAGGAATAATAGAGAAGTGATCACTATCACTAAATTATTGCCCATTTAATCACTGCTATTGGTGACCGACTCTCTGATAATAAGCACCAGAGCTAGGGGGTAAAAACTAGCTCTATATTGTCGTAGTCAGTGCTGAATACTACCAATATTTTATAGTAACTTTAGGACAAAAATTATGAATACCAGATACACAGAAACTTTTTTGTTTCTCTCTCGCCTCTCCCGTAGAAGTAACAAAGGGTTTGCGTTAGGATTTGTGTTAACCGCCGGCGTTCTCATGGCAGCAACCGGGGCTGTTATGTTACTCAGAAGCAGTAGTGAAACAGAAAAAATAGCTGCTCAAGAAGCAACTGCTAAAGGTAAAACCACCGGAGAAGTTGCCATTGCCAGAATACAATACCTCTTAGGGAAATATCCCTTTTTAGCAGAAATGGAGATGGATGATTGGCAGAATGCAGACGTTGAATCTAAACTAGAAGCACAGATTAGAAATACTTGTGAAGGTCAAAGTTTAACCCAGTCAGAAATTGATGCCAAAGTGGACGAAGTTAAACAAGAAATTGGTAAATATACTGAAAAAGATGGCACAGATTATAAATGGTTAAAGATGGATGAATCCAATCCTAATCAAGGCCAATTTAGATTCACAACCTTTCAACCAGCTATAGCTGGACAAGAGATGGGAACCTTAACCATTGAAGCTAAGGCCAATGTAGATAATGATTTAAAAGAAGCCCCCACTCGATTAGAAGTTAAAATCCCCCTCAGTGAAAATGAGGTGGAGATCGAAGCAGGAGACAGTCCTGGGTTGTGGGTTCAAAACGGCAGTGGTTTAGATGATATTGTTGCTGCTCACGTTTGGATAGGCAGTGGTGGCGATGATTGTAGTGTAACTGATGATGCAGCTAAAGTCGCTGAAATTAATACAAAAGTTTTTGGTAGTGGAGGGGGTCTTGCTGAAGCCATTAAAGATGGAGAACTCCCATCAGGTACGACCTTTAAACTCGCTCAAGTTGCAGAATATAAGTTTCCTGATGAGAAAACATTACAAGAAACTTATAAAAAACAAATCACTGATGTTGGTGTCACCCCTATTGATATTACTTCAGCTTTAGCAAGTAATCCTAAGCAAAGTCCTTTGGATACTATTGCTCATGGGATGAATGAATTTTTTGATAAAACATTTAATAATATGTTGGGTGGTGTTGCTTTAGCTAAAAATAACAAAAATAATAAGGGTAAGGGTAATAGCGGTAGTAGTGGCAGTAGCGGTAGTAGTGGCAGTAGCGGTAGTAGTGGCAGTAGCGGTAGTAGCGGTAGTAGTGGCAGTAGCGGTAGTAGTGGTAGTAGTGGCAGTGGCGGTAGTAGCGGTAGCTGTGGAACCCAAGTTGATGCCAGTAAAAACGGAGATTGGACAGTATTTCCTCGATCCAGTGATACAGCCACTCGTACCCAAACTCTAGATGATGGCACAACACTGTGTATCTATGACTATAAAGTTAACAACAGTCTTGGAAGTGTTAAAGCTGCTATCAGAACAGTAGATGCTTCAGGAAATCGTCAACGAGTCATTTTCCACCTTTACGGTAACGTCGACAAAAATACAGAAATTGCTCATGTTGGCGATGACAATATTAATGGCATCAAACAAGCTTTCAAACTACCTGACTGTACAGGTTCTTGTAAACCCGTTGACTTCCAAGTTTGGGGACACGATACCACCTCTGTTTGTATGAACGGAAACAAAAAATTCCATGCTTTTCTCTGGGCCCCTAAAGCCGATTTAGGAATGATGGGAGGTGGCGGCGGTAAAGGCGGACTTAATGGCGTTGCCTTTATTAAAACGTGGAATCAAACCTGTGGTTCTAATAGTAAAAGTGGGGCCCATGTCGTTCAAACCGGAGATTGGTTAGACCTTGGTATCGAAACACCAGAGCCTACACCACCCATGACCGTTGGGCAACCAGCTAATGTCAAAACCATAGAATATCACTCCAGCGATCCCGACTAAGCAGTAATTAATCTAGTCATCACAAGTTCGGAGTTCGGAGTCGAAAAATTTCTACAAGATTATCACTCCCTACTCCCTGCTCCCTACTCCCTACTCCCTGCTCCCCACACCCTACACCCACACTCCCATGAATGCCAGATTAAAACTCCTTTTAATAAACTCTAATAACAATCAAGGCATGGCCTTACCTTTCGCCCTCGGCATTGGTGTGGTTATGATGTTAGCCGGAACCTTGATGATTGTCCGATCGCAAACCAATCAAAGCCATGTGCAAGCACAACAAAGCACAGCAGAAAGTATGAACGCTGCCGAAGTTGGAGCCACTCGTATTTTTTCCTTGTTGAATGAAAACCGTTACCTGGCTATGTATCCTGACTGTGACACTCGAGATACGAACGGACTCTGTAGCGATACCGGAACCACCCCCAGTTGGGCCAATGCGGTTAATGTTCCTAACCTGACTGTTTGTGAACCGTCCAAAGCAACAGAAGTCCGAGACATTGCCCTTAACCAAGACTGGCAACCCATCGATCCTAATAATGCCAAACAAGGAGAATATCGCTTACTGTCTTATGAATATGCCAACCCTGGCGTTGCTCCTGGTGAGGGTAAATTAACCGTAGAAGGACGAATTCGGGGCGATAACGACCTGACAGGTTCCGTGAGTCAACTAACCGTAGAAATTCCCGTTTCTCCCGGGCCAGTAGAAGATACTCCCATTCCTGGAGTCTGGTTAAACGATGACCCCACCGACGGTACAGGAGGAAATGGGATTCAAGGGGATGTGTTAATGGGAAATTGTAACTTAACCAAAGACCAACTTGACAACCTCAATGTTACAGGAACCGATCCCCAAACCGGTCAACCTTACCAAGCTAAACACACTAACATACAATTCCCTGAACCCCCTGAAATCCCTTCGACAGCCATTTATTTAGGAGTCGTCGGAGAAAACAAAGATGGAACCTTAGCTGGCGTTTCAGGAGACATTACCTTACCCAGAGTTGGAGACACTCCTATCAGCAAAACCATTAACAATAGAACTGTTGACGTTTATGAATACGAAGTCGAAGACATTAACTTTGATTCTGGTTCCCATTCCCTAACCATCGAACCCGGCAAAAAAGTTACTTTGTATCTCAACGGCAGCATGATAGTTAAGAGCAACAGTGGCATTACTCATAGTTGCACTAATACCGACGGGACTCCTATCTTTGGTTGTTCACCCACTGACTTTAAAATTTATGGTCTTGGTGATTCGACAAACACCATTTGTACAGCAGGAAATAAACGCATTGAAGCCTTTATCTTTGCTCCTGAATACGCCGTAGGAACTGCAGGAACTGGAGGCGGGGAAGGGGGGATAAAAGGGACTGTTTGGGCAAAAGAATGGTCAAACAATAAGTCTTGTGGTTCACAAACGAGCAACACGGCGGTAGTTCAGACCGCAAGATGGGAAGACTTAGGATTAGAACCCACTAATACCCCTCCTCTGTTATCCAATCAATCCAGTTGGAAACGGAACCAGAGGTAACTATAGCAGTACAAACATTAGTTAGGACATTTTTTGTATCTTTAATTGTCATTCCGAGGAACGAGGAATCTCTGTAACCCCCAAACCATAATGAGTAGTGCTATAGAAAAACCCATGACTCATTTTACTGTTGTCCAGGTACCAATACCATGAACAAACTACTATTTACTCTCATCCTTCATCGCCCAAAACCAAAACCTGATCAAGGGTTTAGTCTTTTTGAAGTTACCATCGCCATTTTAGTGTCCTCAGCCTTTTTAATGGGAACCTTACAAGCGATGACCATTAATGCTGTCATGCGAGTTAAATCAGAAAGACAAGCTCAAGCTAACTTTTTGATTCAACAAGATATCGAGAAGTTACAGGCAACTGCTAGCAACATGGATCTCGACTATATCGAAACCAGTTCCGTTCTGAACCCTGATGGTGATGATCGCTCAGCCCTCTGTTATCCTTTTTCTCTCAATATGGAAGATGTCCGTTTTGGGGCTTATTTGGTTAGAGAATTGGATTCAGTGTTAGCCAATGATAGCAATCCTGATACTAAATCTGATCCAGCCATTAATTCCAATACAGTTTTTTCATCAGCCTCAACTTTTAAGCAATTTAAAACCGATGCTGATGGCAATGTTCTTTATACCAATAAAACACCAGTATTAGACGAACAGGAAGACTCTGTCGCCGGTACTGCAAAAACAGCAGTTGTTCAAATTGTTCGTGATCAGAACACTCTCATTAATAAAGACTATCGCCTTGTCAGAATCATGACCGTCGATAGTGCCACTTCACACCAAGTTTTACAAGTTTATTACCGAGTCGGAGAACCCTATGACCCCACCGATCCCAATCAAACAGATAACGACAACGACAAACTACGGGACGATCAATCTGATAGAAAATCAATCATCGCCGAAAACTATACCGAAGTTATTCCGGCCGCTGTTGCTGAGTGCGGTTTCTCACCCTAACCGAGGGGTTACCCTTTTAGAAATCATCATTGCTGCGGTAATTACAGGGGTTATTGCAGCGATCGGTGCCCCTAGCTTAATGGGAATGCTACAAGGGGATCAAGTTAAACAAGGACTCGATCAAATTCAATTGGCCTTACAAGATGCCCAAAAACAAGCAATCCGTAACTCTAAACAATGCACCGTTACGATCCAGAAAAACACAGGGGATGACTATTTTTCCCTTGATACCGCCGATCCAAGTTGTTTAGGTGGAAGTGAGAGAGAATTACCCGATACCGTTGACATTGCCATGACTAGCACAATGGATGCGGGTGTCACTTTTTCTTTTAAAGGGAATATGGCAGGTACTGGTAAAACCATTGTTGTTAAACCCAAAAAAGGACAAGGCGTAAAAAGATGTCTTGTTATTACCCAAGGACTCGGCATTATGAGGATAGGCATTTACGATGCCAACGCATCTGATAATCCCCCCAATGGAGAAAATTGCAAAAAAATCACAGAATACTAAAAAAAATCATGTTCAAAATTTACCTAAAACTCTTACAAAAACATCAACCCTCTGCTGGTTGGACTTTGGCTGAATTGATGATTGCTGCTGCCATGACCCTTGTGGTAGTCATGGTTGCCGGATTCGGTTTAGTCACAATTTTACGAGAAAATAAAGTGGCCAATGCCACCGGAGAAATGCAATATGATCTCAACAGAGCCACTGAGTTTATTTCTGAAGAAATTCGCAGTGCTAAAACCATTGAGCCGAGATTAAGCCAGGAGTATTTAGAAGAATTTGCCCCAACGTTTTGGGCAAAATACGGTACAACCAAAACACCCGTTCTCGCTCTCAAAATTGATGGAGTCTATGAACGAGTGATTTATTATGTTGACGAAGTTGCTGACGATGAAATTTGGAAAGGGCCTGGGGTCATTAAACGTTTTGGTCCAGATTTTAACGAAAATGGCGATCATAAGGACGAGCTAAAAAGAGATCCTAGTGCCTGGAAAAGTCTTGCTCTTGTGGACATGATGACACTAGACTTAAAAGATGATCAAAAACAGTGTCAAAACTTACCCCCTAATGTTAAAGACACAGATGATGAATATATTGCCAGGGATGATGAGCTTAACGAGTGGTATCGTCTCCCCCAAGCAAAAGCCGATGTTCAAGGATTTTTTGTTTGTGTTCGGGAAGATAAAGAATTAGCGCAACTTAATATTCTGGGGACGACTTTGGATGAATTCCAGCATTTAGGCTATAACAAAGACGATATTGTCACAAAAGAGAAAAAAACCCGTTATTCCGATAAGATGGAGTACACCGTAGCGACTATGGTCCATGCTCGCTCAGAAGTTATTGGTAGTAGTGGGGAAAGTGTACCCCGTTATAATGTTAAGTCATCTGTTTTATTTCAAGAAAAGGGTCAAGCAACGATAAAAGTTCTCTATGCTAATATTCCCTGTTCAGATGATGTTACTACCAGTAGTGATATAACAACTAATTTTTATATTGCCAATCCAGAGACTGGTGCTGTTGATCTAGCTGCTGGTACAGTTAATGGAATAGGAGAAGGTCCTGCAGTTACCTTTACTAAAGACTACAAGGCCAATGCTCATATAAAAGAAAATACTCTTTGTAGTAGCGATTATCTAAAGTATCAAATTTCAGCTAATGATCAAAATCATATTAAGTTCGCTACTAACGATAACAGCGATCATACCAAGTTAAACCAGATTATCCCTACTCCATCGTCAACCATTGTTAATAAGTTAACCCAAGAAGGTTTAATTAAAGAAGCTTCTGATGGTTCTTACGATTTTACGCTTCCTGATAATATCGTTCTCTATTTTGTAGAGTTTGAATTTGTCAAAGATGAACCCATTCCTGATGGTAGTGGTGGATGGACGTTTGAAGAACAAACTGATCCTCCTCATTTTGATGATGCTGTCTATTTAGTAGAAATGACCAAATAGAGTTAAGAAAAATCTTTAAGTACATTAAGTCAAAAGAAGACTATGAATTTTTCAACTGAACCAAAACCTTAATGTTTATAGACTCATAGCACTACCAAAATAGATTTGGATATTGTCTAACTACCATTTGTCTTGTACATTCTCCTAAGTTTAGTCGGTAGTGCTATAGCTTGCATTTTTTTACCATTAAAATAGAAAAATAAGAGTGAGAAAATAGACAATTTTAGACTCTATGTAATATTTAGGAATAGTCTTAAGCAATTTTAACAATAAAGTTGTCAATTATTAAGTAAAAATTGGGTACTTCTAAGATATAGACACTGTGATCAAATCTTTAAAGGCAACCCATGTCAATAGATTTACTTAATGAGGGACTACAAGCCTTACAAAAACAGCAATATTCCCAAGCTGTCAGTCTGTTAGGGAATTTTTGTCAAAATTATCCCGATCGCAATTCTGAATTTTACGTTCAAGGATTAATTGCCCTAGCGAGGGCTTATCGGGGTAATGGACAACAAGATAAAGCTATCACTTTGGCTCAAACCCTACAAAAGCATTCTAACCGAGAAATTCAAGAATGGGCTAAAAGCTTTTTATCCATCGTCAATCAAGACGATATGAGGAACAATGGATATAATAACGAGCCTGAGTTTACTAAAATAGCAGGAAGAGCGAGTCAAACTGGTATCAGATTAATGATGCCGAAAATCGCCGATAGCCTCAATTTTGCCTCTAGTTTTACCATTATTCTCTTGCTAGGGATAGTTTTATCCCTGTCGTTAGGGGTGTTTTTAATTTTTGATAGTCAACATCCACTGTTAGGGTTGATAATTTCTGTGGCAGTTACCCTGGTGTTTAATGGGATAACATTTTTTCTCTCTCCCGTGATCATGGATTTTACCCAACAATGGCTTTATAAGACCCGTTGGGTCAATTTAGCTGAGATTAAACGACACAGTCCCGAAACAGCAGAGATGATTTTACGGGTGTGTCGAGAAAGACAATTAGCTCATCCCCGTTTAGGAATTATTGATGACCAAAACCCCACTGCTTTTACCTATGGTTCTCTCCCAGGAAATGCTCGTTTAGTGGTTAGTGAAGGCTTATTTACTTATTTAGATGATGATGAAATTGCCACGGTTTACGCCCACGAATTAGGTCACATTGTCCATTGGGACTTTGCCATTATGACCTTAGCTTCTACGTTAGTGCAGATTACCTATTTAATCTATTTATTTGCCCGTCGATGGAGTGATAGAGGCAACAGTGATAATAGATTAAAAGATGGCTTAAAAGTTGCTTCAATTGTCGCCTATTTCTTTTATATTATTGGCACTTATTTGATGCTTTATTTATCTCGAACCAGGGAATATTACGCCGATCATTTTGCTGCTGAAGTAACAGGTAATCCTAACGGAATATCACGCGCTTTAATTAAAATTGCCTATGGCATTACAGAAGAATTTCAAAAAAATGCAGAATCTAGTCGATTACTCGAAAGCACTCGCGCTTTAGGAATTTGTGACGGAAAAAGTGCTGCTGCTGCGGGAACTATTTATCGGAGTAGTGCTGATGTTCAACGGTTAGGAAAAGTTTTTGTTTGGGACTTATTTAATCCTTGGGCAAAATTAACCGAATTTAATTCAACTCATCCCTTAACCGGGAAAAGAATTCAAGCTTTATCTACCTATGCTGAACAAATGGATATTGGTTCTCAGTTTAATATGGCCAGTGTTATTAAAGAGGGGAATAAATTAAATAAAAAGAAATTAATGACGACTTTTCTCATTGAGTTGATTGTTAGTAATAGTCATATTCTTGGCGGAATGATGGGCTTAATAATCGGCTTGGTGTTAACTATATCTTTGCAAAACTATAAACTATTAATCAGTTTTATGGCTTTGGGGTTTGGTTCAGGATTTATTATTAAAACCATTCTACTCTATCCCGACTTTAAAAAAGCTCAAGACTCCGATATTTTTACCTTGATGTGTGATCCCTATGGTAGTCCAGTCAGGGGTAAACCCGTTCGACTCAAAGGCCAAATAATTGGTAGAGGAGAAGCTGGTTATACTTTTGGTTCGGATCTAAAATTACAGGATAAAACTGGGATTATTTTCACTCGTTATGTCTCTCGTTTTGGTGCGATCGGTAACTTCTTTTTTGGTGCCACTCAAGTAGAAAAACTCATCGGAACTCCTGTGGGAACCGTAGGATGGTTTCGTCGGGGAGTGGCTCCTTGGTTTGATTTTACGGAGTTATCTAATAAAGAAAAAACCGTCAAAAGTTATCCTCGGTTGAGCGGTTTTTTAACTGGCTTAATCATAATTCTGCTTGGCTTGATTGTTCCCATTATAATTCATTAATTTGTTAAGTATTGAAAATTAACTTAGGTCAAATTTATTGAGTTGAATCCCTTGAAACAGGAGACTTTCTATGACCTATTTTGTGGTTATTTCCCACAATGAGCCGAGAGCCTGTCTACAAAGTCAATGGGGAAACTGAGCAGGCGATCATCAAGGGACTAAGCAAGGGATTATTGATATTGATGATCTTGATGACATTGGTGATTTTAGCTTCACTATTCGTAATTGTATGAATGAGCTTGTTGTTTAACTTCAAATTAGTTAGAATCTCCTTAAATATATTTATATTCAGATAGACAAATTTATCATGGTTAAGAAAGCGGTAAAAAAGTTTATACTACCATCTTTAGTTGCCACCCTCGGTGTGTCTGTCCTTATTGCAACAAGAGCTGGTTCTATTTCATTTTTCGGCAATAAATCCAACGATCTGACTGGTGATACTCCTTTCCAAAACAGGCTATTTTCCTTTGAAGAAGATCCCCTCACGGGAGGGATTACGAATTTTACGGACATTGGCTCGATTACCCTTGATGGCACGACAATTAATACAGATGGATTAGCCATCAATAAGTCAAATCAGCTATTTACCTTTCAATTAACTGATAACAACACCACATCTCGACTGCTCACTCTTGATAAAACCAATGCAACAGCAACAACTAACAACAGTGTTATTTTAAATAATCGAGAGATTCGCGGGGCTGTCTTTGATTTTGATCAAACTCTTTTGGCACTTGATGCCTTAAACGATCAATTGCTGAAAATCGATCCGTCCACAGGAGGAATAGTAGGAAATCCACTGAACTTACAGTTAAATAATACCCCCTTTGATCTGTTCAACAATACTGATATTGCCATTCGGTTCGATGGTATTGACGGGAAGAATATTTTAAAGACAGTTTTTTGTTAGTAGCAGAACTGACATCTACAGTTTGAATACGGCATCTGGGGAACTAACCCTACAACACACCGCACCGAACATTGGTATGGCAGGTCTAGCGTTTAGCGATCAAGCTAATAGTAATGATAGTCTCTTTGCTTTTGATATAGCTAACAGAGCCGAACCGCCTGGTAATGCCGATGATCTGTTTAAATTTGACACAGGAAATAACTTTGACGAAACTATCTTACAACTCGATATCTTGCCAGAGTACAATGCTGGACGGGGTGACCTAGCAGCCAGAGTCAATGTTGAAATTCCCGAAACTTCAGGGGTTGCAGGCATTCTTCTTTTTGGGGCTGGTTTATTATGGACAGGTGTACGCAATAGTAACCGATGATTGGTTTACGTTTGTCTCCTAATCATGACAACCAAAATAATAATCTTTTTTAGAATATCATTAGCTGATGATAATCGCGTTGTGTGAGGACAATTACAATTGTTATTCAATATGATTGATGGCTTGCAAGGGCTTTGTTTGATTCCCGTTGTCGGTGGATCAATTTTTTCGTTATTAACGGTTGCGACGGTTAAACGGTTTTTTGAACGATTTCCTCATCAAAATAACCATTTCACTCCTCCCGTCTCTGTTTTAAAACCAGTGAGGGGTCTAGAAAAGAATCTTAAACGCAATTTACGAACCATTGCCACTCAGGATTATCCGAACTATCAAGTGATTTACTCGGTTCAAGATCCTCAAGATTCAGCTTACCCTATTTTAAAAGAGATCCAAAGGGAGTTTGGTTCTGAGCGCATTTCTGTGGTAATTAGTAATGTTGAAGCCGGGGCAAACGGTAAGGTTAACAACCTCTTAGGAGCGATTGAAGAAGCCCGTCACGATATTATTATCATCAGCGATAGTGATACTAATCTACGCCCTGATTATATCAGGAATATTGTGAGTCCTCTGGCTAACCCCGATGTCGGTTGTGTGTGTACTCCGTTTAAAGTGACAAAAGCAGATAGTTGGTATGAAAAAATGGAACTATTGACTATGAATGCCGACTTCATGCCCAGTGTCATGTTTGCAGAGATAACAGGGGCTTCTAATTCTTGTTTGGGGCCATCCATTGCCATTCGTCGCTCAACCCTAGATAAATTAGGGGGTTTAGAAAGTTTGGCCGATTATTTAGTCGAAGATTATGAAATTGGACGACGGGTATGGACTTCAGGACAAAAAATGGTTCTCTTACCCTATATGATCGATGTGGTAGTAGACCTAAGTAGTTGGAAAAATTGGTGGAGTCATCAGGTATATTGGGATCAAAATACCTATTTAGCTAGACCTTCTGCTTTTATTTCAACGGTTTTAATTCGTTCGGTTCCCTTTGCTTTAATTTTCGCCCTGTTAAGATCGGATTTAATCGGACTGGGAATATTATTGACCACTATCGTTATCAGAATGATCAGTGCTATGATGGTAGCCCAGACGATGCAAGATAAAGAAACCATTAAAAATCTATATTTACTACCCTTTCGTGATGCAGTGGGTTTAATTTTTTGGGGGTTAGCCTTTACTCAACGCACTGTTATTTGGCGCGGGGTTGAATTTAAGTTAACCAGTCATGGCAAAATGGTCAAACATCGTTTAATTCAAAATTGATCTTGTTGTTGATTATATTCTCTTATGAGAAGGGAATTTCTAAAATGCAAGAATTAACTGAAAAAATTAAACAAAAAGCCCTTGAAATTGGCTTTCATAAAGTGGGTATTGCTAGAATTGATACTAACTATCAAGATCACGCTGTTGCTCGTCTTCAAGCTTGGTTAGCCCTCGGGTATCAAGCAGATATGGCCTGGATGCATAACCCAAAACGATTTGATATTCGTCAATGTATGCCAGATGTTCAATCAGTGATTTCCGTTGCTCTTAATTATTATACCCCTCATCAACACTCAGAAGATAAAAAACAGGGTAAAATCTCTCGCTATGGATGGGGACGAGATTATCATAAAGTGATGCAAAAAAAGCTCAAAGCTTTGAGTCAATGGTTAGAAAATGAAGAGAATGGGGTTAAAATCCGTTACTATGTTGATACTGGACCCATTCAAGACAAAGTCTGGGCGCAACGATCCGGGATCGGTTGGATCGCTAAAAATAGTAACGTTATCACGAGAGAATATGGAAGTTGGGTCTTTTTAGGGGAAATTTTAACGAATTTGAACTTAATTCCCGATAGGCCTCATACAGAACATTGTGGCACTTGTACGCGATGTATAGAAGCTTGTCCGACTGATGCGATCGCTCATCCTTTTGTGGTAGACGCTAATCGTTGTATTGCTTACCATACTATCGAAAATCGCGACGAACAACTTCCTAAGGCGATCGCCGATCATTTACAAGGATGGGTAGCAGGATGTGATATTTGTCAAGAGGTATGTCCTTGGAATCAGCGATTTTCTCAAGAAACTGATCTTTCGGATTTTCAACCTTATTCTGGAAATATTGCCCCAGACTTAGAAAAATTAGCCGATCTAACCGAGGAAAAATGGCAACAACAATTTCCGGCCTCTGCACTCAGAAGAATTAAACCGACTATGTGGCAACGGAATGCTCGTGCTAACCTAGAAGAATAGGGAAATTAACTTATTGCACATTTGGCCAGAGATTAGAACTTGTTTGGTTCTCTATTTCCCTCTATGCCTATTTTCTCTCTAGTCTTAGGCTGAACCATATGACCCTGTGTCCCTATCTATTTTAGATTATCTGGAGTGATAGTTCTTTTCTTGAGGGAAAAGAAGCAATAAGTCTCATTTCTCTTACCACTCTTACTCTTCATTGTTAACCCGCAAAAAAATGACACTCAAAGTAATTGTTTTTGATTTTGATGGGACTCTTGCTGATACTTATGAGGCTTTTATTACTATTGCCAATAGTTTATCAGAAGAGTTTGGTTATAAACCTGTTGATGAACAAGAACAGGAAAAACTTAAAAATCTCAGTGCAAGGGATCTCATTAAACAATCAGAAATTTCTCCCCTTAAAATACCGTTTGTTTTGAAGCGAGTTAAATCTGAACTTAACCATAAAATCAAAGACCTTGAACCGATCAAGGACATTCCTGCTTGTGTCAAACAATTAAAGAATAAAGGCTACACCTTAGGAATTATCACCTCTAATGCTGAGGATAATGTCATTAGTTTTCTCAAAAATCATGAATTAGATCAATTATTTGATTTTATTTACACAGGGTCGACCTTGTTCGGTAAACACAAAATTATTAAAAATCTACTCAAAGAAAAAACAAATTCTTCCCCAGGAGTTTATGTATATCGGGGATGAAACAAGAGATATTAATTCTGCTAAAAAAAGCCATGTCAAATCTGTTGGGGTAACCTGGGGATTCAACTCTAGTGAAGCATTAGAAAAAGAAAAACCAGATTTTCTCATTAATCATCCCCATGAACTCATAACCATACTAGACCATTATCAATACAATATCTTGGATGATTCCTCTAAGGTCAATCGTTTGATAATATAAGGGTGATTTAGTAAAAATTAACCCTTGCTAATTAAGAAGCAATAGCAAGGGGATATTATCTCAAAGTCTACCCTTTTTGTCTGAGAAAACCTAAAACTTGTCTGAGTTGTTTCTTGAGTAGATCAATTTCCCCTTGCATGGTGTTAACTTGTTCACGAAGAGAAATAACTTCTTGGGCCATAGCAGCCGTATCGTTTAAATTTCCAGTAGATTGAGGCGCGGAGACTGGTGATTCTTTGGGTTTAGGATGCTTTCTAGCTTTGGCCATGGCATCTTTAATGGCCTCAAGTAGCTGCTTTTTTTTCAAAGGGTTTTTCGATGAAAGAAAAATATTCAAAGGGTTCGGTAATTTTTTCGACGACCTCTTCTTTTCGCCCTGACATCAAAACCAGGGGAATTTTTTTAAGATCATATTCTTTTTGTACTTCTTGATAAACATCCCAACCACTCATTTTCGGTAACAGGAAATCTAACATGATTAGGTTGGGTTTTTCGCTACGGATGAGATTGTATCCTTCAACACCATCTTTGGCTTCGAGAACTTTAAAGTTGCCTTCTGGCAACATATCTTTAACCCGCATCCGGATCACTTTACTATCATCAATGACGAGTATTTTATGAGTTGACACAGTAAACTCCCTTATAAGCGTTAAGTCAATGGTCTTTGAGGTAATTGATCTTCACCCTTAACGGTGATAGGTTGGTTATGCCTCTCCTTTAAGATTCCCCAAAATTCCTTTAAACTAACAACCTTAGTCGGAAAAATTGTATCGAGTGGTTATTGACTTGAATTGGTTTGTTTTTCGGCTGCTTCTACGGCGCGATTGAAAAATTCATTGGTTGTTTCAAATTTAACTTTAATGCTGTCTTTTTCTTGATCTCCTTTTAAACTTCTATATTCTTCTTTTTCTTGGGCAATAAATTGGCTGACGGTTTTATAAATAGTCTCTCTAGTATTGGTACTCACTTTCCCGACAGAATTGGGTAAGACTTTATCTCCCACTAAAATAAAAGCAATGACAAACACCATACTTACCTGTAGAAGAACTCCTAAATTAATTGAAAGTTTCACAATAATTGACCTACAAAAACTAACTTGATTATTTTTTTTCCATAACACTGTTATAGTTCTTTTTCTTATTCTCAACAGTGAAATCTCTCAAAAACAACTGTGATAAAGATCAAGGGATAATGGGTAACGGCACAAAAGTTTTTAGCATTTTGCGAATTTTTAATAAAAAGATCAGATTTTGTAACTTTGAGTCAATTTCAGGGGGATAGGGACTTTGGGCTAATTTTTCTCGAAGTTGAGCATATTCGGCTGCAGTTAAGGGTTCTCCATTCATCGGCGATCGCCCTTCGGTGATAATTTCTGTTCGTAAGACTTCTTCTGGAATGTCCTCCGGTGGAGGCAAAGCAACCCCGATCTCTAAAAAGATCATGGGAAGAGCGACACTTAAGGGAATAACCCGATAAAATGAGGGATAGACCATGATTATAATTCCTCTCTAAACCAGTCTGGGGGTAAAGTTGTCTAAGGGATACTATGAATCGTAACAATTTTTTCCCATAACTATGAATAGACGTAACCGTAACGGGTAAATTATGGTTAAAAGGGATTTATTACTTATCTACACCTCACAAAATAAATATTCTCATTTCAAGTTTAAGCAGCCTTTAACCCTTATGTGTTACAATTTTTGAAGATTTTGCCATTGAGTCGGCATCAGCCACCTTACAAGCCATTATCAAGGAAACTCCATGACCACAAAAAGTAATTACGGTGCAGAGCAAATTCAAGTTCTTGAAGGGTTAGAACCCGTCCGCAAGCGTCCAGGGATGTACATTGGAACCACTGGTCCGAGGGGACTTCATCACCTTGTCTACGAAGTTGTGGATAATTCCATTGATGAGGCTTTAGCTGGTTATTGTACCCATATCGAAATTGATATTAACGCTGATGGTTCCGTGACAGTGACCGATGATGGTCGAGGTATCCCCACTGATGTTCATCCTAGTACGGGAAAGTCTGCCCTAGAAACGGTAATGACCGTTCTTCATGCTGGCGGAAAGTTTGGAGGGGGCGGTTATAAGGTTTCAGGAGGGTTACACGGTGTGGGTGTCTCCGTGGTTAACGCTTTATCAGAATGGGTAATTGTTAAAGTTTGGCGAGATGATCAGGTTCATACACAACGGTATGAACGGGGCGTTCCTATGACTGATTTAGAAACAAAGCCAGACAAGGATCACTCGACCGGGACTTCCATTTCTTTCTTACCTGATAAAACAATATTTACTGTAGGAACTGAGTTTGATTATAGTACCTTGGCAGGAAGATTAAGGGAATTAGCTTATCTTAATGCAGGGGTAAAAATAACCTTTACAGATAATCGAAAAGAAGAACCCCATGTTGAAAGTTATTGCTACGAAGGGGGAATTAAGGAATATGTCACTTATATGTGTCGGGATAAAGATCCCCTCCATGAAGATATTATTTTCGTTTCAGGGGAAAAGAATGGGACACAGGTAGAAGTCGCCTTACTCTGGTGTGTCGATGCTTACAGTGATAACTTGTTAGGGTTTGCTAATAATATTCGCACCATTGATGGAGGAACCCATTTAGAGGGGTTAAAAACTGTCCTCACCCGAACCATGAATAATGTTGCTCGTAAACGCAACAAATTAAAGGATAATGATTCTAACTTAGGGGGTGAAAACGTCCGAGAAGGGTTAACGGGTGTCATTTCGGTTAAAGTTCCCGAACCAGAATTTGAAGGGCAAACAAAAACGAAATTAGGGAATACAGAAGTTCGGGGTATTGTTGACTCTTTGGTAGGGGAAGTGTTAGGCGAATACTTAGAATTTAATCCCCATGTTGCTGATAGTATTATTGAGAAAGCGGTACAAGCTTTTAAAGCAGCAGAAGCCGCCAGACGGGCCCGAGAATTAGTGCGTCGTAAGTCCGTTTTAGAGTCTTCGCCGTTACCCGGAAAATTAGCCGATTGCAGTACCAGAGATCCCGAAGAATCAGAGATTTTCTTAGTCGAAGGAGACTCCGCTGGCGGTTCAGCAAAACAAGGAAGAGATCGACGGTTTCAAGCGATTTTACCCCTTAGAGGTAAGATTATTAATATTGAAAAAACTGATGATGCGAGAATCTACAAAAATAACGAGATTCAATCTTTAATTACGGCCTTGGGGTTAGGCATAAAAGGGGAAGAATTTGATCCGGCACAATTGCGTTATCATCGTATCGTGATTATGACCGATGCTGACGTGGATGGGGCGCATATTCGGACTTTGTTATTAACCTTTTTCTATCGCTACCAACGGTCATTAGTGGATCAAGGCTATGTCTATATTGCTTGTCCTCCTTTGTATAAAGTAGAGAGAGGGCGCAACCATGTCTATTGTTATAACGAACGACAATTACAGGAGCATATTAATAGTTTACCGGCTAATGCTAATTATAGTATTCAACGGTTTAAGGGGTTAGGGGAAATGATGCCTACCCAACTTTGGGACACAACCATGAACCCAGAAACTCGTCGCATGAAACAGGTAGAAATAGAAGACGCAGCGGAAGCCGATCGCATCTTTACTATTTTAATGGGCGATCGTGTCGCCCCAAGACGGGAATTTATCGAAACCTATGGGCCTAAGTTGGATCTTAATGATTTAGATATTTAAGCTTAGTCCGCTTTTGGGGTGAATTATTCGCCCCAAATTAATTATTATAGCTTTTCTTACTCTAGTGATGATTGATCATCAAAGCTAATTCTTAAGTCTTAGCTTTTTTGTTTAGTTATTCCAAATTTACCAATTATTAATTATCAACCGAGTTCCATAATACACCCTCATGGGGAACCGTTGGTGCTTCCGTTGAAGACGAAGTAAAGAGAAACCCATAAATAAGGGGTAAGGAACCTAAAACAAATGAACTTAAAACCACCAGGAGGATGATCATGACAGGGTTGTCTTTATGTTTGCGTAGGGTTCCGTTGGTGGCAACAATCTGATTTTTAGCGTTTTTGAGTTCATGAATATTAACGTGCATTGATTTTTCCTGTTATGTTAATGTTCTCTGACTCTATTTTATAAAAAGTAGTTAAAGTTACATTTTATTTTTACAAAGTGTAATTATTGCTACAGAAAAAATATTTTAATGAGAATTGTGATGCGACCAAAGAAAACCCTAGTACAACTAGAATAAATGTACTAGGGTAAAGGGGATTATTGTTCTTAAAAGCTGATTATTAAGCGTTGACTTGTTCTAACATCAATTTAGACCGCTTGATATCATCAGGAATCGTAATGGGATAATCCCCTGTAAAACAAGCCGAACAAAAACTATTGGGATCTTCTCCTGTCACCTCTAACATTCCTTTCCAGCTTAAATAGGCCAAAGAATCAACTCCGATCTGTTCGCAAATATCAGCAACGGATTTTCTAGCCGCAATCAGTTGACTTTGGTTATCCGTATCAATCCCATAAAAACAAGGATGGGTAACTGGAGGAGACGAGATCCTCATGTGAACCTCTTTCGCTCCTGCATCTCGCAACGCTTTGACAATTTTTCGGCTGGTAGTTCCCCTAACAATGGAATCATCCACCATAATCACCCGTTTGCCATTTAAAACGTCTTTGAGGGGGTTTAACTTCATTTTAATCCCCGACTCTCTCATGTGTTGGGTGGGTTGGATAAAAGTCCGTCCCACATAACGATTTTTAATTAATCCTTCCCCGTAGGGAATACCCGACACTTGAGAAAAGCCAATAGCGGCAGGAATACCAGAGTCAGGAACCCCCATAACTAAATCGGCTTTAACACAGGATTCTCTGGCTAGTTGCTGTCCTAACCGTACCCGATAACTGTACAAGGTTTCATCGTGCATCAAGCTATCAGGACGGGCAAAATAGATCATCTCAAAAATACATAATTTTCGTTGGGGTTGTTTTGCCCAATGAAATGAAGATAACCCTTCTTCTGTGATCCACACCAGTTCACCGGGTTCGACATCTCTTAAATAGTCGGCCCCAATAATATCTAACGCGCAAGTTTCTGAAGCAAGTACATAACGCCGGGGATTATCGTCTAAGGTTCCGATCACCAAAGGCCGAACACCGTTAGGATCTCTCACCCCCATTAATCCTTGAGGGGTTCCAATGACTAAACTATAAGCCCCCGAACACAGTTGAAAGGCACTAATGGCAGCCTCTAACCAGTCTTTCCCTTGATCTACTGCTTGGGCAATGGCTACGGCAATCATCTCTGAGTCAGTGGTGGTATTAAAATCACAACCCCGTTGTTCTAGGGTTTGACGTAATTCTAGGGTATTGACAAGATTACCATTATGTGCTAATGCTAAATTACCAAGGCGAGTGGTCAAAACGGCGGGTTGAGCATTGGCTTTATGGCTTGATCCGGTGGTGGAATAGCGAGTATGTCCTACCGCCAGGGTTCCGGTTAGTTTATTTAAGATTTCTTCTTTGAAAACTTGAGACACTAACCCCATGTCTTTATGGACGTGAATCACATCGTCTTCTAAAGTGGCGATGCCGGCGGATTCTTGGCCACGGTGTTGCAAAGCGTATAAACCAAAATAAGCCAGTTTCGCCACTTCTCTTTCGGGGGCTAATACCCCAAAAACGCCACAAGCTTCTTCCGGCTTATCTAAGGGATAATCGTCACCATCAAAAGATGAATCTAATAACTCATAGGTGGGGGAAGGTTTTTTTTTGGCACTCATGTTAGGGGTGAACTCCTGAAAACAGTGTTAGGGAGAATTTTAGGGTAACTTCTGTAAAAATAATAAAGAATTCTTAACAAATGTTTAACTTTATCTTAGCAGGGTATTGCCAAAAATAGACCATAATAAAACATTAGATTATATTAGCGATCGCTTTATATTTTAGCGAATTTGCTTAATTCAAGTGGGATTACTTTGATCCTAACAAATATCTTGAGTTTGGCTTTTAGTACAAAAATATTGATTTATCCATAGTGATATCTTGCTGCTAAAAACTGAATACAATCATCTTGGACCCGATAAATCAAACGATGTTCTTGAGTAATACGACGAGACCAGGCATTAGCCTCAATATATTTTAAAGGTTCAGGTTTTCCTATGCCTGAAAAGGGATTTTCTGTAACTGCTTCTACTAAATCCAAAATACGAGAAACGGTTTTTTTATTCGTTTTATACCACCACATTAAATCCTCACGAAACTGTTGATCAAAAATAATGGCTATAGGGTTCTCTTTCAATACCTAATTCCTCACAAAGTTCCTCAACTGTTTGCCCTTCTTTAGGTTGAGAGTCTCGTTTTATAGAACGTTCAATGGCTGCAAATAAACGTTGAGCATTAGCTGGATTCCTTAATAAATGAACAGTCTCTAATAAGCTATTTAATTCCTCAGCCGATAACATAGCAATATCTTTATGTCCAGGGCGAGTAATAATAGCAATACTATTATCCATCTCAATTTGATTCAGTAAAATCTCTAAATTTTCTGATGCTTGTTGATAGGTTTTTTCAATGGATAACATGAGTTACTTTCTCCTAATTTAGCATTAACTTTTTAATCTTCTTTCAATGGCATTCGACCACACATTAATCATTTCTGTGAGTTCTAGATTAATGATAGAGGACTTATCGGATAATTTAACATCGAGTTGCTTAGATTTCACCTGACCAATTTTTTGCCAATTCTTGTCTAAGTTTCCCTGTAGATAACTTTCCCATTCTTGCTGGTTTTCGGGACTTACAGATACAATAATTTGTCCACAAACCTCTCCAAATAGTAAACTATCTAACCGTATTTTTTCTTGATTATTTAGTTGAATATCTGCCCCTAAATTACTACTAATACAACATTCAGCTAAAGCAACGGTTAACCCTCCGTCTGCACAATCATGAGCCGATTTTATCCAACCTTGACCAATCCCATCCCGACAACTTTTTTGTACTAAACGTTCTGTTTCAAAGTCAACTTTTGGAGGTTTTCCTGACACAATATCATGAACAGTTGCTAAATATTCAGATGCGCCTAAACTGGGCTTATTGTCAACCCCTAATAAATAAATAATATCCCCTTCATTTTGCCAACCTTGACCACAAACTTTAGTAATATCCCGTATTAATCCCACCATTCCTATGACGGGTGTGGGATAAATTGGGGTTGGGTTTCCTTGACTATCAACTGTCTCATTATACAAGGAAACATTTCCCCCCGTCACAGGGGTATTCATTTCTTTGCATCCTTGAGAAATTCCTTGACAAGCTAAAGCCAATTGCCAATAACCAATCTTGTTTTCAGGACTACCGAAATTCAAATTATCAGTAATAGCTAAGGGTTCAGCCCCCACACAACTGAGGTTTCTGGCGGCTTCGGCTACGGCTGCTTTTGCTCCTTCTAAGGGGTCTAAATATACATAACGGGAGTTACAATCAGTGGTAGCAGCCACCCCTATTTTACAAGTATCAGGTTTCGCATCGATAGGACGGACACGAATCACCGCAGCATCGGCCCCACCAGGTAAAATAACGGTGTTATTTTGCACTTGATGATCGTATTGACGATAAACCCATTTTTTAGAGGCAATAGAAGGAGTATCTAAAAGGGTTAATAAAATATCATTCCAAGTTTTTAATTCTCCTTTAATTTCTATCCCTTCTGCTGTACAACTGGGCAAACTATCTTCTGTCCATTCCCATGCTTTTTGGGCATATTCGGGAGGCGTTTCTAATAATTCTCGATGATAAATTGGGGTGTTATCGGCTAACGCATTGGCAGGAATTTCGGCGGCAATTTCTCCTTTAAATAGTATTCTAACGATGGGTTCTTTGATAACTTCTCCTGCTACCACTGCTTGCAGTTCCCAACGATGAAAAATATCAATTAATTCCTGTTCTCTACCTTTTTGAGCGACAAATAACATCCGTTCTTGAGACTCTGATAAGAGGTATTCGTAGGGAACCATTCCTGTTTCTCGCACAGGAATTTTATCTAAGTCTAATTCGATGCCAACTCCTCCATTTGCGGCCATTTCAGACGTAGAACAGGTAATTCCGGCTGCTCCCATGTCCTGGGCTGCTACCACTGCCCCGGTTTTAAATGCTTCTAAACAGGCTTCAATTAAAGACTTTTCTAAGAAAGGATCACCGACTTGTACCGCCGGGCGATCATCCATTGATTGATCCGTTAATTCTGCACTAGCAAAACTTGCTCCTCCCATGCCATCTCTGCCGGTGGTTGACCCTACATATAAGACAGGATTTCCTATTCCTGAAGCCCCAGATTTAACGATGTCTTTTGTCTCCATTAAACCTAAGGCCATAGCATTAACTAAGGGGTTGCCATTGTAAGCAGAATTAAAGTAAATTTCTCCCCCAACTGTTGGCACTCCCACACTGTTTCCGTAGTGGGATATTCCTTCAACAACGCCAGCAAAAATACGTCTGGTTTTGGCATTTTCTAAGTCTCCAAACCGCAGGGAATTTAAACTGGCAATGGGACGGGCCCCCATAGTAAAAATGTCCCGTAAAATGCCTCCGACTCCGGTGGCTGCCCCCTGAAACGGTTCCACGGCAGAGGGGTGGTTATGGGACTCTATTTTAAAGGCTAATCTTAACCCTTCTCCTAAGTCTACAACCCCTGCATTTTCTCCTGGCCCCACTAAAATGCGATCGCCTTCGGTGGGAAAGTTTTTCAACAAGGGACGGGAATTTTTATAACAACAATGTTCTGACCACATGACCCCAAACATCCCTAATTCTGCTTTGTTGGGGTGTCTTCCTAACCGTTTGACGATTTCTTCATATTCAGAAGGTTTGATGCCTTCTGCTGCAATTTCTTCGGGGGTAAAGGGGGCGGTCATAATTAATAATTAATAATTAATAATTAATAATTTACATCTTAAACTATAGCAGATTTTCCATTTGTTTCCAAGTTAATCCTTTTTCTATATAATTAGGATCGTTGGGGTTATAAGGGCTTTTAATCCGATCAATACTAATAATATTAGCTTGATCGGATAGCATGGGAACATCGGGGTTAAATTCTGTTGGTTTCATAATCGAACTAGAAAACCCTTTAAAAATCATTAATTGATCCATGTCTTCCTCAATTTTAACGGTTATTAATAATACTTCTTGAGGGTGGGTAAGGGTATATTGTTCTAGTTGTTGGATTCTTGATAAGGACATTACTTATAACTCAAAAACTGATGACTGATCACTGATAACTGATCACTGACTTAACCAAGCGATCGCTTCTTTAATCCACTCTTCTGTATTGGTATTTTTTAACATTAGATTGTCTTGACTTAAAGTAGAAATAGCTTTATTAATCTCTTCATTAGTATAACCTAAAGCTAACAAGGTCATCTCAATGTCTTCTAAAATGTCTAAAGATGGCATGGCAGCAGAGGAGGTAACGGTGACTCCTACCATTTTTCGCCATTGTGATAGTTTAGTTCTCAATTCTAAGGCAATTCTTTCGGCGGTTTTTTTACCAATTCCTGGGGTTTGAGATAAGATTCTAATGTTTCCTGTGACAATGGCTTGCACTAATTCTTCTAATCCTAATGTATCAATTAAGGCAATTCCTGATTGTGCGCCAATGCCACTCACACTGATTAATTGACGGAATAATTCTCGTTCTGCTGTGGTCGAAAATCCATATAAAATTTGCTGATCCTCTTTGATTTGTACATGGGTAAAAACTTGAATGTTTTCTAATTTTTCTTGAGATATTTCTCGGGCAAGTTTTGAAGGAATTTGTAGTTCGTAGCCAATTTCATTGACTTCTAACACCAATATGACACGATTATTGGTATTTTTAGTAACTTCGATGGGAATGCCTTTTAAATAACTAATCACAGTCGTTTAATTTAAGTTGTAATAAATCCAAAATAATTCAACCCTTCTAAAATTCCTCTAGCACAATGTTGTTTTGCTAAGTAACGAAATGGGGTTTTATGTTGATCATACCATTGTAAAAGTTCTGATTTAGCATTGCCCACAATAATTCCTCTTTCTTCTCCTTTAAATAGGGTAATATCATTACCAGAATCACCACAAACAACGGTTTTATTGGCTGCTATTTTCCATTGTTTTCGTAAGTATTGTAAGGCTGATCCTTTGCCTCCCTTTTTAGGTAAAATATCTAGAGCATAACTGGCACTATAAATCACTTGAGTTTCTAACTTTTCTCTGGCTAAATCTGCTTTTAATCGGGGAATCACTTCCTGGGCTATCTTCTCAGATAAATAATAACTCACTTTAAAAGGGGTTTGTTCGGATAAGGGTTGTAAGACTAAATCAGCAAAATGACTGGCAACAGAAAATACCGCTTCTTGATCCCAATTTTCAGAAACATTATTAGCCCATTGTAAATCAAAATTATCTTTGATAGGATGAAAGTATATTTCTGTTCCTACAGAGGTAATTAAAGCATCTGGGGATAATAGATGTTTTTCTTGATTAAGTTGACCATAAAGTTCTAGCGATCGCCCTGTAGAATAGACGAGTTTTATCTCTTTTTGTTGCCGGTTTTCTTCTAATATTTCATTAAGCGTAATTAAAGCCCTATCATCACCAATAAGAGTTTGATCGAGATCAGTGACTAATAAAAAATCTGTCATCTGAAATTTTCATTTTGTACGTTTTCTTTGAGATCATAGCATTGATCAAACTCCCTGGTTAACTCTACGTTAAGGAATTTTACAAACAGTTCAGTGAGTTTACTGAATTTGGAGAACAACAGGATTACTATACAATAAAGAATAAGTTAAAATTAACTTGATTATGGCAATGATACTTTTGACTCTGACAATTCCTCGTTATTTTTTTATTTTATTTTTGTTGTTAATTTTGACCGTTTTTTCTTAACCTAATCTAATTATTTCAAGACACTTTACAGTTTAAAATACCATTAATTTTCCACTCAAAATAATGCAAAAATTTTTCACCCAACTCTTTTCCCATGATCAATATATTCCTCATGGACATTGTTATTTATGGCAACCGTCTTTGCTATGGTTACACATTATTTCTGATGGGTTTATTGCCATTGCTTATTTTTCTATTCCTATTATTCTCTTATATTTTATTCGTCAGCGACAAGATATGCCCTTTAAAGGGGTTATCATTCTGTTTGGGGCATTTATTTTATCCTGTGGAACGACTCATATTTTTTCAGTTATCACCCTTTATATCCCTATTTATTGGTTATCAGGAGCAATTAAAAGCTTTACTGCTATGATTTCTCTTTATACAGCTATTAGTTTAATTCCTATTGTTCCGAAAGCGTTAGCGTTACGTTCCCCCTATGAATTAGAAGTTTTAAATCGTGAATTAGAATCAAAAATAAAAGAAAAAGAAACAGCAGAAAAAATTATTCGTCAACTCAATGAAGAATTAGAAAATAGAGTGAAACGAAGAACAGCAGAACTCGAACAAACCAATACACAATTAAAAATTGAAGTTCAAGAAAGAGAAAATTTTGAAACTGCTTTACGAGAAAATCAAAGATTTACTCAACGTATTGCTGATTTAACCCCAAACCTTTTATATATTTATGATTTAATTGACAATAAAACTATTTATTGTAACCGTTTTATCACAGAAATTTTAGGGTATACCCTGCAAGAAGTCAACCAGATGGAAGCCGATATTTTTTCCTCTTTAATTCATCCTGAAGATCAAGGTAGAATGAAACAGTATCGAGAACGATGTATGAACTTAAAAGACGATAGCTATTTAGAAATAGAATGTCGTCTCAAAGATAGTCAAAACAATTGGCATTGGATACAAACTAGAAAAACAGTTTTTAGTCGAAATACTGAACAAAAATCAAAGCAAATTTTAACTATTGCCTCTGACATTACCCTCAAAAAAGAAACAGAATTATCCATTAAAAATGTCAACCAACAATTAGGAGAAAGAGTACAAGAATTAGAAACTAGGACTCAAGAAATGATCCTATTAGGAGAAATGACAGATTTTTTACAAGCTTGTTTATCTATCTCAGAAGCAGAAACCACTTTATCCGATTTATTAAAGCCCATATTCCCCGAGTTTGCAGGGGCAGTATTTACCCTTAAACCATCCCATGATTTACTAGAATTAATAGCAAATTGGGGAGAAAATTTAAATACTAATAATATGATAAACCCTGAGCAATGTTGGGGTTTAAGACGAGGAACCTGTCATTCAGGAAAGACTGATTATCCTAATTTATATTGTCAACATATTGAAAAAAATGATAATTTAGGTAATACCTTATGTGTCCCGATGATGGCACAAGGAGACACCCTAGGATTACTTTATTTACATTCAATATCAGAACAAGCAATAACCCTCAGTCAAAAGCGATTAGCTGAGGCAATATCTAAACAAATCGCGATTTCTTTAGCTAATTTAAAGCTGAGAGAAACCCTACAATATCAAAGCTTCCGAGATCCTTTAACCGGACTGTTTAACCGTCGTTATTTAGATGCTTCTATTGATCGAGAATTACATCGAGTGGTTCGAGAAAATAAGCCCTTGGGAATTATTATGTTAGATGTGGATCATTTTAAACAGTTTAACGATACCTTTGGTCATGAGGCCGGGGATATGGTCTTAAAAAGTATTGGCACATTTTTACAAGAAAATGTCCGTCAGTCGGATATTGCTTGTCGTTTTGGAGGAGAAGAATTTACCATTATTTTACCCCATGCGTCTTTAGAAAATGCTATAGAAAGGGCTGAACAATTACGCTTAGGTATTAAACAATTACATATTCAATACAGCCACCAATCTTTAGGAATAATTACCGTTTCTCTAGGGGTTTCTGCCTTTCCCAATCATGGAGAAAACCCTAAAGTCTTGTTACAAAAGGCCGATTTAGCTTTATTGAAAGCCAAAGAACAAGGACGCGATCGCCTCATTTCGGCTGATTTACTCCCACAATAGTCGCAGAAGTTGAACATTTTTTCTTACAATAGGAAATGATCAACTCCATGGCAGAGATGTTATGACCCAAACCGATAGTCAACCCCGTACCGAAGTTGAAAACAACACTTATCTCGATGAAATACCCGATGAACTAGAGATGTCATTGTTTGATCATCTTGAAGAACTACGGATGCGTATTTTTTATGCGTTAATTGCCGTAGTGATTGCCATGATCGGCTGTTTTCTGATAGTCAAACCCCTAGTGAGATGGCTACAAATTCCGGCACAAGGAGTTGAATTTTTACAGTTGGCCCCTGGGGAGTTCTTTTTTGTTTCTATTAAGGTGGCAGGTTATAGCGGTATATTAGTGGCCAGTCCCTTTATTCTTTATCAGGTGATTCAGTTTGTTTTACCCGGTTTAACCCGTCGAGAACGCCGTTTATTAGGCCCGGTGGTGTTGGGTTCGGGTGTTTTATTTTTTGCCGGTATTGGCTTTTCTTATTGGGCTTTAATTCCGGCTGCTTTAAACTTTTTTATTAGTTATGGGGCCGATGTTGTTGAACAATCTTGGTCGATTGATCGTTATTTTGAATTTGTTTTATTATTAATGTTTAGCACAGGCATTGCCTTTCAAATTCCTGTCATTCAATTAATTTTAGGACAGTTAGGCATTGTCTCATCAAACCAGATGTTAAAAGGATGGCGTGTCATCATTTTAGGGGCAGTTATTTTAGGGGCAGTTTTAACCCCTTCCACTGATCCTTTGACTCAATCGTTATTAGCTTCTGCTGTGTTAGGGTTATATTTTGGCGGTATTGGCTTGGTTAAATTGAGTGGAAAATAATGAATGAGTTAGCATCAACATGAAACACTCTTGCCTGTCTTGAGTGTCTCTTACATTCGCCGTACAACGACGAATTAGACACTCGCTTTTGCCTCTTGCCTTTTGCCTATCTTCGTCAGTAACCGATGATCATCTAAGTTCGCATTAATTAATGAATGGGAACCACTAGAATAGGACAATTAGACTGTGAAATAACCCCTTTACTGACACTTCCTAGAAACAGTTCAGAAATGGGGTTACGTCCATGAGATCCCATAATAATCATATCTGCTTCTAATTTTTTCGCTTCTGTGATAATGGTTTCTACTGTTGGTCCTTGTATTAATAATGCGGTTGTTTCTATGCCTTGATTGCGTAATATTTCAGCTATTTCCTGAATTTGAGAATGTTCGGTGCGGAATCTTTGAGCAACATAATCTCTTTCTGTTTGGGGTCCGGTTTCATAACCCACAAAATCCGGTTCTGGTTGGGCAACATGAATAATCCATAATGTTGCTGACAAAGCCTTAGCCATTTCTTGGGCTTTGTTAACTACTTTTTGCGTAGAATCAGAACAGTCAACGGCGACCAGAAGTTTCACAATTTTCTCATGCTAATTATAGCATTTTTATTATAACAGATAAGCTAAAACACATTTTAAATGTGTTTTAGAAGTCAAAAGTCAAAAGGCAAAAGGCAAAAATGGGTTAGGATACAGCTTTTATACATAATTTGACTTATCCCAGTTTAAATGCACAACAGCTTACTCCCTTTTAGAGCGATTTCTAAAGAAAAAAACTGTCAATTTTTTTTCAACCATTTTCAGGAAATTAGAGTTTTCAATTATTCTCGTCCTCCAATGGTATGACCTAATTGGGGGAAGACGACTTATACTACTACCTTTTAAAATGTGATTTATGGTTAGTTCAGATGTTGTCAAGATTTATCCTGAAGTTAATCAAGATATCTATCAGTTTAATTTCAAGCTTTGATGACAAAAAGTATCCTTTCGTTCTGCTCCTTACTCATCAGCATAGTCTGTAATAATTCCTATGAAAAATCTTATTCTTGGTGGCATTTCAGTCGTTCTTCTTTCAAACGTTGCTACTCCAGCAATTGCTTCTGAAGAAGTGGCTAAAGTTAATCTTCAACCCTCTTACGAAAGTTTTGCTCAAGTCACACCCGTTAACCTCGTACAACTGGCTTATCGAGGATATTTTTCTGATTTAGGAATTCCTAGTCATGGAGCATTTAAACAGGCATTAATCTCGCAAAAAATTGATGCAGAAATCATCGTGAGAAGTGCTATTACTAAAGGCAGACTATCTTCTGACTATATCAGTAATCAAGCTTATCTAGATACTGTCAATATGCAGCTACAAAGCATTACCTATAACTAATACTAAATCCGTTTGCCATACCTCCCTTTTGCGAGAGCAGGGAGCGCCGGAGCAAAGGGAGCAGGGAGAGAGATTTTTCGAGAACTCTATAAGTGGGTTTTGAGAATCGGATTTAGTATAAATGAGTCCAAACAGTAGAAATAAATAAATGAACTAATCTTTAAAAGGTTAGTTCATTTTCGTGTTATTGGCTTATATCAAAGTAGACAGGAGAAATCTCTAAGATAGGTTTTTAAAAAGTAAATGTGGTTCGTAAAGCACCCACCCAAATACTATTATTTTCGTTATTACCATCCGGTTGCAGAATAACAAACACCCCTGGAGTCAACAAAATATTATCGTTGAGGGGATAACGATATTGAGTTTCGATAATATAGGGCGTATCTTGGTCAGGAACCGTTAAATCTCCCGTAAGGGCATCAATTCGCCGACTATTGGTAATAGAACCCCCGGCAATACTTAAAACCGCCCCTTCTTTACCAATATCCACCATGGATAAAGATGCACTCCAAGCCCAAACATCAGACCCAAAGCCTTTACGACTATTTCCCTCAGCATCTAAACCTTGGGCGCGAGCTAACGCATAACCCCCCCAAGCAGAGAAGTTAAAGGTTTCATTAATACGCCAGTTTCCTGTAATACCATAACTATCCCGAATGGTTGGGGCCCCTAAGAAGGGATCTTTCGCAATCCCTTGACCGGTTTGGGGGGTTTGGTTATCCGGTTCGACATAACTACCGGTACTCGAAGAAATATCAGAATTTCCGGCCGCAAAGTAAGAGTGAAGATAGGTAAAGGTGAAACTGAAAGCATCGCTAGGATAAACCCCTAACTGGGCCCCTGTACTATAGTTACCGTTGAATAAACCATTGCCCAGAGAGGGATCATTCGCAGTGTCACTTAAATAGAGTCCTCTGAGGATGAAGACATCATTGAACGCATAGTTGATACCGATACCTTTTCCTTCTGGTCCACGGAAGGTAATGGGGTTATAGCGGATGAAACGGGATAAACCCCCAGATTCTTCAGCGAATAAGAGGGGGTTACCGACATCAAAAATATCGTCAATATCTAAAGAGTTTGCCCCTACCCAGGTGGTTAAGTTGCCAATGGGGAAGCGATAGTAAACGTCATCGATGAAGGTATCACTACCACTTTCAGAGTCATGGCCAAGACGGGCCATTTCGGTGCCGGTGGGGTCTGACCAGTTAACAATGGTACCGCTTTCAAAACGGGTTTTGAGTAAGTCTTCTCCAGTAAAACTGGTATCGAAGTTAAAACGGCTTCGATGACCAATTACCCCATTGTCATCAATGCGCCGTCTTTCGAGTAACCCTTGATTGAATAAGTCTTGTTCACGAAAATCTAAGGCCCTTTCTCCCCACGCACCGGAGAGGGTCATAATGACTTCTCCGTTTAACTTGGTGGTGGTGGAAAATTGATGTTCTTCTAGGAAAGCGACTCTTTCTTCAAGATTACTGACCCTAGCACCTAAAGCGATTAATTCTTGCTCAAATTCCTGTGCCAACCGTTTTAATTTCTCGATATCTTCCCGTAAAACGGCGACATTTTCCTGGATCAGTCGCTCCATGGTATTGAGACAAGCATTTAAACCGGCTGCAAACTCCCAACGACTTAAAGCTCGATCTCCTCTATAGGTGCGATCGGGATAGCCTACAATACAACCATACCGTTCTACTAAGCTGCGTAAGGCTTCATAAGCCCAGTCTGTGGGGGAAATATCCCGTAGTTCCCCGACACTGGTTACTTGAGTCATAGAAGGGCTACTGCCTACATCCTGAAACTGTTTAGACGTATCGCGGTTCAGGGGGGTTTTTAATTGGGGACGGTTACGAATCACTTCTAAAGCTTCTATGGAAGAAACCGTTTCTCGGTTCTCGTTGTTATCAGAAGAAGCGATCGCTGTTTGGGCAACCAAAAAAGACAGACCGATTATGGTCGGAGATACTGTCATCGTTAGTAAAAATTTCAACATTGAAATTAATTCTCACACCTACGAATTTAATGAATTAAGGTAAACTGAGTCTCTTAAATTGCTTTGTTTGAGTCATTACCTAAAATATTGTTCAGAATAAACATTTTACTTTCAACATACCTTAAATCATCATTATTTCTTAAACTTTATTTAAAATTTGTTTACTAATATCTCATTGCTAGTACAAAAAAACCAAAAAACAGACACTATTCTTTTTTTAGTTCAAAACTTGCAATTTTCCAAGGTTGGATTTTATTATCATCATTGGTTTTTTCTTCTAATAAGTTAACTGCTTGACCTAATCTTAAGTTTAAATCACTTGCGATCTCAAGATTAGTGGGTTTCCCTTCACATTCATAGCAGCGCAAAATATACTCATTACTTCCATTTTCTACGGGTTTTAATGCAGAGATAATCAAGTTATCAGGTTCTATGGTTAACCCTGAAAAAATGGGGGGTAATGTCCCTTGATTATTGATTTTATTGTTAGGAATTACCACTTTTAAAGGAATATTTAATTCACGGGCTTTTTGCACGGTTTTTGCTTCTTGCCAACTCCCTTGATGGGGATAGATAGCATAGGTAAATTCATGTTGTCCAATGTCGCAAGTGGGGTCAGGCCATCGGGGACTTTTTAGTAGGGTAAGTTTCAAGCGATCGCTTTGACTATCATAGCCATATTTACAGTCATTTAACAAGCTAACTCCATAGTTTTTATTATTATCAGTTACATCTGCCCATCGTAAAGCCGGCACTTCCCATTTCGCTTTTTCATAGGAAGTTTGGGGTAAATTCGTTCGTTGAATGGTTCCAAAAGGAATCTCATAACTGGTATAGTCTGCTATTAAGTTAAAAGGAAAGGCTGCTTTAACTAATACATAGGTTTCTTGCCAATTAACTTTGGTTTTAATTTCTAAAATTGCTGAATGTTTCTGCAAGATATAATCTTGTGTAAACTCTGATTTTCCTAATGTCCTAATAACTCTCACTTTCCATCGCAACGGTCCTATTTCTAACGTTTCTATGGATTTTAATTTTGTATCAGGTAAGGAATAATTATTATAATTGGGGTCAATATTCCACGCATCCCAATATTGTCCTTGATCTTGAAAGCTTTGTAATTGGTTTCCTTCTCCTTTTAAAATTTCCGTATCATAATTTTTGTCATATATACTATCAATGTTTCCTGTCGTATTATTAATTATTACTTTCAGATATTCATTTTCTAAAATAGTTTCTTTTTGCTGCAATATTTTTGGTTCTTTTTTCTTACTCTCACAAGGAAACAGCCAGAACATACGATAACCCATAGAAGGAATGGCTTCAGCTAAAAATAATAAATTATTGTTATGGGAAACTTGAGTAATTAATTGATTATTTTCTAAGTCATAAACATCATAATTGTTATCAATTTCTACTATTTGCGATCGCTCCCAGTTTAGGGAGTTAAAAATAATAATCGGCTTTCCCTCAATCTCAGTCATATCAGGAATTTGAATAGATAATATAATTTTTTCTAAGGCAGATTCTAAGATACTTTTGCCTATACTTTGAACTTCTTTCCACTCTTCATTTGCTTGTACAAAAACATCGGTAATAGCCGTTCCTGGTAAAATATCATGAAATTGATTAAATAAGACTTTTTTCCAAGCTAATTCTATCCTACTTTTTACTTCATTATCTATTGTTTTATCTTCAATCATAGCTGCTAAAGATGACCATAACTCCGCTTCATATAATAATTCTTCGCTTCGACGATTATAATATTTTTGATCAGCGTGACTGGTATAATAACCGCGATGTAAATCTAAATAAAGTTCATCCTCCCATATAGGAATCTCTAAACCATTTTCAACAATATTTTTAACCTTATCTAGATAACCTTTAGCCGTTGTAAAATCAACTTTTGGGAAAAAAGGAGACTGCTGCCAGCGTTGACTAACTTCGATCATGTCACGGGTTGGACCACCGCCATGATCTCCAACTCCTGGTATCCATAGTATTTCTTTTAACCCCGTTTGTTGTTCCCATTTCACACTATAGTTAGTCATAGTAATAGGATGGGTTGTCATCACTCCTTCCACATTGGGGGGAGACATTACGGTTAATAATTGTGTGCCATCAAGAGATTGCCACCAAAAAGCCCCATGAGGGAATTCTACGGTACTATTCCAGTGAAGTTTACCCGTAACAAAATAATTGATTCCACTTTGTTTAAATAGTTGCGGTAACTGTAAACAAAATCCAAAACTATCAGGTAGCCAGGCAATTTCTGTGATGCTTCCGAATTTTTCTTTGATATATTTTTGTCCATACAAAATCTGTCTAACAATAGATTCTCCTGACACTAAATTAACCTCTGGTTCGACCCACATCCCTCCTAAAATTTCCCATGTACCTGCTTGATATGAGGCTTGAATCTGTTTAAAAAGCTCAGGACGATTGTTTTCGATCCATTCGTAAAGAACGGGGGTTGTATGACAAAATGTAAGGTCATTAAATTCTTGTTGTAAGTTAATCACTGACCTAAAGGTTCGTTCTGCAACTTCCCAGGTTTCGTCTACTGTCCATAACCAAGCCATGTCTAAATGAGCATGACCAACAATGTTAAAATGACGTTGTTTAATCTCATTACTGAGAGGTTGTAATTGTTCTCTTACTTTATTTAATTCATCATTAAATTTGTTTTTATTGTGAACATAATTCCAATCAATCTTATTGAGAGTCTCTTCTACAAAATCTAATGTTTCAGGTTTAAACTTTGATAAATAGTTAAATAAAACAGCAATTTCATCAGCAACAAAACCAGGGTCGAGAGAATTATAATCACTTTCATATAATAATTGAGACTTCATTAATGCCCCAATATCATGGCCAGGACTTATTAACCGTAAACACAATAAAAATTCTTGTCCTGGTTGAGCAAAATCAGTTAATAAAACTCTAGCTAAACTATCAAATAAATCTCCTTCTTGGACTAACTTACCATTAACAAAAATTTGCGCTATTTCTGCCCACCAGACAAGAGATAATCTCAAGGAAAGTCCCTGCAAAGGATAACTTTCTAAGTCTTCAGGAATAATAAATTTTTGCACTAACCATTTTAATTGACTTCCTCCTTCCCAGATTAAATATCCTTTGTCATTACCTATCATTAAGTCTAAGTTATCAACATTAATATTGTTGATCTCTATTTCTTCTGAAGTACCTAACCAATTATTCTGTACATTAATTTGTGTCAGTCGACGGAGTTGTTCAATTGTTTGGCTAATTTTCATCTTTTTGGAATCATTAAAATTATCGTCAAATACTAAGTAAAAGGTTTTTAGAAACCTTTTAATCCTGTGAAGACTTACCCAATTTCTCTTTTTTGCTAAGATAAGCTAAAAAAGCGATATAACATACTGTCACCTATGTCTCCCTCTGTCAATGAATCTTCCCTTATGCCCCCGACCTTAATCGAAAATCGAAAGGCCGATCATATTAATATTGTTCTAGAACAAGATGTGAAAGGGAAAGGCATCACCACAGGGTTTGAGCAATTTTTCATCGAACATGATGCCCTTCCTGACGTGGATCTTGATGAGGTTGACCTTAGCTTACAACTGTGGGGCAAAACCCTACAAGCCCCTCTCCTCATTAGTAGTATGACCGGCGGTACCCAGTCGGCACACGAGATTAACTTAAATTTAGCAGAAGCAGCCCAAGCCCTAGGTATTGCCATGGGAGTGGGGTCCCAACGGGCAGCCATTGAACAGCCTGACTTAGGCAAAACTTACAAAATACGACAAGTTGCCCCAAATATCCTCTTATTGGCTAATTTAGGGGCAGTGCAACTCAATTATGGTTACGGCATCGATGAAGCTAAAAAAGCCGTGGAGATGATCGAGGCCGACGCTTTGATTCTTCATCTCAACCCCCTCCAAGAAGCAGTACAAGCAGAAGGCGATCGCAACTGGAAAGGACTCTATGATAAAATTGCCACCGTCGCCACTCAATTAGATATCCCCATCATCGCTAAAGAAGTGGGTAACGGCATCAGTGGTAAAGTTGCCCGTCGTTTGGCTGACTGTGGCGTGTCTGCCATTGATATAGCGGGTGCAGGTGGTACCAGTTGGAGTGAAGTCGAAGCACACCGACAATCAGATCCTCGTCGCCGTCAAATTGCCCATTGTTTCGCCGGTTGGGGCATTCCTACAGCCATGTCTTTGATGCAGGTAAGAAAAGCTGTGCCAGAGTTACCGGTGTTTGCCAGTGGCGGTATTCGTAACGGAATCGATGCAGCTAAAGCGATCGCCTTGGGAGCAACTTTGGTAGGCAGCGCAGCCCCTTTATTAGATGCTGCGACCCATCAATCTCAAGGGGTTTATGATAAGTTCTCCATCTTATTAGAAACCCTGAAAATTGCTACTTTCTGCGCTGGTGTTTCTAATTTAACTGAGTTGAAACAAGTGACTTTACATCGTAGAAATAACTAGTTTCTAGCTATTTCTTGGGCAACCAATCTTCATCCAATAATTGTTGTAACGTATAAGGACAGTCTTGAGGAAACGTATCTAAACCTGACTTAAGTTGTACATATTTACGTGCTTTTTGATAGATTTTTGTTAAATTTTCCTCTAGATACTGATAAAAGTTAGTGGTTATGCGATCATTAAGCTGATCTCGAAAGTTGAAAACTTCTGATCTCCAATGTCGATAATTTCTTTCATATTCTGTATCCCAATACTCTAATAATAATAAATGACAAATTATCTGCTTTAATAAGCTTTCTACCTTATGCCGTTTTTCACTCCCCAAGTCCTCTAACTCCTCAATTAAATTATCTAAATCTAATTCCTCAAACCGTTTCCCTTTCAATAATTTAACCGTTTCTTCTATCCACAGATAATCATCAATTTCATATAACTCCTTAAGTTTATCCACCGTCTTGACCACCATGATTAATCAACACCTATGTTTAGGTTAAAATACTTAGTCGTTAGTTACTGTTCACTCAATCACTGTCTAACCCACCTGAAAAGACTTTATAGGCAGACATATTTTTTACCCATACACCTAACACTGTAGAAAATTATATAAAAAAGTAGTACGGTCTGTCAACCCCATGATCTCGTTTCTGAATGGAAAATTATCGAACATAATCATGTATCAAAATGATACAGTTTTTAGGGTATTTGGTAGTCTAGGTTACTTTTTTTAGAAAAATGGCTCAAAAAAGTTATTATTAAAAATACAAATATAATACATAATAAACCTTATTAAACAGTTATTAATTGAAGAAACAGAGTTAGGGGATTGTCAGTAAAATTTAATGCTGACTATTTATATTACCCCTCGCAATGAATACTTAAGTCTGTAATAACTTTTGAGAAGAGGATATAATTGTCAATTTAATCACTACTTTTTGTTGGTCGAAAAGGACGTAAAAAGTTTAATAAAGGATAAATAGCACGACTTTGAATCCATAAACGACCTTGACCACTAAAGCGACAAACTAACCCTTCACCGCCTAAAATCCCTGTTTGTAAATTTCTAAAAGATAAACCCCCAATCATTTCTACATTATAGTTTAAAGTATCTTCAAATGCGACGACATAACTGGTATCAACTACATAATTATTCTTAACAGGAACTTCTAAAATAGCCCCATAGGAACTAAACCAAAAATCCCCCCGTCCGGTTGCCCTTAATAAAAATAAAGATTCTCCACTAAAAAACCCTTTAAACCCTTGAAACTGAGTATCCATTTCTACGGTATCGCTACAAGCAACAAACCCCGATGATTGAACTAATAAACCGCAACGACTTTCTAGAGAATAGTGTTGAATATCTCCAGGAACCCCAGGAGAAACATAAAGTCTTCCTGAATTATTTTCGGCGGTAAATTGATTAATAAAAAGGGATTCTCCCCCTAACATTCGGCCTAACCCTTTCATTAATCCGCCTTTTACCTTAGATTTCATTTTGATAGAAGTATCCATCGCAGCCATAGCCGAAGCTTCAACTAAAACCGTTTGCTGAGGACGCAAATCAAGAATTAATGAAGCATAAGCTGGAGAATGTTCAATTTGATAAGCAATGTTTGACATCTAATTTTTACCTGAAATAATAAAGAACTATACCGCTACGCGAAAGGCAATAGGCAATAGTTTTAATCTTCCTCTGCTCCCTCCGCTCCCTTCTCCGGCGCTCCCTTCTCCCTTCTCCGGTGCTCAAGTTATCTAGGTGGTAACTGAGAACCAACAATAGACCCAAAACTACCAGGGTTATGGGTTTGACAATAGACTTTACCTTGCCCGCGAAAACGACAAATAAATCCTTCACCGCCAAAAAACGCCCCTAACCAACTGGTATTAGCTTTATCAATGCGAAAATCTAAACTTCTCTCAAACGCCACAATATGACCGGTATCTACCACATAATCCCCGTCCACTTCAATTTCATAAATACCGCCAAACGAAGTTAAAATGACGGGTCCATATCCTGTGACACTCAGCCAAAAAATTGATTCCCCAGAAAACAAAGATTTCATTCCTTGAAACCCTAAATCAAGGTCTACATCATTAGCAGAAGCTAAATAAGAAGCGGCTTGTACCACTAATTCTTGACCTTGCATCTCATACACTAAGATATCACCCATCAATCTAGGGGCAAGAAATACCTCCCCGTCTGCAGTGGGGGAACGAAACACACTTAAAAAGAGAGATTCCCCCCCTAACATTCGTTTAAACCCTCCCATAATGCCGCCGCCTTTGCCTTGTCTGAGGGTGGTACTGGTGTTGATAAAGCCACTCATGGCCACCATTGCGCCGGCTTGAGCAACAATTTCTTCTCCTGCATTTAGGATAATTTTTGCGATCGCACTATCGGGTTGATGTATTAATTGAATATCCATTATTTCACTTTAGGCCGTAAAAATCCCACTAAACCACTCACACTACGAGATTGTAGATAAATCACGCCATTTCCTTTTAAACGGTTGACTAATCCTTCTCCAGAGGTAACAGAACTAATTAATCCGCCGGATAAGCCAATACCCATCTTAATTCCAGGACTATAGGCCACTAAATGACTATTATCGACAATAAATTCCCCTGTAATGGTTTGTTTACTGATACCGCCATAAGCTCCAAAAAAGACGGTTCCGTGACCACTGACTTTTAACTTAAATAACCCTTCTCCTGCAAACCAACTGGCAAAACCAGCCCACCGTACCCCTAAGTTAATTTTAGGACTACTGGCAATGTATGCACCGGGTTGAAAACAGATTTCATCGCCTCTTAAATCAACCGATTCAACGTCTCCTATAATTGATTGGGTTAAAACGAGGGTTAAGGGTTGAGATGTTTGATTTTTGAAGACATTGACAAATAGGGATTCGCCCCCTAAAAATTTTCGTAATATAGCTGCAAAAAACCCACCAGATAGCTTTGTTTTCATGGATAAACGACCATCCATACTGGCCATGGCTCCAGCTTCGGCTATAATACTTTCACCCGGTGCTAAGGTGACAAAGATAGCAGCAAAAGCTGGTTTATATCGGATTTCATATTGCATTGTAATGAATGATAATGACAACTGAGATAATTTAACTCAGATACATTTTGATTTTATTATATTTATTGCCTACTCTTGTAACCATTGATTAACATCGTTAGCAAAGTCTTCGTAACGACGCAATGAGGTGACTTTAACATTAACATATTGCCCCATGGCTTTCATAATGGGTAAAGTAAACAAAATTTGATCGAGCATATCGGGAGATTCTACGTTAACAATGGCAATAACCCGTCGTTCTCCGACACATTTCCATAAATCGACTACTACACCGGCTTTTTTTGCGTTTAAGGCTGCTTCTGCTTCTTTTGACCACACAGAAAACAAATCCTTCTGTGTCATTGCTGGGCCATACTCTACCTGAAAATCGAGAAGATAAAGCATTTTTGGGTTACTCCTTGTCACTTATAGTTATTGAGAACAGATTTTAAGGGGTTTGTTCCTGACGCTTAACGGTATTTAACAAGAGGTTAACAAAAACATCGAGAAGCGAAGCGGTGATAAATATGGCAATATGGGACAATCTATGACAGAGGAGTGGTGATTTTAATGAATACTATCCCGAATACAACAAGATTAAGGTCTTTAGAAATACTATTAGAAAAGCACTTAGAAAACTCTAGTTTAGGGACTATTCCCTTATCCATCAATTGTTTTTTAGGGGAAGTTTTACTGATTTTAGTGGAATCTTCTAACCATGATGCTCTTAATTTAGAAAAAATTGAAGGGTTGTTATACAATGTTTTAAAACAAGAGAATTTATCCCAAGCTTATTTTATTGAAATTTATTATTTTATTGATGATAAATATTGTTTTTTAGACTTAGGTGAACAGCCCAATTTACGAGATGTTATGCTCGATAATAGAGAAGGTATAATCAGTCGAAAGACTATCCCGAATACAACAAGATTAAGGTCTTTAGAAATACTATTAGAAAAGCACTTAGAAAAATCTAATTTAGGGACTATTCCTTTATCAATCAATTGTTTTTTAGGGGAAGTTTTACTAATTTTAGTGGATTTTCCTTACTCTTATTCTCTCCATTTAGAAACAATTGAAGGGTTGTTATACAATGTTTTAAAACAAGAGAATTTATCCCAAGCTTATTTTATTGAAATTTATTATTATATCAATGGAGAATATTGTTTTTTAGAAAAAGAAAAAAAACCTAATTTATTAGAGATTTTAGCTTGGGAATTATTCGATAAAGATAAAAGAATTTTGATTAAAAATTATAGAAATTTAATCCTTAACTGGCATCGAGGATTGATTAAGTCTCTCTATAGCAACTTTAAATCCAATCAATTATCATGGTTAGTCATGGGTGGAAGTTTAGGAACTTTTACCCTTTTAACTCTTATTTATGGCTTAACTCGTCCCTGTATTTTTAGTGAATGTTCAGAAATTAAGCAAGCGCAAGAACTCTCCGATCAGACTGAAATGTTATTAATAAATAATGGGTATAGTTCAGATTTAAAGATAGCTCAAGAAAAATTAGAATTAGCCATTGACTTATTGAAACCCATCCCTTTTTGGTCAGATTATTATCAACCTTCTTCTCGATTAAAAGAGGAATATCAACAGAAACTAAACAATATATTATTATTAACTTCTACTAGAGAAAAAATAGAAAAATTAATTTCTTTGCCCAAAGAATCCGCTTTATCTATGGCTAAATTAGAAAGAGTGAGACAAGAAATAAAAACAGGGCTTAAAAGTATTGAAACCCTTAAAAATGATGAGTTTTTAGATGAAATTAAAAATAGAGATTATCAAAAATTTTCAAAAATGCTAGAAGATATTAACAATCAACTTGCTTCAGAAAAGCAAGCACAAAAAAGTTTGCAACAAGCTAAAAAAGCCGCTTTATTAGCTCAAAAAAGAGAAAATACTGCTGATAGATTATCTGATTTGCAATTAGTTTATAATACTTGGTCAACCGCCATAAAACGATTACAGGAAATACAACCCAATACCAGCTTTTATCAATCTTCTCGTCTTCTATTAAAAACCTATTTATCTAACCAAAAAAGAATAGAAAGACGAAAAAAACAAGAAGAAATATCAGTTAAGATGTATGAAAAAGCAAAAAATTATGCTAATTTAGCACAACAAGCAGAAAAAAATAATCAATGGTCACAAGCTGTTAACTATTGGAATATGGCTGTCGTTTATATCAAAAAATTGCCTCAAAATACTTTCACAGGGAATCAAGTTCAACCCTTCATTTCAACCTATAATTTATCCTTAAATCAAGCTATCAAGAAATTAAATGAAATAACACAATCAAAAACAGTTACATCAGAATTAAATGCTATGTGTACCCTTAAACAGAAAATATGTGACTATGAAATAACAGAAGAATTAATAAAAATGAAACTAGAATCTCAGTATTTAGAACAGGTATGGATGACAGCGTTACAAGCAAAAGCACAAGGCAATTTACAAATTCAAGTCGAATTATTAAATCATCTTTCTACCTTTGAACATCGCTTACAAAAAATTAGTAATCAAACCGGTAAGTCTATTGAAGTCTATAATGCTCAAGGAAATTTAATGACTGTGTATCACAGACAACAGTAAGCAGATCACCATAGTGACAAAATTTAACGTAATGCACTATACACGATCGCGAAGATTGGTTATAATGTGCATCGCAGAACAAACTAAGATAAGTAAATATACTTAATAAATCTATGACAACTCAAATTTTATCTCGTTCATCTTCCGAACCTTCTGAAATTACCTCTAACCGTTCCAATAAAAAATCATTCGGGGTGAAAGATAAAGATAATCAGATGATGAAAGTAACCAAAGCTTATCCAGTGGTGCAACAAGTCAAATATTTACATCTACAAGCTGAAATTGATGTGTTGCTTCAGCAATTACAAAGTTTAAAGAAAAATTAGTGATAAGAAGATAACGAGAGAATTTTTCATAAGAGGTCATCTTAACGACCAATTTTTTGGGAGTAAG
>NZ_PRLH01000054.1 GCF_003013815.1 Cyanothece sp. BG0011 | reverse complement strand
CTGAACATTTTCAAAGTGAAGCTGCATTACGTCAGATTACTTATGGTGATATTATTCTGCTCAATAAAACCGATTTAGTCTCAGATGAAAAAGTTAAACAATTAGAAACAGATATTAATCAAATTAAGTCAGGGGCGAGAATTATTCATAGTCAATATACACAAGTTCCTCTTCCTTTAATTCTCGATATTGATGTTAATCATGCTGAAAATTTTAGGATAGAAGACACCACTGAACATCATCATCACCATGATCACGAACATGATCATGATCATCACCATCACCATTCTGATCATTTAACCATAGATGGATTTGTTTCTATTGCTTTTGAAAGCGATCGCCCTTTTATTGTAGAGAAATTTCAAACCTTTTTTCTCGATGATTTGACCACTAATGTTTTTCGGGCAAAAGGAATATTATGGTTTCAAGAAAGTCAATTACGCCATATTTTTCAACTTAGCGGAAAACGTTATACGATGAATGCTGATGACTGGAAAACGACACCTCGTAATCAATTAGTATTAATTGGACGTAATTTAGATGGGAAAATGCTGAGAGAAAAACTTAATCAGTGTTTAGCATAAAGGGGTTAAGGTAGGCAATGTTTTTCGTAGATTTTTCTCTAAATGATAGTATGTAGGTTGGGTAGAGGAACGAAACCCAACTCATAGCTTGATTATCGTTATATGGCAGTCCAAAAAAGCTTAGGATATTTGTTAACGTTGAAACTGTTATCTAATCAACCATTGCCACCCCCTCTAACTGCCCCTTTTGTGAGGGGGAGAACCCTTGCCTATTCCAAGCGTGCGTAGCACTATATTTATTACGAGATTCATGTTATATAGTCATTGTCATTTTACCTGACCATTTTCCTTGTATTTGAAAGTTACTCCAAGAAAATGTTAATTTTTTGACTCCTTGACGTTTAATGAAAAGTCCTTAATATTGTTGGGTTTCATACTTCAACCCAACCTACAAAATTGCGATCAAGTTTCTTTCCTTAGAGAGAAGAAGAGCTTCTGTGTGCCTGTTAATGTGACTACATAGCAAAAACCACTCCTAGGAGGAGTCGTCAATATGGAAAAGTCTTTGAGTACCCAGACTTCCACTGAGCAACAGGCTACAGACTTAGAACGGTGGACTTCAATTATTGGCGGTGGTGCGTTGGTTCTCGCTGGTTTGCAACAGCGATCGCTAAAAGGCATTTTAACCGCCGTGGCCGGAGGTGGCTTAGTTTATCAAGGAGTCCAGAAAAAAAGCACCTTGAAGCAGGTAGAAGATGCGATCGGGCTTGATCATGCTATTCGTGTGGAAAAAACGGTAACGATTAACCGCTCTGCCGAAGATTTGTATCATTTTTGGCGTAACTTTGCAAATTTACCCCGTTTTATGACTCATCTACAATCCGTTGTGGTCAAAGATGAACGTCATTCCCATTGGGTCGCTAACGCCCCCCTTAATGAAACGATTGAATGGGATGCCATCGTTATCAACGATGAACCCAATCATCTTATTGCTTGGACATCGGATGAAGGGGCAAACATCGAAAATTCTGGCTTTGTCCGCTTTCAACCAGCAACCGGTGGACGAGGAACCGAGGTCAAAGTGGTGATGGAATATCAGCCTCCTGGGGGTGCGATCTCAGCAGCGATCGCCAAACTGTTTGGAGAAGAACCTGAACAACAAATTGGAGATGAACTTAACCGCTTTAAACAGTTAATGGAAGCGGGAGAAATTGCAACCATTGAGGGACAACCTCAAGGAAATTAAACTTATTGTCTAAAATTTTGGAGCGAATCATTATGTATAAGATTGTTAGTTTACTTTTTCCTCATTTAAACCCTAATCAAACAAAAAGTAACCCCCCGTTTCTTGTTTTTTTGAAAAACAATTTATTTCAACGTTGGTTAAAAGTTGGCATAATCACTGTTGTTTTACTGTGTAGCCTTGCTATTTATCCGATTCAAGTGGCTCACGCAGTTAACTCTAGTCAAAATAAAACTGTTAATCAAACTCGTAATTCTGTCGGTATCGAAAATTTACCCGGTGGCGTTGAATCAGCCGTTTTAAAAGATGGCAAAAATTCACCACAACCGAAAAAAAGTAGTAAAAGTAAGATGAAAACCCTTAGGGACGAATTACCCGGAACTTCATCAAACACGGCACCCATTGACCAGAAAACTGAGAAAAATCCAACTTTAAAACGTTATACCGAGGAATAGCAATACTCAGTAGATCGCAAACATCCTAAGTTGGGATTGCAGGGGAGCTCCGGAGACGAGCGACCCCGCGCCGTCTTACGGCGCAAGGGAACGCGCGAGGAAGGGAGCAGGGGAGATAAAAATAGGACAAATTAAGAAGTTTCTATGCCTCTTGCTTTTTTTTCAGAAAATTAATAAACACTAGGAGAATTTACCATGAAAGCCGTATGCTGGCACGGAAGCCAAGATGTTCGGGTTGATAATGTTCCAGACCCCAAAATTTTGAATCCCCGTGATGCCATTATTAAAGTTACCTCTACTGCCATTTGTGGTTCTGATTTACATCTGTATGATGGCTATATTCCTACCATGCAGTCAGGGGATATCCTCGGCCATGAATTTATGGGGGAAGTGGTCGAAACCGGCCCAGAGGTCAAGAATTTGAAAAAAGGCGATCGGGTGGTGGTTCCTTTTACCATTTCTTGCGGTAACTGTTTCTTCTGTAACCGTGATCTATGGTCGTTGTGCGATAATTCTAATCCCAATGCTTGGATGGCCGAAAAATTCTATGGTCATTCTCCTTCTGGATTATTTGGTTACTCCCACCTCTTAGGGGGTTACGCCGGGGGACAAGCAGAATATGTTAGAGTTCCCTTTGCTGATGTGGGCCCCCTCAAAGTGCCAGAAAGTTTAAGTGATGAACAAGTTCTCTTTTTAACGGATATTTTCCCTACGGGTTATATGGCTGCCGAAAACTGTGATATTCAACCAGGGGAAATTGTCGCGGTTTGGGGATGTGGCCCGGTGGGTCAGTTTGCCATCCGTAGCGCACTGATGTTAGGGGCAGAACGGGTGATTGCCATTGACCGCATTCCCGAACGTTTAGCACTGGCTGAGGCCGGTGGGGCTGAAATTCTCAATTATGAAGAAATGGATGCCGGTGTTGCCCTCAAGGAAATGACCGGGGGACGAGGCCCTGATTGTTGCATTGATGCAGTGGGGATGGAAGCCCACGGTACCGGGGTTATGGCGATGTACGACACAGTTAAACAAGCCATTCGCATGGAAACAGGACGACCTCTGGTGCTAAGACAGGCGATCGCAGCTTGTCGAAAAGGGGGCAAAGTGTCAGTTCCTGGAGTTTATGGGGGATTTATCGATAAAATGCCCATGGGAGCTTTTGTTAACAAAGGATTAACCATGCGTTCGGGCCAAACTCATGTTCATAAATATTTGCTTCCTTTATTAGAACGTATCGAAAAGGGTGACATTGATCCAACCTTTGTCATTACTCATCGTTTGTCCTTAGAAGAAGCACCCGACGCTTATAAAATTTTTCGGGATAAGAAAGATAATTGTATTAAAGTTGTCCTTAAACCTTAACTCACATCTTGCACCTTCCCCACACCCCCCACACCCCCCACACCCCCACACCCCCCACACCCCCCACACCCCCCACACCCCCCACACCCCCCTTTATAAGGGGGGCAGGGGGGTTAGGGGGCAGGAGAACGGGGAACAGGATTGATTTTCTTTGTTTTGTTGTTGAGTTTTTCTGTAAGGCGTGCAAGATATGAGCTTATATTCTACCCATTATGGTTTTAAGTCCTAAGTTTCTTCCTTAACTGTCTCTAAGCCAGCGTTTTTCCAGGCAGCCATTCCCCCTAAGACATTAACCACATTGTTGTATCCTTTGTGTTTAAGCAAACTTGCACTTACGGAGGAACGATAACCACTGCCGCAAACAACCGCCACAGTTTTTTCTCTGGGGACTTCTTGATATCTTTCGGGTAATGCTGCCCCTGTAATATGGGTTGCTCCTTTAATATGTCCGGTTCGCCATTCGGTTTTTTGACGGACATCTAGTACAAATAGCTCCTCACGCTGCCGACTCAAATCTCGCACACTCATTAAAGGCATAAATTCCAGTTCTTTGGCTGCAGTCCGCCAGGCTTTCATACCCCCTGCTAACCAGCCTTTTGGCAAGTCGTAACCAATACGGAGTAACTGCCAACAGATATCCCAAAGGTCAGTTGCTTTCTCTAGCACTAAAATGATCGGCACATCGGGAGGCAAAATGGTACCGGCCCAAGTGGCAAAAGACGAACTATGGTAAACGTTGAGCGCGCCAGGAATGTGACTGGCAAAAGCTTCTGGGGAACGACAATCTAAAACAATCATCCCTTGAGAACGCAAGCGATTAAATTGCTCGACATCTAAGGCCGGAGGATTAACGAGGACTCCCAATAAGGGTGGCCCTTGCTGATTCTGTTTTCGCATCCGTGACCAATAGGGCGGAACGGCAGGAAGTTGCTCTAAATTAATACATTGCTCAACAAACTCGTCTTTAGAGGCAATACTCGCTAACATCTGATTCATCCGTCGTTCGTAACCAATGGTCGTCGATAGACGACTGCCAATACTGCCCCCACAAAGGGAACCAGCCACATGAGTCGGATAAACCTGCACGTAATCCGGTAGATTGAGGATTTTGCCTTGTAGTGTCTGGCACAGTTGACTGGCGTGGCTTTGAATATCCTCAGCAGACCCTAATAAGTCAGGTCGCCCCACATCATCCACTAGCAATGCCCCTCCAGAAAGCAACATGACCGGTTCTTCACCACGAGAGCGATCGCGGACCAATAAACTAATGTGTTCGGGGGTGTGACCGGGGGTATGCAAGACTTCAAAGACCACTTCTCCCATTTCTAAGCGATCGCCATCCCCATCGAACGCACCTTATAACCTAAATTGGCACGCCCACTCCCGATTAACTGCACTTCTCCACGTTCGGGCAACTCACAAATGCCACTCAGATAGTCGTTATGTTGATGGGTATCGGCAGCATATTTAACTTGCATCCCCTGAGAACGAGCTGCTTCAAAGTAAATGTCTACATCTCTTCTTACGTCTAATACCAAGGCTTCACCGGTTTTTTCTGAGCCAATGAAATAGGAGGCATGACCGAGACTTTCTAAATAAAATTGCTGGAAATACATTGTTTTTCCTCAAAAATTGCTATCAACTTTTATTCACTTTTAAATGTTTTGTTGAGTGCTTCTTTGGGAATCTTATCCCACATCAAAATATTGATCCTCTTTCTTTCAACAGATTTATGGTTACTTTCTTAACAAAACCGTCACAAAAGTTCTAAAATAAAAGTCAACACTGCCCACCCTATCTTGATAGAAACTTTGTTATAATTGCCATCATTGGTTATTAGCTCATCAGATCAATAATAACCGATTATTTTCTTTAATATTTGTTACAAACAGTTGACAATAACTAATGTTTATGAATACGATTCAAGCCTCAAAAATCAATACGCAAGGAACTATCAATCAATATACTTGGCATTGGCAAAATGAACAGTTTCAAGTGACTTATGAAACATTAGGTCAAGGAAATCCTATTTTACTCTTACCTGCTTTTAGTACCGTTTCAAGTCGCACAGAAATGGCAGGAATTGCTCAATTATTAGCCCAACAATATCAAGTTTATTTGTTAGACTGGTTAGGATTTGGGGACTCTCAACGGCCAGCTTTAGATTATAATCCTCAACTTTACCATCAATTACTTAAAGATTTTGTTAACGCCACGTTTCAACAACCTGTGATTATTATTGCTGCGGGTCATACGGTTGGTTATGCTTTAGAATTAGCAAAAATTGCTCCTGAAACGGTTAGTAAACTGATTTTAATTGCCCCAACTTGGCGCGGCCCTTTAAGGGTAATGGGAGTCCCCCAAAGTATCAGAAACTCAATAAAAAATTTAGTCAGAACCCCTATTATTGGACAGTTTCTTTATTATCTAAATACAACCCCTGGTTTTCTTAAGTTCATGTATCGCCGTCATGTTTATACTGATAGTACAAAATTAACCGATGAATTTATTAGTAATAAACGCAATATTACCCAACAAAAAGGGGCTAGATTTGCGCCGGTTGCTTTTGTCACAGGAACATTAGACCCCATAGAAACTAGGGAAGATTTTCTCAGTTTAATTGAATCTTTATCTCAACCTATTTTAACCATTATTGCTGAACAATCTCCCCCCTATTCTAAACAAGAAATGGAAGCGATTAACACAATTGATCAAGTTAAAACTGTTTCGTTACCGGGAACCCTAGGAATCTCTGAAGAGTTTTCCGAATTAGTAACAGAAAACATCAAAAATTTTCTATAAATCAAGAAATAGCTAAACTTGGCTTAACTAAAGCTTCAGCAATGCGTTGACTCCCTTTAATGGCCCCTGCTAAATTACGGGCAACGGGACCAAGTTGTAAAGCAGATAAACCTCCCATCATAAATAATTCTAAGGATGGCCAACGTAAATATTGATCTAAAACAGGCAATCCATTAATTAATGGAATGGGATAATTTTTCTGGATATCAGTTAACAAAGGATGCTCATTAACCCTAAATTGTGTTCCTGTGGCTAACCAAATTTGATCACAAGAAAAATGTTTTTCATCTTGACATTTTATTTGCCATTGATTATCTTTCCAATCAGCTTTAATCACTTGACAATTTTCTTCAAGGGTTAAAGGTTTATCCCTTGTCATCCGTCTTAATTTTAACATCATAGCAGGAGTCATTGATCCCCCATCTCTGGCTTGATGAATCAGTTTCCATCGCTTTTCCCAGTCCAATTCTAAATAAAAATCCTTTAAATATTTCGGTCCTAACCAACCTGGATCAGCGTCAAATAATTTTTCTTTTAACTGTCGTCTTGCCATTAAAATAACCTTAGCCCCTTGCTCAATTGCCCCCACTGCTAAATGTCCAGAAGTTAAGCCTCCACCAATAATTAAAATTCGTTTATTTTTTAATTTGACTGTTCTTAAATCTATCTGCTGAGAATGTAATAATCTATCTTGAGGATAGGGTGTTTTAATTTCATTTACCCACTTAGGAAATTGAGGAATTCCGCCTCCTGTCGCTAAAATAACTCGACGAACAATTAATTGATTACCACTTTCTAAAATTAATTGAAATCCATTAGATGAGCGAACTTTGATCGGCAAAATTCCAGTAACTTTATCAGAATAAACTAAATTTTCTAACTGCCAATTTTTAACAAGATCCTCACAAAAATCATTAAATAAATTTGTCCCTGGTAAGTCATAAGGGGCAAATAATTCTTGTGAACGATGTTCGGCAAATTTTCTCAATTGATAGGGGTTAGGATGGGGATGATGTACCGCCGGGGATCTTAAATGGGGTATGTTTTGGGCAGCAAACTGATGTCGCCATTGACTTAACCAACTGCCACTAGGGTCTAAAACCACCATACGACGGCGAAATTTGGCCTTTTTCTGCAAAATATGCGTGACTAACGTTAAAGCTTGCGGTCCAGCCCCGATAATCCCTATATCTATTTGTTTCGGTAACGCTTTTACTGTCATTCTTTTAATATTTCTTTACTTTTATGATAATGATTATCATTTCATTTTGATGCTTTTGTCAATATAATAATGATTATCATTTCTAAAAGCAAACTATGGTTGCACCTCACCCCCTCATCCATCGTCCCCGTCGTTTACGTCGTACTGAAGCCTTACGTCGTTTGGTAAAAGAAACAGAATTAACAGTTAATGACCTGATTTATCCCGTATTTGTGATGGAAGGGGATAATATAAAGCAAGAAATCCCTTCTATGCCCCAATGCTACCGTTATTCTCTTGATTTATTGCTCAAAGAGTTACAAGATGTGGTTAATTTAGGGATTCAGGGAATCGCCTTATTTCCCCTTATTGCTGATGAAAAGAAGGATAATCAAGGAACAGAAAGCTATAATCCTAATGGGCTAGTTCAACGCACGGTTAAAGCCATTAAACAAGCAATTCCTCAATTAATGGTGATTACTGATGTTGCTTTAGATCCCTATTCTCCCTATGGCCATGATGGAATTGTGGAAAATGGGCAAATTCTCAATGATGAAACGGTTGAAGTATTAGTCAAAATGGCTTTATCCCATGCCGAAGCCGGAGCGGATTTAGTAGCACCTTCTGATATGATGGATGGTAGAATCGGGGCAATTCGCAGGGCTTTAGACGCTGAGGGCTGGATCAATGTAGGAATTCTTGCCTATTCTGCAAAATACGCCTCTGCTTATTATGGCCCGTTTCGGGATGCTTTAGCTTCAGCCCCCAAATTTGGCGATAAACAGACTTATCAGATGGATATTGCCAATAGTAGAGAAGCGATTAAAGAAATTGCTTTAGATATTAAAGAAGGGGCAGATTTACTGATGATTAAACCGGCTTTAGCCTATTTAGATATTATTCGTCGGGTACGAGACTATACTCATTTGCCGGTGGTTGCCTATAATGTGAGTGGAGAATATGCCATGATTAAGGCTGCTGGTCAACAAGGTTGGATTGATGAGAAAAAAGTGATCCTCGAAACCTTAACCAGTATGAAACGAGCCGGGGCTGATTTGATTTTGACCTATTTTGCCAAGGAAGTGGCGTTAATGTTACAGCCTTAAACAATTTTTGAGAATGATTATTATTCTTGAATGTTGCGCTAAAATAGTGAAAATGATTATCATTTTAGATAAAGGAGAAAAAAGATGGTAGCTGTAGAAGGGTTAAACACTGTCCCCGTAACGGTTTTAACAGGATACCTAGGGGCAGGCAAAACCACCCTCTTAAATCGTATTCTCACCCATGAACACGGTAAAAAAGTAGCAGTTATTGTTAATGAATTTGGAGAAGTTGGCATTGATCATCAATTAGTTATTAATGCTGATGAAGAAATCTTTGAAATGAACAATGGCTGTATTTGTTGTACTGTTCGAGGGGATTTAATTCGGATTATTAGTAATTTGATGAAACGACGGAATAAATTTGATCATCTTGTCATTGAAACCACCGGTTTGGCTGATCCTGCCCCAGTCATTCAAACCTTTTTTGTGGATGAAGATATGAGGGATAAAATACAATTAGATGCCGTTGTAACTGTGATTGATGCGAAACATATAGAACAGCATTGGGATGCAGATGAAGCGCAAGAACAGATAGCGTTTGCTGATATTATTTTGCTCAATAAAATTGATTTAGTAACCTCAGAAGAACTCAATAAATTAGAGAAAAAACTTCGAGAAATTAATCGAATGGCGAAAATATATCAAACCCAAAATACTGAAATTGCCATGAATTACTTGTTAGGGGTTCAAGCTTTTAATTTAGACTATGCCCTAGAAATTGATCCTAATTTTCTATCAGAAGATGCCCATGAACATGATAATTCTGTCTATTCTGTTGCTTTTGTAGAATCAGGACAATTAGATATGGAAAAAGTCAGTAATTGGATCAGTAATTTATTAAGAACTCAAGGGCAAGATATCTTTAGAATGAAGGGAATTCTTAATATTGCAGGGATGAATGAAAGATTAGTTTTACAAGGGGTTCATATGTTGTTAAACGCTAAACCTGATCGCCTTTGGAAACCTGAAGAAATTCGTAGAAATGAATTAGTGTTTATTGGTCGTAATTTAGATGAGATGCAGTTAAAAGAGGAGTTGAAAGCGTGTTTGGTTTAAAAGCAAATTTACCCACTTTATTTGAATTACAATGGACGGGTCAACTTTCAGATTATGTAACTGATTTAGCCTGGTCAAATGGGGATTATTTAGCAGCTAGTTCTGGGGCAGGAGAAGTATTATTATGGAATCTCAAAACTGAAGAAAATAGCTTGATTTTATCTCCTCAAGAAACATCAATTGATTGCTTAGAATTTTCCCATGACGGTCAATTTTTAGCTGCAGCCGGACAAGAAGGAAAGGTAAGCATCTGGAAAATTACACCTCACATTGAGTTAATTAATCCTTGGGGAAAACAAGGCCAATGGATTGATCATTTAGCGTGGCATCCGACTAAACATCAACTCGCTTTTAGTTTAGGCCGTTATGTACAAATTGTGGATGTTTTAGCTGAAAAAATTATCACCACGTTACCCTTTGAAACCTCTTCTGTGTTAGGGATGAGTTGGCATCCATCGGGCGAAAATTTAGCAGTTGCTGGTAATGGTGGGGTTAAAATTTGGAACGCTAATCAATGGGAAGATGACCCGATTTTAGTAGAAATGGCGGCTGCTTGTACGGCGATCGCTTGGTCAAAGGATGGAGACTATTTGGCTGCTAGTTGTTTAGATAATACGGTCTTAGTTTGGCGTTGGCAAGAGGAAATTCCTTGGCGTATGACAGGGTTCGGGGGAAAAATTCGTCATGTAACTTGGTCTAATATTAAATCAGGAATTGCCCCTTTATTAGCTGTTGCTTGTTTGGAGGAAATCGTTATTTGGAAAAAAGAAGAAAATGATGAAGATGGTTGGTTATCATGGGGTTTAATCGGCCACGAAGATATGATTACCGATTCACGGTTTCAACCGAATAGTTTATTATTGGGATCAGTGGGAGAAGATGGACAATTATTATTATGGCAAAAAGCAAAACAATTAAGCCAACGTTCCCAAGAAACCTCAGAAGGATTTTCTAAGTTAGAATGGCATCCTTCGGGACAAAAATTAGTGATAGGAGGACAAAAAGGAGTATTATTTCTGTTAGCCAAATCCTATCGAGGTCGAGGATTTGGCTAAATAATAAATGTTAGAAATTTAGTATTAAAACCCAATTATAATCATTGCATTTTTTTCTTCTTTCGATTTTTTAAGCCTCGATTAATTCCTAACGCCATTGTTGTTATTAATAATCCTAAAGATTGTGGTTCAGGAACAGATTGTGCGGTAAAGGTTGCAGCATAAGAAATTGTCGGATTTTCAGAGTTAGGATCAGTATAACTTGCTTCAATCACTTGTAATCCTGATGCACCAATCGGAATCAAGGCAATTCCTTCCTCGTTAATACTAATTGTCTGCCCTAAATATTCCACTAAAGGATTATCAATTAACATTCCTTGGAATAATACTTGAATAGGCAGATCATCTCCTTCTTGTAACTGAAATGGATTTTCTAAAGCTATGATTTCTATGGGTAAGCCAAAAGGTTGTGATAAGGGATCATTCCACTGATATATTCCCTTAGCATATTTAACAAATTGAGAAACATTTTCGTAGTTAATTGCTTCTGCTTCTTCTTGAGTAATATTATCAAAAGTGTCATCGGGATTTTGTCGCCAAAAACCATTATCATAAAATGCAGTTAAAGCTGCGACAGAAGTATTTGTATTAATGAATAAACGGTCATTCTCAAACATAGTTGTACTAGGAATGACCATTTTATTTTCATCATAGGCTGTAGCTTCTTTGAACTTATCTAAAATAAGAGGTTCAGGTTGATTAAGTTCAGGATGACCGAAAATAATTTCGTATTGATTATTATTGAGTGACTCAAACCAAATCACATGAGCAAAAACAGGTTGACTGATTAATAATGGTGATAAAGCAATTGTCCAAAATAGTTTTTTTGTAAACGAGTGCATAACTAATACCTAACTAAAACATCACAATAAATCTTATAAAAACTTTGAATCATTTTACAATCCTACAGGGGGGTATTTCTATAACTTTTTAAGTATTTTTTAAGCCTTGTAAAAGTTTTTTAACTTGATAAATAACTTCAGGACGAGTTAAAATTCCCTGGGAAGGACTCACTAATAAAGCTAATAAAAATAAACCCGTTACCACTAACACAATGGCTGCCCCTGATGGTACATTTAAGTAATAACTCAGATAAATTCCCATCATGCCACTTAAACTGCCAATAATAGCCCCGAGAAACATCATTTGATGGAGTTCTTTTACCAATAAATAAGCGGTAATACTTGGACCCACTAATAAAGAAACCACTAACACAACCCCCACCGCTTGCATACTAGCAATAATGGTTAAAGTAATGGCAGAAATTAACCCTAAATGAATCCATTTAACAGGTAATCCCATCGCTTGTGCGCCCAAAGGATTGAAGGTATAAAATAATAATTCTTTATAAAAAAGCTTGACAAAAATTACAATAAAAACAACAATAATTAAAGTTCTAAAAAAATCATTTTGGGTTACACCAAGAATATCACCAAATAAAAAACTATGAAGATCAATTTTACTTTTTAATAGAGTAATCAACATGATTCCTAACGCTAAAAAACCAGAAAAAACTAATGCCATCGCTACATCAACTTTAATTTTTGATTGAGATTGAATCCAAGAAATAACTAAGGTACTTAAGAGTCCCGAAATAAATGCCCCTAAAAAAATATCGATCCCTAAATAAAACGCGATCGCTAATCCTGGCAACACCGCATGGGCAATAACATCTCCTAATAATCCCATCTTTTGGACAATTAAATAACTACCAGTTACAGCACAAAGAATCCCTAATAAAATAATAATCATTAGGGCATTTCTCATAAATTCAAAGGTTAACGGTTCGAGCAATAAATTAATCATAATTTAATTCAGTTTAAATGATAATAATTAGGTTAACGGATTCCAGAGGAAAAATGATGAGAATTACGATTTAAGAAAATAACATTATCTCCATAGGCTTCTTGAATATTTTCAGCCGTAATCACTTCCCTGGGAGAACCATTGGCAATTAAGGTTTTATTTATCAATAAAAATCGATCATATTCCCTTGCTGTTTCCCGTAATTCATGGCCGACTACTAATAAAATTTTTCCCGATGATTTTAACTCATCAAACACTTCAAAAAGCATCGCTTCAGTTTTTTTATCAACCCCAATAAAGGGTTCATCAAATAAGAATAATTCTGCTTCTTGGGCTAATGCTTGGGCTAAAAATACCCGTTGTTGTTGTCCCCCTGATAACTCTCCAATAGGACGATCTTTTAATTCCCACATTCCCACTCGCATCAAGGCTTCTTGAACGATGATTTTAGACTGGCGAGAAATAGACTTAAATAAACCCGTATGACGAATTCTGGCCATCATGACCACATTCTGCACAGTAATGGGATAATCCCAGTCAATCTGGCTTCTTTGGGGAATATAAGCCACTTGTGCCAATTGTTTCGATAAAGCACGAGACCGAAATCTGACCTTTCCTCGATCTAGAGGGACTAATCCTAAGATACCCTTGATTAAAGAGCTTTTTCCGGCTCCATTTGGCCCAATAATCCCGACAATTTCCCCAGGCTCTAAAGAAAAGCTGATATTCTCTACAGCCACCACCCCTCGGTAGTTAACTCCCAGATGCTGGACTTCTAACATAATCTTTGATTAGAATGATTATCATTATCATAGTAGATCAAGAAACTTATGTTAAGTCTTTTCAAATTAAGTCATCCCTTAATTCCTTGCACCCTATTAATGGGGTTAGTTAGCTGTACAACGTCCCAACCAGAGGCTTTAACTCCTGTAGATAATCGTCCCTTAGTTGTGGTTACCACCAGTATCTTGTGCGATCTGACTGAGCAACTGGCACAAGAAACCATTAATCTCCAGTGTTTACTGGGTCCGGGGGTAGATCCTCATGTATATCAACCCACTCCAGAAGATCGACAGGCCATTGATCAAGCTCAATTGATCTTATATGGGGGTTATAATTTTGATGCCAGCTTAATCAAATTAATCGAAGCCAGTAATAATCCTACTCCGAAAATAGCGGTTCATGAACAAGCTGTTTCTCAACCGTTAATGGGAAAAGAACATGATCATGGACATGATCATGGACATGATCATGAACATCAACATGAACATGAAGAAAACCGAGATCAAGTCACAGAAACTGTTCCCGATCCTCATATTTGGCATAATGCCAATAATGGCATAAAAATAGTACAAGTTATTAGCCAACAATTAGAAACTTTACAGCCGAATTATACGCAACAGTATCAAACAAATCAGCGTCAAATCACTCAAGAATTAACCGAAATTCATAATTGGATTAAAGAACAAATTGCTACCATTCCTGTCGGACAACGAAAATTAGTGACAACCCACGACGCATTAGGGTACTATGTCAATGCTTATGATTTAACCTTTGAGGGAGCCTTAGAGGGATTTAGTACAGAAGAGTCTCCCACAGCCTCACGAGTTAGTGAACTGGTCAAAGAGGTGAAAAAAACCCAAGTTCCGACTATTTTTACTGAAAATACCGTCAATCCTCAATTAATTGAAACGGTAGCCAAAGAAGCCAATATCAAGGTTGCTGAGCAACCACTGTACACTGACGGGTTAGGAGAAACAGGAACAAGGGGAGATAGTTATCAAAAAATGTTAATTTCTAATACCAAAACCATTGTGACAGGATTAGGGGGAACTTATCAGTCCTTTGAATCTAAAGTAATTAATTAGTTGAAGGAGGCAGAAGTTAACATTAACGATACAAGAATTAGTCTATCTCCCAAAGAACAAAAGAGAATTCTTGAGCAGGAAAAATGAACTGATTTCCCCTGTTAAATCTGTAATAAATGACTAATAGCACCAGGGACAGGTAATAAAATAAGTATTAATAAGGTCAAAGAAAATAAACCCACAAAATCCCGTACGTCATCTAATTCGGTCACATCATTAAGAGCAGGTTGATCCATAATCGGCATTAAAAATAACAAAATTGCCCAAATTAAAAATTCTGGCCGAATCATGGCTAAGACTAACATAAAAATCCGAGTCACTTGACCGACAATCACCGCCGTTCTTTGTCCAAACATAGCATGAACAATATGACCTCCATCTAATTGTCCTACGGGCATTAAATTAAGTGCGGTGACAATTAATCCGATATAACCAGCCACGGCTAAAGGATGAAGATGAAGTGCTTTTCCTGCCATAAAACTACTGCCTAAAACCAATTTGACTAAAATAGCAAACAGGAAAGAAAATCGAGGATCGAGAGCTTCAATATTTAGTAAAGAAGCATTTTCATCCGTCGGCATCGGCACGATTTCCGATAAAGAAATTCCCCATAATAAAAGAGGAAGGGTCATAATAAAACCCCCCAAAGGACCAGCCACCCCCACATCAAATAAAGCTTTACGATTGGGGGTCGGGGATTTCATTTGAATAAATGCCCCAAAGGTTCCCAGAAAGAAGGGAATGGGAATAAAATAGGGTAACGTCGTGGCAATTTTATAGCGAACAGCCGTTAAATAATGACTGAATTCATGAACCCCTAAAATAGTAATTAACCCTAAACTATAGGGTAATCCTTGTAATAAGACACTGGGATCATTGCTGATAGTTTCTTGAGCCACCCCGACAATGGAAATCGTTCCCACAAGGGTGGTGGTTAATAGGGTTAGTAATAGTAATCCTAGGGCAAATAAAGGACGTTTTAACTTTTCTTTGCTTTGATTGTCTTGGGTGTCCTTTTTTGACCAAGGGTTAGGAACTAAAGCAAAAAAGGGCTTTCCTTGTAATCCTTCTTGAAAGAGGATTAAAAAGCGATCGCCAAACACTTGTTCAATATTTGTTTTGATAGAAGTATAGGCTTTTTCAGGGGCGGTGCGCAGTTTGCCTCGACAGAGAATAGCTTGAGGACGATAATCTAGATTTTGTAGGTAATAGACCCCCCAAGGAAAACAATCCCGTAAAGATTTTTCTTCGGTGGCGGTGATAGGACGAACTGTCTCCGTTTCTTCGGTGGGTTTGTCTAAGTTTTGAAGGGGTGGGGGTGAGTCTTGAATCGGTTCTTTAGGTTGCTCAGAGGAGGGAATTTTACCGAGTCCAATTAACCAGACATAGAGAGTAAAACAAATAACTAAAGGGACGATAATCCAAAGCAGAGGAATTTGTTGATCTTCTCCATTGAGTTCATACCACACCGTCCAAACAACCGCCGGCATCATCATCACTAACCAAATAATCCAGATGGGAGTGCGAGTAATGGGAGCAACGGTTTTCTTGACGAGATAGTATGTAATTGCGCCTAAAATAATTAATAGTAACCACATATTGACAGTTGAGCTTGTATGAAGGATTGTTCTTTCTAGAGATAATTAAACTAATTGAGGAATAATACAGGGATAGCACTTATATTTCTATTGTAGAGAAGTTGTCAACATAAATGAATTTAAACACTATTAAAACTCCCAAACCCCCCCGTTTATTGTTAGACGGTTTATTGGCTTTTGCCCCCAATCGAGAGATTTTAGGGGGAACTTCCTATTTCATTGTAGAAAACTCTGGTAACATCTTGATCGATTGTCCTGCTTATCATGAGGATCATCTTCAGTTTCTACAGCAACAGGGAGGGGTACAATGGCTATTTTTAACCCATCGTGGAGGCATTAGCCCTTCTCTGAAATCCTGGCAGCAAGCTTTAGGGTGTCAGATTATCATTCAAGAACAAGAAGCTTATTTGTTGCCCACCCTACCCGTCACCTCTTTTGAAAGGGAAATCATCATTACCGAGAGGATAACGGGGATTTGGACCCCTGGCCATTCCACCGGATCATCTTGTCTGTATTGGCAACAACATGGAGGGGTTTTGTTCACCGGACGGCATTTACTACCTGAGAAAAATGGTAATCCCGTTCCCTTAAAATTAGAGAAAACCTTTCATTGGGGTCGTCAACTGCAAAGTGTGGCGCAATTATGCGATCGCTTTTCTTTTGATACCCTTCATTATATTTGTCCTGGGGCTAATACAGGCTTTTTACGGGGTAAAGGGTTAATTGATCACGCCTATGAACGACTGCTTCATAAGTTGAAACAAATCCAATAAAGGGTAACTTGATTCTCGTTGACCCTAACCCTATCCATTTCCCACAATTATCCAGAGTAAAACTATCGTGAATTCCTTTCTTTTTGAACTTAGGATAACCAGTTCCTTTTACTTTAAAGAAACCTTTAAAAGCGTTATCTAAATCCACAAACGCATATTGATAAACTCTTGATGATAATTGTGATTGCCACGGATATAATGGTTTGACATAATTGGTGTAGAACTTTTTAAGTTTATTGGCTGTGGGTTTTAATCCCTCTTGATAGGTCACACTCCAAGCTTTTAGTCCCCAATTAAAAAGCCAACGGCTATAACCTGCGTGTTTAGCCATGATGGTTTTTTGTCGATTATTGAGTTTTAGCTTAGTTCTAAAACCTAGTAGCATTTTTTGAAAAGTTCCAGACGGTTCGATTATAACAGACTCAAGGTGGAAAAGATTTATCGAGAGAATAGGGTCTAAAACCTGGCTTTTTAAAGCGAAACGTTTTTGAGGCGAGGCTTAAATCCTTGTCTCAAAAACAACTTCTGTTCGATAGAGCCGGAGCGAAGCGAGGAACTTCTGACTTCTGACTTCTGACTTCGTTAAGGTGATTATTTTACCTAATTGTTACTCGTTATACCCTAAATCAGGTACTAGAGGAAGGCTCTCCCCGGTCAGCTAAAAAAATTTTCCTCGCCAAAAGCATCATTTACCCACACTTTTGGGAATTCTTAAGATATACAAGACAATATCCCCAATCATCCCTATGTCTTCTTCAGGGTTTTCTCATCGACCACTACTTGCACAAACCACAGAAATTCCGTCTAATCCTTCTGTGACTCCTTCGGCTGGTTCTTATGGTTCCAGTGGACACCTGTGGATGATTAGCACCATTGCCCTTTGGGCCATGTTAGCGGTTTTATTGGTTTATAGTCAATGGCAACTCCGACAAAAAACAAAAGCGTTAAACTTTGAAAAGTTTAAAAGTAAAGACCTCAAAAAAAAGTTAAAACTCGCCCTAGTGACTATTAGAAAAATGGAGGGGAACCCCGATCTCGTCTATGCTAGGGAGTTTAATTTAGATTATTTACGAATGCGGATGGATGAAGAAGTCTTTCACTATGTCATCATCAATCAAATAAAAATGAAAGTCACTCAATTAATTGGTGCAGCCTTGCGGCCCAGTACCGATAAAGTCCAGGCCGGAGTCATTGCAGGGGGACGAAATATTGATGAAAGTTTTGATGTCACCTACGAAGTGGAAACTCAAGAAGGACAATGGAATAAAGGGGTTTTGTTTCGCATTTCCATTAAATTGATGAAATTACCCGTTCAGTCGAGTGCTTCAACCGTTAGTCAAATTATAGAATGTATTGAAAACTTTTTATCCCCCATCACCACCAACGAAAATTGGCAACCGGCCATTCAAGGACAAGTGGTGTTAATTAGTTGGGATCAAAAAGCTAAACCCACTCCTTTATTAGTGATAGAACAATCAGAAGAAGGACTCAATCTTACCCAGACCCATCATTCAACATCTCGTCGTAGTTCGTCTTCCCTGTCGTAAGTATAAGTAACTGATAACTGGTAATTGGGACTTGCCAATGTGAAGATTTCCTTTAGAATTGATACAGTTTCTTGGTAAATTGAACCTTCTTTTACCCTCGGACGTTTGCTCGTCTTTTTGGGGTAAAAAGTCGATATTAATAATTAATTCTGACTCCTTCTTCAAAAATACTATGACTCAAAGCTTAGAAAAATCTTTAACCACTCCCACCACCTTAATCGAATTATTGCGTTTGAGGGCTGATCAAACTCCCAACGGCCACGCTTACACCTTTTTAATCGACGGAAAAAAAGAAACCCCACCCTTAACCTATGGAGAATTAGATCGACAGGCTAAAGCGATCGCCACCTTACTACAAAAATATCAGGCCAGAGGAGAACGAGCATTACTCTTATATCCCCAAGGGTTAGAAGTCATTGCAGCCTTTTGTGGCTGTTTATATGCTGGTGTCATTGCTATTCCTGTCCCCCCACCGGAGTCAGGAAGACTTAAACGGACTTTACCCCGTCTGCGGTCTATTGTTCAAGATGCAAACGCTACCTTTGCCCTCACGACAGACGCGATTTTATCCCTGGTAGAAGACGTTAAAGAGGAATTCCCCGAATTTGAACAAATGAAGTGGATCGACACGGCCACGGTGGATTTATCCCTGGCTGAGGGGTGGGAAGATCCCCAAGTGGATAAAGATGAATTAGCTTACTTACAATATACCTCTGGCTCGACTTCAACGCCTAAAGGGGTGATGTTATCTCACTTCAATTTAATGCACCATGCCAGTTATTTACAACGGGCCTGTGGCTACGATGAAAACAGTATTACCCATACGTGGATGCCCTATTTTCATGACTATGGGTTAGTCGAGGGAATAACCGTTCCTCTGTACAACGGAACCCCTTGTTATTTAATGTCTCCGTTTTCTTTTATCAAACGTCCTATTCAATGGTTAAAGAACATTACCAAGTATAAAGTCACCCATTCCCAAGGTCCTAACTTTGCCTATGATCTCTGTTTACGTCGCTTAAGAAGCAAAGATATGGCACAACTCGATCTCAGTAGTTGGCAAGCAGCCGGAAACGCAGCCGAACCCATTAACCCCAGGGTGATGATGAATTTTGTTGAAACCTTTTCCCCTTGTGGGTTTCGCTGGGAAAGCTTCGCCCCTGCCTATGGGTTAGCCGAATATACGTTACTGGTATCGAGTAAACCCAAAGGAACCCATCCCGTCTTTGCCTGTTTAGATGCGTCGGCCTTAGAACAGGATAAAATTGTAGAGGCTGATCCCCAACAGGAAAAAGGAACTCGTATCATGGCCAGTTGTGGGCAGTTGGTGTGTGAGACGAAAGTTGCGATCGTTAACCCCGATACCTTAACCCGTTGCGCTGAGGATGAAGTGGGAGAAATCTGGGTAGCTGATCCTAGTGTAGCCCAGGGTTATTGGCAACGAAAAGAGGCAACCGAAGAAACGTTTCAAGCTTATATTAAAGATACTCAAGAAGGTCCGTTTTTAAGAACAGGGGATTTAGGGTTTTTAAAAGACGGAGAACTCTATATTACAGGACGGATGAAAGACTTAATTATCATCCGAGGAACCAATCATTATCCCCAGGATATTGAGTGGAGTGTCCAACATCTTAACCCTGTTTTTCGCTCTGACTATGGGGCTGCTTTTTCTGTTGAAGTCGACGGAGAAGAACAATTAGTGATTGTGCAGGAGTTGGAAAGACGAAGCGGAGAGTTAGACTTTGAGCAATTACTCGGAGATATTCGTCAAGAAATTGCCGAAGAACACGAAATCCAAACCTATGCCATTGTTTTAGCTAAATCTGGAACTGTATTAAAAACCGCCAGTGGAAAAATTCAGCGTCGCGCTTGTCGTCAAAACTTCTTGAATGGAACCATTAATATTGCTGCGGTTTGGAGTGAGAATACTGAAGTTATGAACCAGTTTACGACTGTTTCATAAGCTTCATTAGCCCCCCTTTGTAAGGGGGGTTTGGGGGGATCTAGAACCTAAGTCCCAAAAACGTTATAATTGATAAGGGCTAAAATTATTTAGCCTTATTTCCAGGGTTGGCCGAGCGGTTTAGGCAACGAACTCATAATTCGTGCTAGGCAGGTTCAACTCCTGCACCCTGGATTTTTTAATTGCATTAATAAACGATAACAAAGATGTTATGAGTTGGGTTTCGTGCCTCTACCCAACCTACATACACTTATTACCAGTTACCCGAAGCAACAGATCAAGCTATTGAATAGATGGCAAGAAAATGATCTCGAAGAGATCCGCAAAGCAGTGCGCTGATTTAAAATAAGTTCAAGCTTTTAATCTTATAGCGTTGAACGAAATAAAAAAAGTTTTATTTCGCTTTTAAAGCTTGCTTCTTTTATTTTTTTTGTGCTAACTTAAAAGAGGGCAAAAATGCTGTCTTCGCCAAAAGATCATATTGCCCTCCAAAAAATTGTATTTTTTTCAGGACATACTTAATATGTCAAGTTTGCCCTATTCCAGTATAGAACATCAACCTCTGATGTTTCAAGAAACCCGTCCAACCAAAATGTCTAATCATCGGATTCCCTGGCAATTGCAACTAGATGAGCATCATTGGAAGATGATCGAAAAAGTTGTTAATCAAGAACCTGTCCCACTGACAGCTAAGGAATTAGCAGAAGTTTCGGGACTGTCTCGTTCAGCTACCTTGAAACGGGCTCATGAGTTGGCTCAGATGGGAATTTTCGATAAAAGCAATAAACCTGGTACTGAAAATAGACTTTATCCCCCTTATATTTTTTCTCTTGCAGAAAAATACAAATCAGAAATCATTGCTGATTTAAACAAGGGACAACATAGTTTAAGCTCTCATGATCGTGATCTAGTTTCTCAAGAGATAAAAGAGAAAGAGTTATCCAATCTTGAGGAAGATCGCCATCTAACAGAAAAAGAAAGGCCTTTGAATGAACCAAGCTCAGAAGCTAGTTTTGATCAAGCTTCAAAATCAATCTCTGACGATGAATATATACAAACATCATCCCTACAAGAACAAGATTTAAAGAATCTAAATAGTTCAGAAAAGCATATCGGGTTAATTCTTCAAAAGATGGCTCAAGAGATAGCCAGTCTGCGAAATCGTGTAACGCAACTAGAGAAACAACTTGAAGATACAAAACCATCTCAAATCAGTGATACAGTCGATTTTGACGAAGTTTTAAGCATTTTGGAATCTAAACCGCCTATCGATAGTACAAGCTAGTCGTCTATTCTTTTCCTTGCTTTGATTTGAAACGAAAAGGTTTAAAAGCAGCCTTAAACTTAGTTAATCTTTATAAGAAGGTAAAGAAAGTGGTTTTAAAAGTCAAAACCCCTAGTCAGGAATTTGACGCAGCCGAAAATGACGGGTATGTGTACGGTGAAATTAGACGAGCCAAGGTTTTTCCTGTCTATGTGGAGTTAGGACAAGAAATTGACTATATTCCATCAAGTCGAGACGATCCAAACACAAAATACAGAATTTTCAAAAAATGTAAAATTTATTTAAGCGAAACAGAGGAACAGCTTGATAGAGGAGAGTACATTTCCAAGACTGCTAATGTAACCGTTATTATTTACTGTTGATTGCTTCTTTAGCTTTGTGTCTTTTTTTCATTTGTTTTTTTTGTATTTTTATTTGCTCTCTGTTTTGCTCTAAAAAAGTTTCAAGTTCTTCCAAAGGAACTTGAACAGTTTGTCCGTTTTTAAGTTCTACTGTAAACATAAGAGATACTTGAGCTTGGCTTGACTTGGCTCAATATTAACATTGATACCCTAATTTTGACCATGAAAATAATTAGTACGATCTCGAAGAGATCCGCTTTAATGAGTTTATTAAAAAAATTAAGAAGTTAGCAAAAAACGGGGCATTGAGGCTTATGTGGATAAAAAGCGGGGAAAAGGGAGCCATGTTACTCTATACTTCGGTGAAAAATTAACAATTGTTAGAAATCCGTCACAGGAACTCAAAACAGGCACAGTCAAAGCGATGTTAAAACAGTTAGGTTTAGAAGAAGATGACATTATCTAAAGGTGTGACAATGAGTCGGTTTTGCTACGGGGTTAAATTAACGCCTGAAAGTGATGGTGGATGGATAGTTACTGTTAGAGATATACCAGAGGCAATTACTCAAGGTGATAATGTAGAATCAGCTTTAATCGAAGCTAGTGATTGTCTAGAAGAAGCGATCGCAGCCCGTATTGACGATCAACGGGACATTCCCATTCCATCACCTTTAACGGAGGATGAATACAAGGTTTATCTTCCCATTCAAACTGCCCTCAAAGCTTCTGTTTATCTCGCTATGAAAGAATCTAGCCTTTCTAAAGTACAATTAGCTTCTTTACTCAATGTTGATGAAAAAGAAGTTCGTAGAATTCTCGATCCTCATCATCGCACCAAACTTCCTACCATAGAACGTACTTTACAAGCGTTAGGTCAACAAATTTCTCTTACTATCACTTCGACTCGTCCCTAATTTTTCAGAGGTTATGAGTTGGGTTTCGTCCCTCTACCCAACCTACTTATCCTTAATTTTTCGCTTTGGTATTAATTAGTAATTTAGTATAGACACCTTAAAAATATAACACCTTAGTTAGATTTAATTATTGTTGTGTTGCGATACAATGTTTCTTAAATAAAATAGCAATTTGAAATATTTAGTATGGTTAAACCGCAAGAAAATAAAACGTTTGAAGCAGATGGTATTCGTCCCATCGAAAGTGGAGAAGTAGAAATAGTAGAGACGTTTGAGGAGGATGGGGTTCGTCCAATCGTTAAAGGTTTTGATTATGTAACACGCAATCAAACCACTGAAAAGAATGATTCTGATAATCATGAATCTAAACTTTCTTTGACAAGCAATACAGATTCAGAAGTAAACGAAGTTCTAAATATAGACAATAATGGTCTGGCATATTCTGATAATGTAGAAGCAGACAAAGCGTTACCAATAGATGGGGAACGTCCCATAAATAATAGTGACACAAACGTTGTTGATACGTTTGAAGCAGACGGAACTCGTCCTATTATGGCTAATAAATATGAGGTCGTGGATACCTTAGATATTGACGGTGAACGCCCAATTGCTTCACAACAATAGTTTAATCAAATTAATCACAAATCAAACAAAAAAACTTGTGTTAAATTAATAGCGCGAGTTAAATTAGCGATCGCTGATTTGGTCAGTTGGGTTTCATTGCTGCACATATGGTTAACTATGAGTTAAGTTTCGTCCCTTGAACCAACCTACAGACTAAAATGTTTAAACTTTAGGAAATAGGTATCAGTTAACATCATGTCTCAAACCCCTGAATCTCTCAAAGCAACCCTTGATAGTGTTCAAGATTTATATTCGGTAGTGAAAACCATGAAGGCCCTTGCGGCTGTTAGTATTCGACAATATGAACAAGCAGTGGAATCTTTAGCCGAATATAATCATACTGTAGAGATGGGGTTTCAAATTTTGGCAAAAGATCGTTATTTTGCAGGAAAATCCCTTGTTTTAACCATAAAAGAAAAAAACAATCTTCCTGACCCCAACATTGGAGCCATTATTTTAGGATCTGATCAAGGCTTATGTGGTCAGTTTAATGAAAATATGGCTAAATACGCTAAAGATAAGCTCCAATCCTTATCTAAGCCAGAAAATCTTTTTGTGGCAACCGTTGGATCTCGTTTACTGCCTTATTTTAAAACCAGTTCTTATCAACTGGCCAATCAATTTATGTTACCCACTTCTGTAGAAGGCATCGGGGAAACGGTACAAGATATATTATTAATGCTGGATAATTGGCAAGAAAAACATAAAATAAGTAAAATTTTACTCTTTTATAATCAACCCACTTCGGGATCTTCCTATCGTTCCTCTTCTCAACAATTATTACCCCTTGATCGAGATTGGTTACGCTCCTTAGAACAAAAAGACTGGCCCACTGATACCCTTCCCACCTTTACCATGAACTGGCAAGACCTTTTTAAAGAACTTATTAGCCAATATCTCTTTGTGTCTCTCTATCGTGCGGTGGCTGCTTCCTTGGCCAGTGAAAACGCCAGTCGTCTGGCTGCGATGCAGTCGGCCCAGAAAAATATAGAAGAACATCTTGACGAACTCAATGGTCAATATCGTCGTCAACGTCAAAGTGCCATTACCTCAGAATTATTAGATGTGGTGGCGGGTTTTGAAGCTTTAACTTAAATTATTCTTCTCTGATTTCTTCGGACTCTTCTACTTCCTCTAATATCCTATTTCCCTGACAAAATAATCGAATCGACTCAAGTTGTGGGGCGATTTCTCCAAACCAATCTTGATAAATATTGGTTACCGATGGTGTGTTAATGACTGAATTAATAAAATTGAACCATTCGGGATTATTATCCGGTAAAATCAGTCCATATTCTTCGCAATCGATGGGATTGGTTGGCACTAAAGTATAATCAAGACCTAGTCTTAAATCTTGTATCAAGGCTTCTCCCACCAAAAGAATACCATCACTGGCAAAAGCATCTATTTTATCTGCTCTTAATGCTTGTATTCCTCTAGCTCTTCCTGTGGCTCCTTGAAACGGAACTAAGTTAGCTAAAGGATATTTTTCGGCCATGATTTGTTCATTGGTGGTGTTTCTTAATACCCCAATATCAACATTTCGTAAATTTCGGTTCGGATTAATTCTTTTAGCTTTTTCTGTGCTAACTAATAATTGAGTTCCTGTTAAAAAAAAGGGTTGAGAAAATTGTATTCGATATTCAGGCAGTTCTCGAATGGTATTAGGTCCACATTCGAGATCCACAATGCGATCGCTCACTAATTCAAAGCGATTATAAAGGGTTGATTTATATAATTTAATAGCGATCACTTTTTTATTCAGTTTTTCTTTTAATTTTTCTCTTAAAATAGCAATAAAATCTAAACATAATCCCTCTAAATTTCCGTTAATATCTCGATAACCAAAAGGGACGGCATCTTCTCTAATGCCAACTTCTAATAAACCGGTTTCGTCAATTTTTTCTAACACTGTTTGTTCTTGAGCGGAGGTAGGTAACGCACAGGATAAGAGTAGCAATAAATTAATCAATGATAAATTTAAAAACAATTTTTTCATGATTTTTTAGTTAGCAGAATTCCAAGGATCTAAAATATCTTTAAATAAAACTTCTTCAATCCAGGTTTTAGCCACAACAGCTAAAGGAAGAGCTAATAATAACCCCAACAAACCAAAGGTTTGAGCGAAAAAGATTTGAGCCATTAAGGTGACTGCCGGAAGCAAAGATACTTGTTTAGCCATAACGGTAGGGGTTAACCAATAACTTTCAATATTTTGAATAATAAAATACCAAATCAGAATCGCCCAAATTTTCCAAGGATTATCTAATAGAGCAACCATTAAAGGGAAAATCACACTGGTGGCAGGACCCACATTCGGGATAAAATTAAGTAACCCGGCTAATAAGGCATGAACTAACACTAAGTTAACTTGTAATAACCATAACCCAACACCACTTAATATGCCAATAAACAAACAATTAATGGTCACCCCTGTTAACCAATTTCCTAATGCTATTTCTGAAAGAGTTAAAATTTCTTCCCCTCGTTTACGATAAAAAGAAGGAAATAGTTTTAAAAATAAACGACGATAGTTTTGAGGTTGTATAATCATTGTAATTGTCAAGAAAAAAACAAAAATTAATTGTAAAATAATGACCAAAGAATTAGAAAAGACAGTGAAAAAATTGGTAAAAATATCCGTTAATAAAGGTTGTAAACGAGTCAATAAATCCCTTAAAGAAGGGGGTTGGGGTAACCAATCAAAACGACTTTGGGTTTCTGATAACACAATTAAATTCGTTCGCAACCTCTCCCAAACTGTAGGGAAGAGTGCGAGTAACTTTTGAAATTGGTCTACAAAAGGAGGAACCACTAACCAACCAAATAAAAGACCTAAAATGACAATGGCAATGACAACAATAATAATGCCCAAGTTACGTCTAATTTTAAATTGTTCAAGCCACTTAACCAAGCGATTTAACGCCGTAGCAAAAACAACTGCAGTAAATACCAATAATAATACCTGTCTAATTTGCCAAAGAATATAACCAGATATAATTAAACTAGATAAGCCAAGCCACTGACCAAGATTCATGGAATTTTAAGGACTGTTCTTTAAGTACGGGGATAATAATAAACGTTACACTTATTCATCAAGCTTGAAACTGGATTGATTATATCTTGATTTGATTTAATTGTGCATCTCATCAATACACCATAGAAAGCTTTGTCAGTTAAACAATATAGCACTACAAAAAATTAGGACACTCGTTAACCTTAAAACTGTTATCGAATCTACTATTGCCACCCCCTCTAACTCCCCCTTTTGTGAGGGGGAGAACCCTTGTCCATTCCCCATTGCCCAGTGGGTAGCACGATAGATAAAAAAAATAGGGGAACCGTTTCTGGTATTGCTGAACGATTCCACCTGCCGATCCATCCTTGAGAGGAGAACACTTATTGATTTCATCATAGGCTTATTAAAAATATTTGTCAACAGTGATGAGAATTTTTATCAATAATTCAAGACATAATCAGCTGAGTTCGCCTTGAAGACTAACCCTCCAAGGCAGAAACTTTAGATGGAGTGGGGAGTCGGGGAGATTATGTTGTAGACATTCTTGACTATTCTTATGATTAAGATTTAAATAGTTGACCAATCGCCCCGGATAGCGAGGGTTAGTCCGGGAGAATAAATATTAACAAACATGATTTTGCGATCGCCAGAAAAACAAACACCAGCGAACTCACTATTATTGTAAGCATTGCGAGCTAATTTATAACATTGACCTTCTGGAGTCACCCCGATTAAAAATTGTTCCCCTAAACCATCTTCACAGAGGATTAAATCCCCAAAAGGAGACATAACTAAATTATCGGGATAATCTAAGATTTCTGCACCAGGGGATTCAACAAATAGGCTAATAGTTTCCTCAACCGGATTATAGCGAAAAACTTGACCTTTTTCTGCATTTCCCCCACTGGTACAAGTAAAATAAAACTCACCCTTTGCCAAACAAATACCTTCTCCTCGTTTGAAAATTGCAGCCCCTTTTTTTTGGGCTTCATAACGTAAGGTATCTTCATCGGGATCAACGGTTTCAAGCTGTACCCATTGCACCGATTTCGGTTCATTAATGGGATAATTTTTGCTAGTATCAATTCTTGGCATTCCTTCAATGACTAATGCTTCTAAAATACCCCCTTTTTGTAAATTTTCTTTTTCATGAGGACGAAAGCGATAAAAACAACTATCGTTTTGATCTTCGGTTTGATAAATGTAACCGGTTTTTGGATCAACGGCAATGGCTTCGTGGCGAAATCTTCCCATGTCAATTAAGGGATTTGCTGTTGCCATTTTTCCTAGGGAAGGGACTTCAAAATTATATCCATGTTTCTTAATGATTGGATGAGAATTATCTGGAGATTTTATGGTAGAAATCGTGGTATCTTCTTCGCAACTAATCCAAGAACCCCAGGGGGTTGTACCGCCCGAACAATTGCGATTGGTTCCTGCTAAAGAGGCAAATTCTTGTTTTAAACTGCCGTCTTTATTGAGAATTAAAGTGGTTGTTCCTCCTTGGGAAATGGGGTCATATTTATCATTTTCTAATCCGTTAACTCCATAGGGAGAATTAGGACTTAATTCATGGTTGCGAACTAAAATGATTTCATCATTGTTACCCGAAAAAGTTGCCATGCCATCAAAAGCAGGAGGAACAATATTACCATCATGCATGGATTTTCCGCCATAGGAAATCACTTGATATTGCCACCCTTTAGGTAAATCCAAGATACCATTAGGATCAGGAATTAATTGACCAAATTTATCAGTGATGGTGGGGTTTCCCTTAGCCACAAGATGGTAGTAATTTTTTAAGGAATTAGCAGCAACAACACTGGTAAAACTTAACCCTGTTAAAGTCAGAAAATTTCTACGAGATAGAGCCATTTTATTGTCTTATTTTTATTTGATTATTAAGTTTATGTTTGAGTCCATTTTTACCATTATTTTTAACATAATACATTAAATGATCCACTTGTTCAATGGCATGATCAATAGAGTCAGGAATTGTATAATAAGTAATAGCACCAATACTAAAGCTAATTGGCATTTTTTCTAATTCAGCCATGATTAAAAGTTCTGCTTGAATACGGTTTAAAACAAGGTTCGCCTTTTCATAATCGATTTCTAATAAGATCAAGGCAAACTCATCTCCTCCTAGTCTAGCAAGGGTATCTGTCTGTCTAATATTAATTTTAACAATATCGACGATGGCATTTAATAAATAATCTCCTTGACTATGACCCCATTGATCATTGACCTTTTTAAAATTATCGACATCAAAATAGGCTAAAGTAAAAGGATGATGATAACGAGAAAGTTTCTCAATTTCCTGTCCTAAGATTTCACGAAAAAAACGCCGATTCACTGCTCCTGTTAAACCATCAGTACGGGCTAATGTTTTCTCTCTTTCATAAGCTGCTTTAAGTTCTGATAATAAATAGGTTACAATAATAAAGAAAGACAATCTAACAACAGCGTTCCATTCTTCTAACCACAGTTGAGGATTTTTGCTAATGTTGTTTTCAGCCCAAAACCAACAAAGAGAAGAAATAAAAGAGAAAATCAGCCCTATTTTTTTATTACTATACCAGGTTATTAAAGCAATGGGAAACAAGTAAAAAATTGAAATACCTAGATCAATTTTTATGGAGTAATCTAGAGCAGTAATAACAGCAACTAAAAGTAGACCCAAACCGATAATCAAAGATGGGGGTAGACTATCTAAGATTTGGGTAATTTTCTTTAAATTGTTTTTCATAGTTATTTTTCCCTGTTTTCTTATCTAGGTAAATGGAGAGATAAGCCTTTAGATAAATCTTTGTGATCAATTTATAGTTATTACCCTATTAATTATGATAAGCTAAAAAAGCTAAAAAAGTCGTTAAATGTTACGAAGATATTTTTCAGTATTATGACTTCTATTAATGAACAACTAACCCAGATTTTTCAAGACGCTTTAGTCAAGTCCTTTGGTGAAGAATTTAAAGAAATTGATCCCCAGGTAACCACAGCGAGGGATCTTAGACATGGAGATTATCAGGCTAATATTGCCCTTCCTTTAGCTAAAAAATTAGGAAAAAATCCCAGAGAAATTGCTCAAATTATTATTAATAATTTATCCTTAGATACTATTTGTGAACCTCCTACCATTGGGGGGCCTGGTTTTATTAATTTAAAACTGAAACCCAGTTACTTAGAAAGTCAATTAAAATCCTTGTATCAGAATCAGCGTTTAGGCATTGAAAAAGTAGAGGATGCTGATCAAGTCATTGTCGATTTTTCTAGCCCTAATATTGCCAAAGAAATGCACGTGGGACATTTACGATCAACCATTATCGGTGATTGTATTGCGCGGACTTTAGAATTTTTGGGCTATCAGGTTTTAAGACTGAATCATGTAGGGGACTGGGGAACTCAATTCGGGATGTTAATTACCTATTTAAAAGAAGTTTATCCCGATGCCTTAACCCAAGCTGATGTTTTAGAAATTGGGGATTTAGTCAACTTTTATAAACAAGCAAAAAAACGATTTGATGAAGATCCTAAGTTCCAAGAAGCGGCCAGAGAAGCAGTGGTAAAATTGCAATCAGGAGACGAAGAAAGTCAAAAAGCTTGGCAGTTACTCTGTGATCAATCCCGTCGAGAATTTCAAAAAATCTATGATCGTTTAGATGTCCAATTAACAGAAAGAGGAGAATCGTTTTATAACCCTTATTTAGACGATGTTATTAAGGCTTTAGATGAAAAAGGCATCTTAGAAAAAGATCAAGGTGCCCAGTGTGTTTTCTTAGAAGGATTTACTAATAAATCAGGTGATCCTTTACCTTTAATTGTTCAGAAATCGGATGGGGGTTATAACTATGCAACCACCGATTTAGCTGCCTTAAGATACCGTATCAAAGAAGATAACGCCAAACGCATTATTTATGTAACCGATGCCGGGCAATCCAATCATTTTGCTCAAGTTTTTCAAGTTGCCCAAAAAGCCAATTTTTTACCCGATAGTGTAGAAGTAACTCATGTTCCTTTTGGGTTAGTAAAAGGAGAAGATGGCAAAAAATTAAAAACCCGTTCCGGGGAAACGGTTAAACTGAAAGACTTATTAGATGAAGCGGTTAATTATGCCCGAAAAGACTTAGAAAATCGCTTACAAACAGAAGAGAGAAAAGAGTCAGAGGCGTTTATCAACCATGTCTCTGAAACGGTGGGTATTAGCGCAGTCAAATATGCAGATTTGAGTCAAAATCGTATCAGTGATTATATCTTTAGTTACGATAAGATGTTAGCATTACAAGGCAATACAGCCCCCTATATGTTATATGCTTATGCTAGAATCCAAAGTATTAGCAGAGAAGGGAATATTAACTACGAAAACTTAGGGGAAAACATACAAATTCTTCTCAAAGAAGACACCGAAATTGAACTAGGAAAATATCTATTACAACTGAGTGAAACTATCAAAGAAGTAGAAAAAACCTTACTGCCTAACCGTCTGTGTGACTATTTGTATGAACTGAGTAAGAAATTTAATCGTTTTTATGAGAATTGTCCTGTTTTAAAGTCAGATGAACCGGTGAGAACATCCCGTTTATTACTGTGTGATTTAACCGCAAGAACCCTTAAATTAGGGTTGTCTTTATTAGGCATTTCTGTGTTAGAAAGAATGTAAAACTCATATCTTGTACCTCCGATAATCTCCCACACTCCCCCTACCCCTACCCCCCCTGCCCCTAACCCCCCCTGCCCCCCTTATAAAGGGGGGTGTGGGGGGTGTGGGGGGTTAGGAATAGGGAACGGGGAACAGGGTTTTTTTTGACTATAACTGCTTGATAATTGATTTTATTTGTTTTATTTTCAAGTTTCTCTGTACTGGTGCAAGATATGAATAAAATAAAATAACTTATGTAGGGGCTTAATATTATTAAGCCCCTACAAATCTATTTAATCCGTAGAAGAACTTAATTTTTCTTGAGCCAGTCGTCTTTTTTTAGCATATAATTGTATAGAAGCTGCCATAGCAATCACTAAAGCAACAATTAGCCAAGTGGTTAAATCCAGAGGTAAATTGTTTTTAAAGATGGCTAATAAAACAATAATAACTAACAAAACCGTGGGGGCTTCATTTAATGCCCTAAATTGTTGTCCCGTCCATTGACATTCCCCTTTTTCTAACTGCTTCATAATTCTTCCACAGTAAAAATGGTATGCCAATAATAAAGCCACAAACGCTAATTTAATATGTAACCATCCTGACTTTAAAACTTCAGGTTCAGTGGAAAGTAAACCAATGGCCATGGCGACAGTGACAATCATGCCAGGGGTGGTAATAATATTATAAAGACGTTTCTCCATAATTTCATATTGTTCTTTAAGAATGCTTTGATCCGGTTCTTTTTTCTCTGACGCTTCAGCATGATAAACGAATAAACGAACGAGATAAAATAATCCAGCAAACCAAACGACAATACCAATTAAATGAAACGCTTTGAACCAAGAATATGCCATAATTGTCTAAACTATTTCTCCTTGAATAATCCCTGAAACATACTTTATCGGTTTTGGGACAAGTTTGACTCAATTTTAAATAAAAATTAAGACTTTTTTAATTAAGATAGGAATTATTCCGATGGGTTATTGATTTGACTGATATTAGAAGTCGAACAACTTGACAATTTTTCTTGTTCTTGGGGACGGGTGACTAAATAATCTTCTAACCACTGACATCCTTGGTTTAAAAGTGAGGTTAAACGGGCATATTCTGGTTCGACGGGCCACATTTTGACCTTGCCATCTCTACCAATAGTTAGTATAGTTTGATTATCAGGAGTAAATTGCAGACTTTCAATGGATTCTTGATGGCCTTTCATTTTTGTATGTAGTTTTCCTTCCTGGTCCCATAATCTTACGGTTCCATCTTGAGAAGCAGTGACAAAATATTGTCCATTGGGACTAAAGGTAACACGAGAAATAGGAAATAAATCACTTTTTAAAGTTGTCATTAACTCTCCTGTTTGATTCCATAATTTGATGGTACTATCTTCAGAAGCGGTTAATAAATATTGTCCATTAGGACTCAAACTTAACCAATTAATGGGATCAGAATGGCCCGATAAAGATTGTTGTAAATTGCCGTCTAAGTCCCATATTTTTGCTTGTCCATCTATAGATGAAGTGGCTATGGTTTGAGCGTTTTTACTAAAACTGATATAGGTAATGGTATCATTATGGGCTTGGAATTTTTTTCAGCAATTGATAAGGGTTGGTGTCTAAATCCCATAACCAAACTTCTCCCGAACGATTGGCCATGGCTAACCTTTTGCTATCATGGCTAAAATCAAGGCTATAAATTCGTACATTATTATCCTTTAATTCCCCTAATAACTGACCTTGTAAATTCCATAATTTAACATTCCCATTCGTCCCCGTCGTGGCGATTATTTTACCATTGGGACTAATACTAATGGCATTAATTCCACTGTTATGTGCCTCAAATTCTCGTAACTTTTTTCCTTGTAAATTCCACAGATAAACTTGACCCCTTTCATCGGCGATCGCTAATAGTTTACCATCTTCAGAAAAGTCGGCGCTGGTCACATAAGTGTCTAAAGTATTAAAACCATTGTTAGGAGTTTGTCTAACTGCCCATAATTTCACGGTTCCATCACTCGAAGCGGTGGCCAATTCTGTGCCTTGACGATTTAAGGCGACATCATAAATAGGGTCTTGATGCCCTTTTAACACAGTGATTTCTTGGCCCTGGTTACTCCAGAGTCTCGCGGTTCCATCACTCGAACCACTGGCTATCCAGTTGCCATCTCGACTAAATACCACACTATTAACTAATTCTTGATGGCCTTTCAAGGTTAAGGTCAAATTGCCTTGTTTATCCCAAATTTTAACCGTTCCATCCCTGGCACCGGTAGCAATACGCTGACCATCGGGACTAAAACTAATGCTATAAAACGCTACTTGATCATCTTGTAACGTTTCAATTAAATTTCCTTGATTATCCCATAATTTAAGCGGTTCCATCCCGTGAAGCGGTGGCAATGTATTGACCATCTGCGCTAAAAGCCACGTCATCCACTGATCTCGTGTGACCTTGTAACACCACTAAGAGATCACCTTGTTTATCCCAAATTCTCGCGGTATTGTCCCGTGAGGTGGTGGCCAAGCGTTGACCATCTTGGCTAAAGGTGACACTATAAACCGAGGCAGTGTGACCCCTGAGAACGGCTAATTGTTTTCCTTGTAAGTCCCATATTCTAGCGGTATTATCCTGGGCTGCAGTGGCCAGGGTTTGACTATCGGGACTAAAAGCCACCCCATAGATATTACCTTCATGACCATTTAAAATGGCTTTTTGTTGTCCTTGTTGGTTCCATAAACGAACGGTTCCATCACTCGAAGCGGTGGCTATCCATTGACCATCGGGACTAAAGCTAACACTATTAACAGCGTCTTGATGACCGATCAATTTGTTTTTTTCTTGAATACGGTTGAGAATCTGTTCCAGTGCTGAAATGGGGCTAGTAGCGGGATAATCTTCTAAGAGTCGTCTATCTTTGACTAAGGTTTGTAACTTTTGATTGGCTTCTATGGCTGATACTAATCCTTCTAATTGTTCAAACTCAAATTGTCGCCAGGCACTATCTCCAATTTGTTCTAATTGGGTTCCCATTTGTGCTTCTTTTTGTTTTTGGAAGGCTATCCAGGCTTGATTAAAGGCAATGGTTGCACCCACCAAAGAAACGGCTAAAATGCCCATCCCTAAACGGATCATTCGTTGTGCTTTTTGATTTGCTTTGGTTAAAATTTCATTGGCTTGTTGTTGGGTTGCTAGATTGATTTCTGCTTCTCGTTTATCTAAGTTTTGACTTTCGGTTAAATATTTATAATCGAGGTTACTTAAACTTTTATCCATTGCCCAAGTTAAGGCATCTTTTAACGCCTGTCCTCGTAATAAACGAGAATTATCTTCATAGTTAGAATTAACCCACCCTGTCAACATTTCAGAATAAGGTCTAATCTTTTCTAGTTCTTTTTTAACCCACTCTTCGTTAAAAACTTCTTGATAAATTTGATTATAAACGATTAATTTACCATTCTTTTTAACCACTAACCCCGATAGTCTCAATTCTGTTTGTTCGGGGCTTTCATCACTTTTTAGGAACCCTTGTTGTAAAATTTGTTGATACATTCCTAAGAGTCGTCCGGCTTTTTTTTCATTCCTAAAAAGACGCTCTCTAATCGTTTTTAAATGTACGGGTTCGTCGTTAGATTCCCAATTTTCAATTATAAATTCTTGTACCATTTTATCGACCCAATTCTTTTCTTGTCCTGGGGGAATAATGGCTGATTGCGTTAAGAGTAAATCACAGACTTTTTGGGTTAAAAAAGGTTGTCCCCCCGTCCAATATAAAATACTGTTTAAAACCTTTTGAGGATGGTCAGTAAGGGGGGTTAAACCAGGGGCAAGGGGTTCTATTTCTTCTGAGGTAAAACCCGTTAATTCGATGGGAAAACCAATATTAAAAGGGGTTTGAGTTTTATCTTGAATTAAATCAGTGGGAGTGGCTACCCCAAATAAGGCAAACACTAATCGTTCAAATTTTGGATTTTCTGCCCTTTGATTATAAAAGAAACGAATGACGGAAAAGAAGTCATCTAAAGAAAAATTTAAACTGAGAACCTTATCAATTTCATCGATAAAAATATAAACCTTTTCTCCTGAACAATGAACCAATAAAACCTCTTCTAAAAACTCGCTAAATTTTTGAATTCCTGATAAGTCTTCTCGTTCTCTGAGCCAAACTTTTAAGTTAACTTTGCCAATTAAATTAAACCCTAAAAATAATTGGGTAATGATGCCACTGTACCATTGTTTTTGACTAATATCACTACCTAAACTGGTAATATCCACAGATGCACAACTCATTCCTTGTGCTTGAAGTTGGTGCATTGCCCGCACCCTTAAACTCGATTTTCCCATCTGACGACAGTTAAAAACGTAACAAAATTTTCCCTCTTTTAATGCTGTAAAAAGAGCTGTATCTGCTTGTCTTTCTACATAGGTAGGATGATCAAACCCTAGACTTCCACCGACTTTATAATTATAAGATTTTTGAAGATTTGCAGTCATTATTAATTCTAATTAATGTTAGGGTGTAAGAATATTACAAGAAAAATAGCTAAGTTGTGATCTCCGTCTGGTTGATTTTAATCTATTATATAAGACTTCCTAGACAAATAAGAAAGTTCCTTTATAATAAGTCTAGCTCCTATTTTAATAAAAGTTTCGAGGGTGGTATAATTTTTATATGACAATAACAAAAGTGTCTTCTGAATCTCAAAAAAAATTTTTTCGTCCTCGCCGTTGGTTTGAAAAAATCATGGCTTTGATCGTTTTAGTGAATTATATCTTAGTCATTTTTGATTTAACTTATATTCCTTTACGAGATTTTTGGTTACAAGGTAGGGCCCAGTTTTATATAAAACTTGGTGCTTTTGAGAGAGAAATTCCTAAACCCCCTTTAAAAGTTATTCCTCAATCGGTTTCCGATGTTATTACCCAATATGATATTATCAAAGGTATTGAACCCTATCGAGAGACTGCCTTATATTTAGATAGAGTAGAAGATTTAAGCGAAGCCGTTAATGAGCTTATTACTCAACAGGCATTTACGGATTCTAACATAGCAGAAAATAGAGAATCTCGATCTAATATTGATGAAATATTAGCGGATCTTCGAGAAAGAAGTCGAGAAATGATCGCCGATAATCCCTTTCAAGTTGCTAATAAGACGGGAACTTTAGAACGGATTAAAAATAAGATGCGAGAACACGTTTTTGACACAGAAGCAAGTTCTGCAAAAGATGCTTTTGAGCAGTTTTGGAGTGAGGAGAATTTTCGACGCAATGGTTGGCGCAACGAACTTAACTTTTTTGATCAAGAAATTGCTCCTTTAATTGCTACTAATTACTTTCGCCCTGTAGGAGAAAATGGGGAACCTGTAGAAAACTTTGGTTTAATTGATTTTCCATTTTTCCTATTATTTTTAACGGAATTTTTAGCCCGCACTTGGTATATTAGTCGTCGTCATACAGGGGTTAGCTGGTTTGATGCGATGTTATGGCGTTGGTACGATATTTTCTTATTAATTCCCATCCTTCGTTTCCTGAGAATTATTCCTTTAATTGTTCGTTTAGATCAATCAAACTTAATCGATTTAAAAGCCATTAAAAAACAAGCAAGTCAAGGGTTTGTAGCAGGAATTGCCCAAGATATTACCGAAGTCGTTATTATTCAAGTGGTTAACCAAATTCAAGGAACCATTCAGGATGGAACGGTTCGGGAGATTTTAACAAGACAAAATACTAAGGAATATATCGATATTAATGATGTTAATGAAACCTCAGAATTAGTTAAACTGATGGCTAATTTAGTCATTACAAAAGTCATTCCTGAAATTCGCCCCGAAGCTGAAGAATTTTTACGATATAACGTCGATAAAGCTTTAACCCAAACCCCCGCTTATCGGGGTTTAGAGAACCTTCCAGGGGTTAAAGTTATGCAGCACCAATTAACTGAACGATTAGTTTCTCAACTGTATCAAGGGTTAGAAGGGGGACTACAAGGATTATTAATTGAAGATCCCGAATTTGATCGACTGTTAGAGAAATTAGTTGAGAAATTTAGTAAGTCTTTAGGAACTGAATTACAAGCAGAACACAGTATTGATCAAATTGAATCTTTACTCAATGATTTACTAGAAGAAATTAAAATTAATTATGTTCAAAATCTCTCCCAAGAAAGTATTGAGAATATTTTAGAACAAACCCGCGCCCTTCATCAAGCACAACCCACACAAATGACTCAATATCGATAATTGATGCTGAGCTAGTAATTGATGATCAAATTTCTAATATCAACATGATACGAACTCAACAAACCTAATGTAAATCCTCCCAAACAGATGAACACTAAAATGGACATCACTTTCCATTGGGAATACCCTAGTTTTTGTAATTCTAATTTAGCTAAAATAGCAGCCGAGATTAACAACAATAGGTGAGCAGAAATAGCAATCCAACGCAGCATCATCACCACAACAAAAGACCACAATAAAACGGCTATAATCGCTTTATTATCTGATTTAAAACTACTGCCAAATAGAATGGTGATAATAGCCACTGGTGCTATTAAACTAGCGGTAATTACGAGAACTAGAGTCCCTGCAAAAATGTGAAGCAGTAAAAAGATAGTGTCGTCTTCTAAAACCCATCCCCAAGCTTCTCCTTGAGAAGCTAACCAATGACTCCAGGGACTCGCAGATTGGGCAACATACCAACCAAACGAACCATAGGTTAGCATAACAATAGCGATACAAAAGAAAGGAAGACGAATCAACTTTGCCATAGTTTTATTGTACCGATGAAGATGGAGCCATCAGCAAAAATTTATATTTTTCTTGCAATCAAAAAAGACACGAGTTGCTCGTGTCTTTTCGCTCTATGGCACCACACATTAAAATCAAGACAATGTTCAGATTGATCGCCTATCTCTCAGTGCATAGTGCTATAGTTTCATCAATGCAATGTTAGGACATGGACTGAATCATATAATCAAAGTAAGGAGCAGTTTCTGCTGCATCCTCATTATTCAATAGTCCTAAAGCTGCTTCTTTAAGGCAGCGAATCGCTTCTACCATCCCAGGAACAGGAACATTTAAGGAGTTATACATTTCTTTAACACCAATCAAACCAATTTTTTCAATGGGTTCTTTGCTTCCTGCTAACACCCCGTAGGTGACTAAACGTAAATACCAGCCATAATCTCGTAAACACTGATTATACTGCTTTTGGCCGTAAGCATTCCCGCCAGGGGAGCGAAAATCAGGGCGTTTTTGAAACAATTTTTTCTGAGCTTGATCAACGATTTTCTTTTCGTTTTCAGCAAGGGTCTCAGCGATGCGAACACGCTGTTCTCCTGTACTTAAAAACGCTTGGATACCCTTGAGTTCACCACTGCTAGGATATCGGAGTTCATCGTCTGCTTTTAGAATAACTTGGCTAACTACACTCATAATGATATCAACAACAATCTTATATCATACTGTAGTTTATCTTGAAAACGAGGACAAACGCACAGGAATCTTATAGTACAGATTAGATTATCTTTCCTCTCCATTAATACAAATGTTCACCAACAAACCCTAAAATACAGTCCTATCAGTCGCCGTGTGTACACCAACAATTTATATAAAAGTTGTAGAAGAGTTTAATGGGATTAAACTCCGACAGTGGTATATTTACGGACAGGGTTCATGATACATTGGCATTAATAGTTCATGCACATTCTCGAATGCCTACCCTTACTAGACCCCCTTTGAGTTTTCCCCTAACTGCCGTTGTTGGCCAAGAAGCCATCAAACTTGCCCTATTATTAGCAGCAGTGGACCCAGGTTTAGGGGGTGTGGTCATTGCAGGAAAACGAGGCACTGCAAAATCAGTGCTTGCCAGGGGAATACACGCCCTTTTACCCCCCATTGAAAGAATAGAAGATAATCCCTTTAACTGCGATCGCAATAAACCCAGTGACTGGGATGACAACACCCAAGAACAATATTTAAACACCTCTGCTGAAAATATCCCCACCGAAATCGTACCCGCCCCCTTCATTCAAGTTCCCATTGGTGTCACAGAAGATAGATTATTAGGATCAGTTGATGTAGAAGAGTCCGTGAAACAAGGGGAAGCGATCTTTCAACCAGGATTATTGGCACAGGCACATAGAGGGGTGTTATATGTCGATGAAATTAACCTGTTAGACGATCAAATCTCTAACCAACTCCTCAGCGTATTAACCGACGGCAGAAACCAAATAGAAAGGGAAGGGATCAGCTTTCAACATCCCTGTCAACCTATTCTTATCGCCACTTATAACCCCGAAGAAGGACCATTAAGACGGCATTTATTAGATAGAATTGCGATCGCCTTATCAGCAGATGGCGTATTAGCCCTGGATCAACGAGTACAAGCCGTAAACCAAGCCCTCGACTATGCTAACTCTCCTCAAACCTTTCTCGCTCAATATGACGACGAAATCGACGACATTAAAACTCAAATTATCCTCGCTAGAGAATGGTTAAAAGAAGTGATCATTACCCCTGATCAAATTCAATATTTAGTCGAGGAGGCTATCAGAGGGGGTGTAGAAGGCCATCGCGCCGAACTGTTTGCCGTTCGCGTCGCTAAAGCTTCCGCCGCCCTAGATGGACGAAATACCATCAATTCAGACGACCTCAGACGGGCGGTAGAACTGGTGATCGTCCCCCGTTCTACCATGATGCAACCTCCTCCAGAGGATGCCCCTCAACCTCCTCCTCCTCCTCCCCCACCCCAACAACCTCAAGATGAGTCTAACCAAGATCAAGAGGAACAAGAAGAGGAAGAAGACAACAACGAAGAACCGGAACAAGAACCCCCCGGCATTCCTGACGACTTCGTGTTTGATATCGAAGGGGTCATCTTAGATCCCAGTGTGTTGTACTTTGCACAGATGGCCCAAAATCAAGGAAATTCTGGAAGTCGAGGTTTGATCTTTTCTGAAGATCGCGGACGCTACGTTAAACCCATGTTACCTAAAGGGAAAGTGAGACGGATTGCCGTCGATGCCACTTTAAGGGCGGCTGCCCCCTATCAAAAAGCCCGACGGTTAAGGTATCCTGGCCGCAATGTCATTGTTGAACAGGGGGATATCCGTTCTAAGCGTTTAGCAAGGAAAGCAGGGGCTTTGATCGTGTTTGTGGTGGACGCTTCGGGGTCCATGGCCTTGAATCGGATGCAGTCCGCTAAAGGTGCAGTGATGCGTCTCTTAACAGAAGCCTATGAAAACAGGGACCAAGTGGCGTTAATCCCCTTCAGAGGGGAACAAGCAGACGTATTGTTACCCCCCACCCGTTCCATTTCTTTAGCCCGTAAACGCCTGGAAACCTTGCCCTGTGGCGGTGGTTCACCTTTGGCCCACGGGTTAACTCAGGCGGTTCATGTGGGGATGAATGCAAAGATGTCCGGGGATATTGGTCAAGTGGTGATCGTTGCCATCACCGATGGACGGGGAAATATTCCTTTATCTAAGTCCTTAGGGGAACCCATACCCGAAGGAGAAAAGCCCGATATTAAACAAGAATTGTTAGATATTGCCGGAAAAATTCGGGGGTTAGGCATTAAATTATTGGTGATAGATACGGAGAAAAAATTTGTTTCGACCGGGTTTGGTAAGGAGTTGGCCCAAACCGCCGGAGGGACTTATTATCAGTTACCTAGGGCAACGGATCAAGCGATCGCACAGATGGCCAGAGGAGCGATCGCTGATTTAAAGTAGAAATAAATAGGGATAAGACCGTCATCAACAACCAATTATCCCTAAAAGATTAGGATATAAGTAAAAGTATTACCTTTCATTGTATTAAGATGATAGCTGATCCAAAATCCGAAAATTTACTATTTACTATTAATCGCTTAGATGAACAACTTTTAAGACACTTTAACGATGTCTTAGTAGTTAACAATAAATTAGATAGAACATTGGTTAGTTTTCAAGCTAATAAGACAGAAGCTTTCTATCGATGGTATAAATATAAAGAAGCGTTTTCATCACGTTTAGTTAAATTTCTACTGCAAGACTATCAAGTACAAAGGGGAATTGTTTTTGACCCCTTTGCCGGGATAGGAACAACCCTTTTTGCAGCATCTGAATTAGGATATAATACTGAGGGAATTGAGTTATTACCTATTGGAATTGAACTGATTGAAAATAAAATACATGGAGTGAATAAAGCACAAACTTCTGAAATATCTAGATTAAAATATTGGCAAAAAAATCAGCCTTGGCAACAGTCAAAAGGTTTAGATGACTTAACTTTTTTAAAAATTACTAAAGGCGCTTATCCAAAAGAAACAGAAATTCAGGTAAGACAATATTTATATACAATCAAAAGAGAATCTGAAGTGGTTCAGAAAATTTTGTTAACAGCACTTTTAAGTATTCTTGAATCTGTCAGTTTTACCAGAAAGGATGGTCAATATTTACGATGGGATTATCGTTCGGGAAGACAAATAAAAAGTCGTCCGTTTGATAAAGGAAAAATTTATAATTTTCAAGAAGCTATTACTATTAAGCTTGAGGAAATTATTAATGATTTGCAAGGTGATGAAAAACAATTATCATTATTTAATGATAACTTAATAAAATCTGGTGATATTAAGTTATATCAAGGATCTTGTTTAAATATATTACCGAAAATTGAAGCTAATCAATACACTGCAATTATTACCTCACCTCCTTATTGTAATCGATATGATTATACTCGAACCTATGCCTTAGAATTAGCTTTATTAGGAGTCGATGAAGAAAAGTTAAGACACTTAAGACAAGAGTTATTAAGTTGTACAGTTGAAAATAAGGAAAAAGCGTTACTCGAAATTAATAAAGATTGGAAAAAAGCAATTAAAATTTGTGATAACGAGCAACTTTTTCAAACAATTCTGAGTTATTTATACTATCAAAAAGAAATTAAAAAGCTAAATAATAACGGTATTTTAAGAATGGTTAAGGGTTACTTTTATGAAATGTCATGTGTGATACAAGAATCTTTTAGAATACTAAAAGATGATGGATTTTTATTTATGGTTAATGATAATGTTCGTTATGCTGGAGCCAGTATACCCGTTGACTTAATATTGTCTAAAATTGCTGAAAATTTAGGATTTATGATAGAAAAAATTTTAGTTTTACCAAATGGTAAAGGAAACAGTAGTCAACAAATGGGAACTCATGGAAGAAAACCCTTAAGAAAGTGTGTTTATGTATGGAGAAAAAAATGACCAATCTTGATTATAAAAAACATTTGAGTTCTTGGGAATCTTTAGTAACATCTTATGAACAAACAAGAGCAGGTTTTATTTCTCTTGCATTAGAAAAAAATAGAAAAGCTACTCCATTTGTTGAAGAAGCAAAAGCTCTAAAATCTATGGCTTCCAAAATTGAAAGTCCAATTGAATTAATTAATGTTACTGAAATAAAATTAGCTTTATTAACTGCTTCAGGTATTTCTGATAAAGCCAAAAAGTATCTAACAGAAAATGATCAAAATGAAGCTATAAAAGGACTGATTGACAATTTTCTTGAACCAGCAGGAGAAAATTTTGTTGATGAGTTAGTTTACCGTTTTTTATTAACACGAGGTGACTCATTAGGAGGAATTATAAGAAATTTAGGAGGTGTATTAGGTGAAAGAAAAATTACTAGGATGCTCATAGCAACGCTAAGTTTACAAGGGATAAGTTATTGCTATTTACATTCAAAATCAAAAGAATGGTTAGTCGGTTCTCAAGATGATGCTGATGTTGAAATATTTTTAAAAGGACTGTCTTGGAAGAAGAATAATCAGTACCGAACTTTGATTTATAACCTCACTGTTCCCATTGTTAAAAAAAATGTTGATCTTTGTTTACTTAACTCTAAACCAGAGGAATTTATAAGAGGCAAGAATAAAAAACTCATGTCATTA
>NZ_PRLH01000150.1 GCF_003013815.1 Cyanothece sp. BG0011 | reverse complement strand
TAGCTTTTAATGGCTCAAGAAAGTTTAGATTTTCTTCAGTCCAGGTTGATCCATGAATTGTACCATTATTATTATTAGCACTTTGATCAGAAGCATCACCATTCAAAGGTAAATAAGCCATTAAGCCATCTTCTTTTCCTGTTAAGCGGTGGTTCATATCTTGTTTAATTTCTGCTTGGCTTCGGGCTTTATTCCAGATCCGAACTTCTGCTATTTTACCTTGATAGGGATAGAATTCATTATTATCTTTATAAGCCCCAATATATAAGTTATGATCGGGATTATAATCAATTTTTGATTATTATGAGTAGCGTTAATCCAAGCAGATATTGTCAAGTTTTTATTGATTTTAAATTCTGGCTTATTCCCTAAGTCAATATAATCATCTTTCCCATCAAAATTCAATATAGATTCTAAATTCTGTTGAGCGAGGGTTTGTACAGCAGTCATGCAAAAAATCTCCTAATATTGTTGATAAGTTTAGAATGTCAAAAAAACAAACTTCACACAGTTTTCAATTGATGAGAATCAGTTAATAATTGTTGAAAAGATATAGACTCTAAACAATCTGTTGTTCTGATTTAATTATGTCATTCCTATTGTCATTATCGCCACTCGAAGAAACACGGAAAAATTATTTCTATGTTAGCTTTTTAAGTAATTTTACAGTTAGTTTATTTAAGAAATAATACAAAAAATCCGCATAATCAAATTTATGCGGAACAATTAACTAAATTTAACTTAACAAATTAGTTATTATCGTAACTAAAACTAGACATTTCATTCCCTTGGGCATCTAATAATTTACCCATATCACCTTTATCGTTCCAAATAGCAGTTTTACTACCGAAACTAAAGCCTCCTGACTCTGGATGAACTTCATTAGTATAAACTCGAATCATTTGACCGGCTGCTAAAGATGTCCCTTCAGGAAAGACAAACATTTGATCTTTTCCTACTGAGGTAACTTTCCAGTTAGATAAATCTGCTGCTGCGTTACCACTATTACGAATTTCGATATATTCATCAGATTGAGTCCGTTTTACCTGACCATGATAAACAATATCTGCAATCTCAACATTGGCAACACCAGGAGTCCCACTCACTTGAACTGAATAAGTCCGATATCCTGAATCAGAAAAAGCCTTAAACTCTGCACCATAAGACCATAAAACAGTGCCATTTAAGTTGCCTAATGCCCAATTACCTTTATGTTTAATTGCACTAACTGACCCTTGACCGGGATAATATAAACCGACACAATCACCAGCTTTAACAGCAATAGAATCTGATAAAGTAAGTTCATTTAATCCTGTTTTTGGGGTTACTTGTTCACTTCTACCGACAATAGACCAATTATTACCATCCTGTCTAAAAATCACAAGTTGTACAGTTAAACTACGATCTGCCCAAATTTTCCAAGAATGAATATTTCCATCTGCATTAATAGCATTATTGGTATCAACTAAGTAAAAATTGCTGGCACTATCAGTAAATTGGCGATGAATAACATCATTTCCACCCATTAGCACCTGTTGTTCTATGGTCGTTGCAATAGCCATTTTTGAGCTCTCCTAGTTTTTCAATGAATTACTAAACAGTTTCATCTTATCATTGATAAGAATCAGTCAAGTATTTTTGGTGCTTGATAGATTGTAAATAATCTTGTTCGTTCTGATGTAATTATGTCATTGCTATTGTTATTATCGCTATTAGAAAAACCACGTAAAATTAATTCTGATTGAAGATTATTCAGTAATTTTCAATAATTTTTCTTTAAGAAATGTCACAAATATTAGTAGTTTCTAGAAAAATTTTCCCTAGATTTTATTCTCTAGAATCGTTAACTTAATTTAATTTAAAACTAAGCCACTAGCCAACTCCGCGCCGCCGAGATCAGATTAGTTAGGCTGATTTCAGCACGAAAGGCAACTTTTATGTTAATGTTTCGATAAATCCTTATATTAAACTTCATCTATATTAATCATCTGGTGATCATGACTTATGCCCATCAGTCCTTTACAAAAAGCGATACGCAAACTCTCCCCCAAACAACGAAAATGGTCAATGATGGGCCAGGGAACCCCCAAACGGGTTAACCGTTGGTTCAAATGGCTATCCCCTGGACTATTTGTTAAACGTTGGTTACTTATTAGTGCCACGGGTTTACTCTTATCGGTGTTAGGGTTGGCCATTTGGGTCAAACTCACCCCCGTTGATCGTCTCTTGGAGCTAATCTCTCAACTCCTCGAAATGATTACCACTTACGTTCCTAGCTATATTTCTGGGCCTGTGGCCTTATTACTGGGTTTATTCTTATTATTATGGGGACAAAGTCGGACAGTGGGCTCGATTACCGAAGCGTTTCCCGATAGTGATCAGGAATTAGTTGATCGCCTCTTAACCCATCGTCGTTTACATCGGGGACCAAAAATTGTCGCTATTGGGGGAGGAACGGGACTATCGACCCTGTTAAGAGGATTAAAGCAGTATAGTGCCAATATAACCGCCATTGTTACCGTAGCTGATGATGGGGGATCATCGGGACGACTCAGAGAAGAAATCGGTGTTTTGCCCCCTGGGGATATTCGTAACTGTATGGCTGCTTTAGCGGATGAAGAAAAGTTACTAACAGAATTGTTTCAATATCGTTTCCAAGCAGGAGAAGGTTTAAACGGCCATAGTTTTGGGAACCTATTTTTAACAGCGATGACAGCCATTACCGGACGGGATTTTGAAAAGGCGATCGCAGCGAGTTCAAAAGTGTTAGCCATTCGGGGTAAAGTCTTACCGGCAACCCTCAGTGATGTGCGGTTATGGGCTAGATTAGATGATGGTCGCTTGGTAGAAGGAGAATCTCATATTACTGAAGCAGGGGGAAAAATTGCTGAAATTGGCTGTTTTCCTGAACATCCCCCGGCCTTACCTGCTGCCATTAAAGCGATCGCTGAAGCTGATTATATTATCATGGGTCCTGGTAGTCTTTACACCAGTGTTATCCCCAACCTTTTGGTTCCGGACATCAGAAAAGCTTTAGCTAAGGTAAAAGTGCCTCGTATCTATGTTTGCAACATTATGACTCAACCAGGGGAAACCGATGGTTATACCGTTGCTGATCATATTAAAGCCATTGATCGGGTTTGTGATCGACGTATTTTTGATGCTATTTTAGTTCAACGGACTTCCCCCTCTGCCACAGCGTTAAAACATTATGCTAAAGAACAATCTCATCCTGTGTTTTTAGACCGAGAAGATGTCAAAAACTTAGGATGTCGTATTATCTTAGCGAATATTATGGATGAAAATCCCATGACAGCTAAAGTCACTCACCATCCTCAACGGTTAGCGAGAGTTTTGTTACGTTGGTATAGCAAAAATTAAAGTTTATTTTTCTAGGCGAATGACGTACCATTGCAGATAATCATCACTTCCCATATCGAGATCGCAAAAATTCTCCATTAAATATTGTGCTTGCTCGTCTATGGTGGTCAATTTTTCTAATTCTTTGGGTAAATCATCTTGACGAGTGGATAAAATGGCTTTGAGCTTTTCTAATAACTCTTGGGGAGTTAATATTTGTTCAGGTTGGTCAGTTTCGAGGACGACAAAACCATCCTCTTGATACATAATAGAATCTGGCATCGTTTTTGTAATAAAGTTAGAAGTTAACGGTTTCTTTTTAGGATAATAATGTTATTGCCGACCACTGGACTACGAGCAATGAGATTTCTTTGAGAGTCTAACATTTCTAATTTACGAAAGTCGAGGCTTTGAGTCTTTTCTAAGATCGTATCTGCTAGGTTATCTTGTTCTTTTGTTGATAAATCATACCATTTATCCCCTAGGGTGACTGTCAGACGACTGCCGAGAAAGTTGGCTTCTATTTTACCAATTAAATCCTCAGGATATTGATTAGTTAAGGCGGTGACTTCTTTTTGAATGGCAGCGATTAAGCTTTGTTCTGGGGTTAATTTGGTTTGAGAAGAGGGGACATTTTGAAGGGGTTCGGGTAAGGAGGGTTCTTCTAATTCTGCGGGGGTTTCTACCACTTGGGGTTGGGGGGTTTGGGGGGAACGGTTGAAAATTTCTAGGGTGGGTAAGGAGGGTTTCAAGAGGAAAAATGAGGCAGATAAGGCCACAATTAAAACTAATCCGATTACTCCTGCTATTTTTCCGCCGGATAACTTGTTGAAAAAGGATGGAGGTGAGGATAATTCTTCGGTTTCAGGGGTTTCCTCAACTTTAATCTCTTCGCTGACTTCTTCACTTTCTGCCGTTTTGCTGACTTCCTTTGGGGTCAAATCATCTCCCCAGTCTTCTGCCTCGTCTATGGTTTCATTGTCTTCTGTTTCAGCATCTTCTTTTTCAGGGGAGGTAGCTATCTGGCCTTGAGTTTCTAGAGAATTAGCCAGGCTTTCTGTGCTATTAATGAGTGTGTTTAAAGTGTCTTTGTTGGGTAAATTATTGATGTTTTCTTCGTTGACTTGCTGAACAATTAAGTCTAGTTTGCTAATGGTTGTTTTTAGTAGTGTAATGAATTCTTCCTGGGAAATTTCCTGGTTCAAATCGTCAGAAAGTTGAGAAGGATTTGAGGATACGGGAGAAGGTTGGTCGCTGGACATCAGTTAACTTCCTCATAAAGCAATGAATCTTAAACTTTGGCAGACTGTCTGGTTAAACTTGGTCAATCATTAATAATTTTTAGGGCAAAAAAGTTAAGAATAACTTTAAAATTTTTTGGTTTTAAGCACTAGACAATCTATGAATTTTATGTTAGAGAAAACCTCAGCATAAAAAAGGTGAAGCAATAGACCTAGATCCAATTTATCACTTCTGTTTACAAATTTGATCTCATTTAAAATAAAATGCTAGAATAAAGGGTGAAAACACAAATTGAAGATTTCCGAGTTAAGGAGGAAGTTAAAGGCAACTTTTCTCCCTCTTCTTCGTCTCAAGGGTTTTCATTATTTAAGAGAGGAACACATTTTGGCTAAACGTCGTAATTTAAAGAAAGAAAAAGCAGAACGGAATCAGGCTTATGCCCGTCAATTTCGTCAAAAAAGTTCTCGTTCTTTTTCCCGTGGTAGATCCTATTCTAACAATAGCAAAGATCAAGAGGATAACAATGATGATGACAATAATAAGAGCTAATGTTTAAACGCTTTAATACAAAGGAACAGGGAATTGTAAGATTCTCCTGTCCTGCTGGAGTCGAATTGAGGGGTTAAAGGCTTAATTGTTGAACTAAGCGATCAACATCAAAGTTTTTAACCATTAATTCCTGAATACAACTAACTTTGATTTTTTCTTGCAATCGGACTTTACCAAACGCTTGATCGACAATTTCAACGGTACTTAAGGTATCGAGATCAACAGCAAGAATAGGCACTTCTAAATCTTCAGCCCGACTAATGATCAAGGGTTGAGGGTTCATGTGTCCGGTGAGAATCAGGCAACTGGTGGAGGTTTCTAGGGCTGCTAATTGGAGATCGGTGCGATCACCGCCGGTAACAACGGCCTTATTTTGTCCTTGGCGGAAATATTCTAAGGCTGAGTTGACATTCATGGCCCCAATGGTCAGACTTTCTACCATTAAGTCTAAGCGATCGCCCCGACATAATACTTGAGCCTTTAACTGATGAGCAATTTCGCGGACACTGACACTCCGCAGTAAACGACTAGCTGGTAATAGGCCCAATACCGGCACCCCATGACTTTCGAGATAAGGTTTAATCAGGGTTTGCGCTGTCTCTAATTCTTCACTAGGGATATCGTTGATCACCATACCGGCTAAGCGGTCGCCTAAGGCTAATTTGACAGTGACTAAACTATCTACCACCAACAGAGAATGATAACGGGCGACTAACAACACAGAGGCATCTAGCGTGTTGGCCATGTCAACAATGGATAACCCAAAGAGACTCCCTTCCCAGAGGGTTCCGGCTCCTTCTAAAATGACAATATTAGCTTCAATGTTAGCCAGACTATCTTTTAGGGATTGTCCGTAGTCTGTGGTATCCTCTTGTTTAAGACGTTTTTCTACCGTTGTCCGTTGTAAAAACATAAGGGGCGAAGCGATTTGAGCTTCTTTCAAGCCTAGGGCATCAGCAACGAACTCGACATCCGCTTCTTGTTGATCTTGGAAACAAGTGCCGATGGGTTTACTATAGGCGATGGAAAAGCCTTTATCTTGAAACTGATGGGCGAGTCCGAGAATCGTTCCTGACTTGCCAGTATAAGCTTCAATTGAGGCTACAATTAAGTATTTGGTTGACTGTGCCACCCTGTTACTCCTTTATTTTCTATCTGTCTAGGAGGCAGATTCTTCACAGTGTAGCAACTTGCGATAGAATCCTTGAGGAAAATCGATTATTTTTCCTTCTTGATAAATTTTAAGCACTGAGATGAGATAGTCAATAAACTCCGCATTAAGAATCGTAATTTCATAGCTCAATTCTGCTTGGCCATCAAACTGCATTCGACAACGAGTAATTTCTGAGGGCAGTTTAGAAACAAACCAAGAAGCCACAAAGGGGATGCCTTTTGCTCCTTCAATGCGCCGTGTGCCTTCTAGATGTCCTTGGGCATATAAAGAAATAGCATAGGGAAGAATTTTATGCTTATCTTTATGATAGTAAGGCTGATAAATCATTATCTGGCCTTTAGGGGCAGGTTGGATATCTTCGATGCTAGTCATAAAGTCAATAAACCTTTAAGGGTGCGATTGGGTGATGAGTCAACTTCCTGCTATCCTCTATTATAGGCAAGGGTGTCCTCGTCCTTTGGTTCAGACTAACTAAATTAACATTAATTATTAATTATTAATTGTTCAACGGTTTCTAAATCAGGTAAAGCGGTTTGTGCGCCTTCTTGGGTGGTGGTTAATGCTCCCACGACTGATCCCCATTTTAAGGCCTCTTTAAGAGATAAACCCCGATCTAAAGCAGCAGCAACTCCCCCATTAAAACCGTCTCCTGCGCCCACTGTATCAATGGCTTTGACGACGGTAGGAGAGACAAATCCTTCTTCGTTTTCTGTGGCATAAAAGGCTCCTTTTTGCCCTAGTTTAATAATGACAATTTTGACTCCTTTTTGCAATAATTCCTCAGCTGCTTTTTTAATGGTTTCTGTATCAGACACAGGAAAACCGACTAATTTCGCCGCTTCGGTTTGATTGGGGGTAATAATATCAATAAGTGGATATAAACTATCAGGAATTTTTTCAGGGGCTGGTGCTGGATCTAACATTACTGTGATCCCTAATTTTTTGGCTTCTATAGCTGCTATTTCTACTGCTTTTAGGGGGATTTCTAATTGTAATAATAACAAACTGGCTTTCAAGAGAATTTTCTCTAAACGAATAACATCAGACTCATTAATATTACCATTAGCCCCAGGAATAACAATAATAGTATTTTCTCCTGATGTTTCTACCGTAATCATCGCTACCCCTGACGAGGTATTTTTGTCTATAAAAACCCCTTGTGTATTAATATCAAATGTTTCTAATCTTTTTAATAAATCTCTACCTAAACTATCACCCCCAACCCGTCCCACAAAGTAAGTGCAACGACCTAATTTTGCCGTGGCAACCGCTTGGTTTGCACCTTTCCCTCCTGGTAATGTGATAAAGTGAGTGCCTGTAATTGTTTCCCCAGGTTGAGGAAACCGAGGGGTTTGGGCAATCATATCCATATTAATGCTACCGAAAACTACAATACTCATACAGCCATTCTCTCCAGATGAAGCACTAACTAATATTTTAATGATATAATATTAAAAGTCCGAGGTTTAAAAAATGAAGTGAATCAAATAATACAAAAGATAGTCTCTGTTATTCAAGTTATTGCTTATTATTTACTTTTTCTTTTAGTTTTTATTTGGACATTAATAGCTTTACCTTTTTAATTAATATACCTGGTATTGACCGACAAAGAAGAATCTAATTTAAATCAAAATAATGATAATAGTTTATATACAGATGATTATTGGATCTATAATTTTAAAAAAGCAATAATTGCTATTGAATTTTATAAAATAAAAAATAATAATTATCCAAGTGATATAAATGGAAAAGATTTTAAAGCTTTCCTTGAAAAATGGGGATTTTTGTATGACGAAGATAATTGTTTATTAGAATTTCTAGAATATAATTTGATTTATTTACCACAAGAAAGTGGATATGAACTAAGCTTAAATCGAGAAGATAACGAGATAGAATTAGAATTACCAACAACTTTTTGGAAAGGATTAGGTATTGTCAAAACTAATGTCAAAGGTTTCATTTCTATATCTGAAAATTAAAAACGCTGTTATACCCTTTATTGATAAGTTCAAAATCTTTCGGAAAAATATTGCCATTTTTATTTATTTAAAAGCATCGGTAAATTTGATAAAAAGTTGATTTGAGCTTCTCTGAGTTCAGCCGTTGGACGAACTTTTTGAATGAGATGAAGGGCAATTTCAGGGTCTTCTCCTTTAGCAATTAAATAGGAAGCTAAAAGAGTTCCAGTTCTGCGATTGCCACTGGTACAATGCACAACAACCGATTGATTTTTTTTGAGTAAAGAATCCACAAATTTTACAAATTCAAGGACTTGTTCAACAGTAGGAGCTTTTCCTCCTGTTATCGGCAACCACAAAGCTGAAAATCCAGCTTCTTGATATTCCTTAATACCAGAAGGTTCATCCATAACTGAAACAATTCCTCTGATTTGAGCCTGATAAAGTTGAGGTAAATCTGCAAGGGGAGGACGGGGCATTCCTGCTAATTTTTCAGGAATTACCCACCAGAGATAATCAGGATAACACTGCATAGTTTGCCTTATTTATTAACTCAGTTTACTCAGTTTACTAATTAAAGACTCTACCCTTGCTTTGATTTCATCTCGTACCCGATGAAAGGTTTCGATGGGTTTGCCGTCAGGATCTTCTAATTCCCAATCTTCAAAAATATCCCGTAAAACCCATTCCTGGGGTAAGTTAACCCCACATCCACAAAGAGAGATAACAGCATCATAGTCTTCGGCTTTAAAATCACTTAAAGGATCAGAGGTTTGTTCCGTAATATTAATGCCAATTTCTTCCATAACTTTAATGGCAGTTGGATGAACTCGACTAGCTTCTAATCCTGAACTGGTTACTTCAATTTGCCCTTGTCCTAATGTTTTAGCAAAGCCTTCTGCCATTTGGGAACGACAGGAATTTCGCTTACAAACAAACATAACTTTCTTCATGGGTTTTCCTCTAATTTCAATTGTTTTTCTTTCCGTTCGCTATGACGATCAGTTAAATAGTCCACCTGATCTCGTAACAATAAAGTAAACTTATAAAGTTCCTCCATGACATCTACAACTCGGTCACGATAAGCTGAATCTTTCATGGTTCCATCTTCATGAAATTCTTGATAAGCTTTAGCCACTGATGATTGATTAGGAATAGTAAACATTCGCATCCATCGCCCTAAAATTCGTAGGGTATTCACTGCATTAAAAGACTGAGACCCCCCACTGACTTGCATCACGGCTAAAGTTTTCCCCTGAGTGGGCCGGACAGACCCAATATTCAAAGGTATCCAGTCAATTTGATTCTTTAAAATTCCGGTCACGTTGCCGTGCATTTCTGGCGATGACCAAACTTGTCCTTCTGACCATTGACTGAGTTGACGTAATTCTTGAACTTTAGGATGAGACTCGTCTACTTGTCCTCTTAAGGGTAAATCGTGGGGATGAAAAAATTTGACTTCGGCTCCCATTTGTTCAATAATTCGGGCTGCTTCTTCAGCCAACAAACGACTATAGGAACGCTCTCTTAATGACCCGTAGAGAAATAAAATACGAGGTGGATGATCAAAATTGGTCATAATTTTTTGAATGAATTCCTAATGTAAAGAATCGATACACCGAGGATCTAATAAGGTTGCTTTTTCGGGATCTCTAGGAAACCACGATGCTGTTTTTTTACAGAATTCTACTAACATTAACATCACAGGAACTTCGATTAAAACCCCCACAACAGTTGCTAAGGCCGCCCCAGAATTTAAACCGAATAACATCACGGCTGTTGCAATAGCAACCTCAAAATGATTACTAGCTCCAATTAAAGCAGCAGGTGCTGCATCTTCGTAGGTTAAATTTAACTTTAATCCAGCCACATAGGTGATTAAAAAGATAAAGTTAGTTTGAATAAATAGAGGAACAGCAATTAACAGAATATGGAGAGGATTATTAACAATTAATTCTCCTTTGAAAGCAAACAATAACACCAAGGTTAACAACAAAGCAATAATAGCAATGGGACTGAGATAGTGTAAAAATTTACGTTCAAACCACTGTCTTCCTTTATGTTTAAAAATCCAATAACGGCTATAAATTCCTGCTATTAAAGGTAGCCCCACATAAATTAATACTGAAAAAACAATAGTTTGCCAAGGCACTACTAAATTATTAGCAGAAAGTAGCCATTTTCCTAATGGGGCATAGAGAAATAACATGGCTAATGAATTAACCGCAACCATGACCAAAGTATGTCCTTGATTACTATAGGAAAGATAGCCCCACATCAGTACCATAGCTGTGCAAGGGGCAATTCCTAATAAAATACATCCAGCAATATAGGAATTGGCTAAGGTTACTTCTGTCCCACGAATCATCTCAGTCGAATTTAATAAGGGAAGAAATAACCATCCTAAGAAAAATTGAGCAAATGCTACCATTGTAAACGGTTTAATTAACCAATTAACCACTAAGGTTAAAATGACAGGCTTAGGAGCTTTTGCGGCTTGAACTGCCTGAGAAAAATCTATTTTTACCATGATGGGATACATCATGAAAAATAAGCAAATAGCAATGGGAATAGAAACGTTATAAAGACTCATTGAATCTAGAGTTTCTGCTATCCCAGGAAAGTTTCGTCCTAAAAGAATTCCTACCAAAATACACAGAGCTACCCAGAGGGTAAGATAGGATTCAAAAAAGCTAAGGCTACCTCCTGCTTTAACGGCTTTGGGATTAATTCGATTAGTCATCTTAGTCATTAGTTAGTCCTTAAAATTGTGCTTGTTTTCTGAGTAAATCGGGAATGGTTAATTCTAATTCACTTTTTCCGTCAAAAACAGTTCCGGCTTCTCCTTTATGAAAAGTAACTTTATCTAAGTCATAAGCTTCTATGGGCAAGGGAATATAACCTACTTTTTCAACTAAAGTTGGGGCTTGTGCTAGATAAAAATCGATAAACTCTCGTAAGCTAGGATTGTTCTGAGCCGAAGCTAAGTTAACATAGATGAACAAGGGTCTAGCTAAGGGTTGATATTGAGAATCTTTGACTGATTCGCTCGAAGGTAAAACGGCTCCTTTGCCACTATCGATAGCAATAGCTTTCAAGTCGGTCGGATTGGCTTCATAATAAGCTAATCCAAAATAGCCTAAAGCATTAGGGTCTTGTTTTACCCCTTGTACTAAGATTTCATCATTTTCACTTCTGACATAATCTGTCCGGCTAGAATCCTCTGTTCCGATAATTGCTTCGGTAAAATAATCATAGGTTCCAGAATCAGTTCCCGGTCCATAAAGCGTCAGAGGTTGGTCTGGAAATTCTGGTCTGACTTGATTCCATCGGGTAATGGTCTTTTCTGCTTCTGGTTGCCAGATTTTCTTTAATTCTTCGGTGGTTAGACTCTCTACCCAGGTATTTTGAGGATTCACCACAATGGTTAAGGCATCAAAAGCGATAGGGAGTTCTATATAACGGACGTTGTTACGATTGCACAAAGCCATCTCGTCTTTCAAGATGGGGCGGGACGCATTACTAACATCGGTTTTCCCTTCACAAAATTTCCGAAATCCTCCCCCTGTTCCCGAAAAGTCAACCGTTACCTCAACAGGATTTTCGGCTGTCTGTTGATAAGACTCAATTACCGCTTTTGTAATTGGGTAAACGGTACTTGACCCATCAATTGTAATTGATTTTGATAGTTCAGGAGAAGCACAAGAGACGATTCCGACACTAACTCCTAAACTGAGAAGCAAGGATGAAATTCGTCTTAAGGGGCTTGACACGGTACTATTCATTTTTCCCCTCCCAATGGTTTGTTCGCTCTTTTGAGACGGTGATTTTTACATATCAAATTTTTTTGATATATCAACTATACATCAATTTTTTTTGATATATCAAGTGAACTATGTGAAGAAAAGTTAAATTTTTGATTAAGCTGATATCTTGAACCAATATAAAAAACTAACTAAAAAACAAAGAATATCAATTCTTAAATAGTTACAGTCAAAAGAAACCTCTATTCCCTATTTTCTACTATTAATAGCCATGTTACACTCCTAAATCGAGAAAAGTCTAATCTTCAGAATATAGTTTAGAACCTTGGGGACGGAATTGATCTATTAATTGTTTAAAATTCTCAAATTCTTCTTGTCTTTGACAAGCTTCTTGATCATCAATTTGTAAAGTTTTTTGATGTCTTTCTTTTAATTTTTTCAAAGCTTTTTGATTTCTTTTTATTTGTTCTTCTCTATCCCAGTCAGGATAATCTTTAAGTTTTTCTTGAATAGTTACAATTCTCTGATCATATTTAGATTCTAAACTATCTGATAAAACTTGTTTATAAGTTGTCGATAAATCTTCATCAATAGAACAAGATCCAATTAATTTATTTTCCATAAATTTATCATAAAGTGTTTCTTCTTGTTTTTCTTGTTTATTTTCAGCAATTACTTTTTGAGTAGCAATAACTTGATTAGCGTGATGTCGCTTATTCTTTTTAAAATTTAACTTAAAATGCTTCTGTTCCTTTGGCATATTGTTGCTTATAAAACTTAGCATAACGACCTTGTTTTGCTAATAGTTCATCATGGGTTCCTGACTCAACCACTTGACCTTTTTCTAAGACTAAAATACAGTCAGCACTGCGTACGGTACTCAAACGGTGAGCAATAACGAAAACGGTGCGATTTTCCATTACTCTTTCTAATGCTTCTTGTACCAAGGTTTCTGATTCAGAATCAAGGGCCGATGTGGCTTCATCTAATATCATAATACGAGGATTTAATAAGACGGCTCTAGCGATCGCAATTCTTTGTTTTTGGCCCCCTGAGAGGTTAACACCCCTTTCTCCTACCCAAGTTTGATAACCTTGAGAAAATTGAGTAATAAATGAATGAGCATTGGCAATTTTTGCTGCTTTTTCGATTGCTTGATAATCTAATTTTTCTTGGCCATAGGCAATATTTTGGGCAATAGTTCCTGAAAATAAAGTGGTTTCTTGGGGAACGATTCCTATTTGTCGGCGCAAACTTTTTAAGCTAACATTTTTAATATCAAACCCATCAATTAAAATTTGTCCATCTTGGGGATCATAGAAACGAGGGAGTAAATTAACTAAGGTTGTTTTTCCTGCGCCGGATGATCCCACTAAAGCAATAATTTGTCCGGGTTTTGCGAGTAAACTAAGATGTTTTAAAACAGGTTTACCCGATTTATAAGCGAAACTAACGTCACAATATTCTACTTTTCCTGTCACTTCTGGCAAGGTTAAACTATTATCTTTTTCGATAACGGTGGGTTTTTCATCCATTAATTCAAAGATGCGGTCTACGGATGCTTCTGCTTGTTTAAATTCATTATAATTGCTGGTCATTAAATCAATAGGATGAAGCAATAAAGCAACGGCAGCTAGATAACTAACGAATTCTTGTGATTGTAAATTACCTTGAGAAATTTGCCAGCCTCCAATAAAAAATAGAGACATAATACTAACGGCTTCTAAAAATCCCACTACAGGATATTGTGTTGCTTTTAATTTTTCTGCTTTATATCTTGCTTGACGATTATATTTAGCTTCTTGGGCAAAGCGTTTCACTTCATAATCCTGGGCGGCGAATCCTTGAACTACTCGAATACCACTAAATATCTCTGTTAATAAAGAAGAAATGTTAGAGATTTGATTTTGACTGCGACGAGAAAGGATTAATAATCTTTCTCCAAACATACTGACTAAAGTTGCCATCAGAGGCGCAAGAATTAAACTAGCAATGGTTAACTGCCAGTTCAAATAAAACATATAAGCAGGAATCACAATTAACTGTAGGACATTGGAGACGAATTGATGGGATAACTTATCAACAATTTCTCCAACTTTGTCAATATCTTCCGTTAAACGATAGGTTAAATCTCCTGTTTTTGCTGTTTCAAAATAATCTAATCCTAATTGATGTAAATGGGCATAAACTTTTTTACGGACATTTAACACCATTTCCAAAGAAGCATCAATCATAAATATGTTTTGTCCGTATTGAAAGATGCCCCGAATTAAAAAGGCTAATGTGCCTAAGCCTAACCAATAGGCGACTTGTTGAAGATTACCTTGCCCGATGTATAAAGACACTCGTCCGGCTAAATAAGGTAATGCCAATGTAACTGAAACAAAGCCTAAAATACACAAAAATCCTTTAACTAATGACGGCCATTCTGTTAGCAAATAAGGAAATAATCGCCACCAATTTGATCGTTTTTTCATTAGGATTACGAATTTAACAAAAGCAAAACGGTATTATAACACAAAATGAATTTTTTAGAGATAATTAAAGACTAAATAACCTAGATTATGGATAACCAATTTTCTCCTGTTTGAGAAGTTTCAAACCCTAACTCCGAACTCTAAACACACCTCATGTTATGGATAGAGTAGGTTTCTGTTAGAATTATTACCAGATCACATATCTAGTCAAATTATTGCCATTGTGATCATTAGTTTTATTGAGTGGAGAGTTGGTACTCTGTGCTGCAACGTTTCAAACAAGATTTAAAAAATGATTTAATTGCTGGCCTGTTAGTGGTTATCCCCTTGGCAACAACTATCTGGCTAACCATTACTATTGCCAGTTGGGTCATTAATCTTTTAACTCAAATTCCGAAACAACTCAACCCTTTTGATGGCCTTGACCCAATTTTAAGCTATTGTCTTAATCTGACGGTTGGTTTAGCCGTGCCTTTACTGTTTATTTTAATTATTGGTTTAATGGCTCGTAATATTGCCGGCCGATGGTTGTTAGATGTAGGGGAACGCATTTTACAATCGATTCCTTTAGCCGGGGCTGTTTATAAGACCTTACAACAAATATTAGAAACCCTTTTCAAAGACTCTAAAAGTAAGTTTCGCCGGGTGGTGATGGTGGAATATCCCCGTACGGGTGTCTGGAGTTTAGGGTTTGTCACAGGAACGTTAAGCCCTTCTTTACAAACTCATCTCGATAAACCCATGTTGAGTGTATTTATTCCCACCACTCCTAACCCAACCTCTGGATGGTACGCTATGATTGCTGCTGATGATGTCATTAATTTACCTATTTCTATTGAAGATGCCTTCAAAGTCTTAATTTCTGGGGGAATTGTCAGCCCGAATGTTCCCAACCCTGTTCCTCAATTCTCTCAATCTAAGAATAAGACTCAAATTAATCTTGAGCCAACGGTTAAACAACCCCAAACCCATCCTATCGTCGTTGAAGAAGATACCCCTAACTCATAGAGTGAAAACAAAATTATACTTTAGGGGAAGTGTTAGATTGAGGTGTAGGGTATAAAGAATAAACTCTCGTTTCAAATCTAGCTATTGTAGAGATTTAACCGCTTATGCCGTCTCGTCAGCAACCCCGTCGTATCGCTCGTGAACTCGCTTTATTAAGTCTGAGTCAAATTAAAGGAAAAGCCGAACAACTGGACAAAGTTGAACTGAGCGACCTCACTTTAGCCGCCATCAGGGCTTTAACTAGCGAGGTACAAGATACCCTAGAAACCGCTTCATCTGAGGTTAAAAGGGGTCATAATCAACTGTTCGAGTATGAAACCAAGGCAACCACTTTAGAGAGTGCTAAAACCATGATTAAAGAGGCTCTAACCTTAACACAAGAAGCCATTAATCGTTTAGCCAACGCAGTGGAATTTCCTGAAATTATTCAATTAGCGAGTCAATACGAAGTGAGAGGATATGCCATTGAGTTAATTGGCACCATTAACCGACGCAGACAAGAGATTGACGAACAATTAGAAGCCGTCTTAAAAGATTGGCAGTTAAGGCGTTTAGCTAAAATTGATCAAGATATTTTACGTTTGGCCGTAGCAGAAATCTTGTTTCTGAATGTGCCTGAAAAAGTGGCCATTAATGAAGCGGTAGAACTGGCAAAACGTTATTCTGATGATGATGGTTATCGTTTTATTAATGGGGTTTTGAGACGATTTACTGACCATATTAAAAAGAATTAACAGTATGATCAACACTCAACCGATACAATAATAAACTTGCCAGACCATTGTTGAGGGGGGCAGATGTGATTCTCAATTTCTCTTTAAAATTAATGTTTGCCAAAGGGAAACTGTTCTGTCGCTTTTCTTTGTATAAGCGTTATCGTGTGATGAGTACCGCCCCACTGGATGTGTTATGGTACAAATTAATTAATGTGGCTGATGTTTCTTGGCATCCTCTGTTCTCCAAAACTAATGTTCCCCTGGGATTGATGGCTAAACCAGGGTTAATCTATAAGGCAGTGACTCGTTTAACCCCTATTCCTGTGCGTTTATTTGTGGAAAATGTTCGTCCGGGGGAGTTATTGAGTTTAAGAGTCTTAACCATTCCAGGAATGGAACAAAAAATTACCTATCAAGTCGAATCAACCCTCTGCGGTACTTATATTTCCTATTCTGTCACCCTCAAAGGATGGTTATCTCCTTTGATTTGGTGGTTAATTAAGCCCTATTCTGCCCGTGTTGCCACCGAATTAGCCCAAGCAGCCGAACAACGATTGGCTTAGTTATCATCTTCTTTACTTTGTAATCGTTGTCTAAGACGATTGAGATGGGTGCTACTGTTAGCAGGAATCTTCGGAGACGGTAATTCGTTGTTTGGCCAATCCGATAGGTCAAAACAAGTACAAGCAGGAGAAGCTACCCCCCCAACTGTCATGGGTATGGGTAAGTCACAGCGAGGACAATCAATAATTTCCCACGCCGGACTTAATAACTGTTGTATGGTTTGTTCTGTGCCTTCTAAATAGCAATCAGCATCAGTATGTAGGATTTTTTGCCAACATTGTTCAAATTCCGTTGAATAATCATGTCCTCTAAAAATGACCTGAGGACGAATTTTTTCCTGTTGTTTCGGACAAATGACACATTTACCTAACTGGAACCAATGGGCAAGATATTGTCTGACTTGTTCAGTTGAAGCCATACTCATAGATTTCACCGAGATTATCTAACTGATATCATGGTAACGTTTTCGTGTTTTTTTCTATGGAAGAAAAACTATAAATTACCGAACAAGACTGTTGGCAGTAGACTGTTCTGCCAGTTCCTTCCCTGAGTCAGATTTTACCGCGCGAAACATTCCAAAGCGGCATAACCCTGTCCCGAAACCAATCCGCATTAACAACAGTGTGGGAACTTCCCTGAGAGATTTAATAATTCCAGCAACACCAAATTTAATCATTCCTTGGGGCCGAATCACTCCTTGCCAAATGGAGTCTAACCAAGAAGGTAGGGTTTCTTGTGTCCAATCTGCTGTTATTACTTCCCCTTCAGTTAATCCTGTGGCTTCGATTTGTTCGGAAAATCCTTCTATACTTGAAAAGGCAGGATGGGACCATTGATCTAATAGTTGACGCATTAAGGGTTTTTCCCAGAAATTAAGGGGTTTTTGACGGTCATCCCGTTGATTCCAATCCGCAACCACTAAAATTCCCCCAGGTTTTAACACTCTCATCATTTCCTCGGCATATTTAGCTTTATCTTCCATGTGGGGACCCGCTTCAATGGACCACACCACATCAAAACTATTATCGGGGAAAGAAAGAGCCAGAGCATCATCTACCTTAAAATCAGCCGTAACCCCTGCTGGCGTTAATTCTTGGGCGCGTTTAACCTGTTGGGGACTAATGGTAACTCCGGTGACAGCAAAGCCGTAATCTTTGGCTAAAATGCGACTGCTTCCCCCAATACCGCAACCTACATCTAACACGGTGGTTCCTTGGGGTAGTTTATCTAAACCGCCCCATTTGACCATTTCGTGAACAAAATCTTCTTTTGCTTGTAAGAAATCCTTTCGTTGTGGTGGGGAACCGTAATGTCCTAAATGAATATGTTCGCCCCAATAAAATTCTAGAATACCGTCTTCTGTCCATTCGTCGTAGGAATTCGCCACAGTTTCCGAAGATTCGTAGTTGCGAGGGGTGATTAAATAGACAACAATCCCTATGATTGCCAGTAAAGTAATAGAGCCAAGTGTGTAATATAAGTACATTAAGGAATCTGTAATATTTGTTTACAATGTTCTACTTATGATATCAACTTTTGCAAAAATGGAAGGTCTAGGATTGAATGTTACTCGGTTATTTCTTCACTGAAACACCATTCTTTAAGTTTCTCGGCCAAAGATAAAGGTAGAGGATATTTGCATTCGTCTGCACTCCACCAATGACGCGATCGCAACTCATGAGCAATTTTGTGATGTAAGATAAACTTGTCTGGTGATGGTGTGGCTAATATATTATGGGCGCGGGGTTGAGGCATTTTCCAGTCTTTTTTGGTTATCGGATCGTAAGTTTTACTCTTTGCAGAAGTATAAGGCTCAAAACGACTCGTTGTTTTGATTTGGTTACTTAATGTTTGTGGTTTTTGAGCAATACTTAATACAGTTTGATGTAATGTTAATCCTATCAATGGTATTTCGCCAGGTTTAGAATTAAGTGGCATAAAAATTCCATTGGCATAAGAAGCTATTTCTGGGTCAAATTCTTCTGAAAAATCTTCGTTTTCTATAGGTAGTCCATATCCCGAAGCTACTTCCTTATTATCTAAATCTCGAATACGAATAATAGTCATTTTATTAGTCGGTGGTTTATTTGGATTGAAGTGTGTCTCTTGTAACCATGGCCAGTATCTTCTCGAATTTTGTGCATGAGCATAAATATAGATATTATCAGCATTTGAATAATTAAGACTAAGCTCATCTAACATTTTTTTTACAACAGTTTCATCTTGCTTGGTTTTATTTTTTCGTTTATTAGATAAATAACAAACAGCATCAGGCAATGAAAACCATTTTATTTTCTCACCTTCTAGTAATAAAACATTAATTTCATTTTTATAAATAACAACTAAGACAGGTTCATAAAAAGGGTCATTAGAGGTTGCTTTATTTCGAGAGATTACATAAAAACCTGCATAAGCATTATTATCTTCAGAAGTTGATAAAGGATAGTTTTGATCGAAAGGCATTATTGCATCTAAAATTGACTGAAAAGCACGATTAAATAAACTTTTTTCTAATTTATTTTTTTTATCTTTATTGGTACATTGTTCATAAGATACGATACATTGAGGAATTAAATGATATTTTGGTAACATTGATTTGATATAAGATTTTGGATCAACATTATTTTTATAAGATGGGTGATCCTGGTCTAATATTTCAACGATGATTGGTGTAGGATTATCTTGTTTGTATTTAGCACCAAACTCTTTAATATGTTTGAACTCAGGAATTTTTCTCTTGGGGGAAGTTTTTCTATTAGATTCTTTCAAAGTAATATGATTAGCTATATTATCCCAAGGAATAAAAATTAAGTTTAAACTATCTCCAAAATAATGATCAGCAACTTGTTGAATAGCATCTTTTGTTTTAGAATTACTGGCAGTACAAATATAAAGGGTTATATTATTAGCTCTTTGTTGTAAAAATGTTTTATAATCTTCAGGAAGTTTTGGTAAATTATCATGATTAGGCTTAAATGATTTTTTATATTTTTCCTGTGGATGTTCAAGAAATTGGTTTTTTACTAATTGTGAAGCATGATCAAATTGCTGTTTTATAGTCTCATTTTTTTTGATTTCAGATATTTTTTGCCAAGGTTGAGTTAACTTTAAACTCTTAGGTAAAAATTCAATAATTTGTTTTAGTAATCTTCTGCCATCAGCAATAGTAAATCCTGTTCCGACTCCGACTTTTTGCCATACTCTAGCAGGAATTAAAATATCGATGTCATCACTTTCAAAATAGTTCAAAGGTTGTTTAAGTACATCTTCAATATTAGGAATAGAAACTTTTACTCCTAATTTATCTAATATTTGTAATATTTTTTGATTTTTCCAACGACTTTCAAATTGATTTTCTTTATCTTCTATTTCTTCTTTTTTAAAGTTTTTGGCTTCTAAAACCGTAAAACAATTAGGCTCAATAAAATTCAACTCTCTTGACCAAGGTTTTAACTTACGAATATAACAATAAGTTGTATTCTTTTGTAAGCCAATTTCGTTTTTATCTCCTCGTTTGACAAACCAACGTTTCATTTTAAAATGAATATTGATTCTTTTCTGTTTTAGATCGCTTTGAGTAGAAATAACAACGCCAATAGACCATTTATATCTACGGGAAGTTGTCAAAGGTGGCCAAGAAACTAACTCAACTGTATTACTTTTTCTACTAGGACTAAATAGTAACTTAAATTTTTTATCATCCCCTAACTCATATTCTTGTTCACTTAATAGTTTACCCATTGCCCAAGCTGGTGACCACCATTCTAACTGTTCTGGGGTTGCTTCTTTCCATTGAAATTGTTTTGGAGTACATAAACTTTTGACCTTTTCATGTTTTGATTCTGGATAGCAAACTTCGACCCATTTTCTAAATATTAAAGATAATTTTTTAGGATCAACAGGTTCATCAGCTAAAAAAGCTGAGGGGTTAGGTTCATCATTTTTAGTTAGATTATTAATTACTCTAATTTGAGGTAATAGTAAACGTAACGTATTTAGTAAAGAATTAGTCGGTGCATTTTTTTTATCTTCTTCGTAGTGTAGTTTGAATTTTTCTAAATTAGGGAATGCCATAACATAACCGGTAATATCTTTAATCAATGCTGCATCATATTCAAAATAAATCGGTTGAAAATAGTTGTAGTGTTTTTTTTCCATAATTTGAACTTGTGGGTAAATAGATAAATGATGTGGTAAGGTGGGCATTGCCCACCCTACAAAGGGCGTTGATTGATATAGTGAGTTAAACGAGTCAAAGGATAATAAACCGGCCCGTATAAGGTTTCAATTAAACGACCAGACGAACCCCCTGCTTTAATAGCATTCCCCAAAAGTTGACGAACGGCTAACAACAGAGATGTTTTTTCTGTTTCATTGTCACCTTTACCTTGTGCAGTTTGTGGCATAAATGCAGCATCCGTAAACCAAACAACCGTATTACGCCCTCCACGGGTGCTACGGCCAATTAATTGGGTTAAATTTACTGCTAACGTCCAAATAAGCGGATCTCTCATGGCAACGTCTTGTATTTCGTCTGGTAGGTTAGAGAAAATTTGCGGAACAGCTAAGAATACATCTCTTGTATTTCTCGCTTCTCTTTGAATGGTAGTGACAGGTTTAGAACCCATATTATCAACGGCGTTTTTGTTCACTGCACTGATAATAATTTGATTATCATCGGGACGAGGATGTTGTCTTACTAATATGACCATACCACCAAAATAAGGCTCTTCTTTATTATCTGGGTGCATGAGGTTAACCGCGCGAGAAATAGCACCAATAGGAGCAATTAATAGTTCTTTTCCTTGACTGGGAAATTCTGTCATTTTGGAACGAGGAACATTGATATCAGGAGACCATAAAACACTGTCTCCATCTCGAACCACAAAAGACGCTTTTTCTTGATAGGGTGGTTTTAAGCAAGTATAGAAGGTTTTGGCTTCAGCGTAACTATTAGTAATTAATAGGAGATTTTTTCGGTCTTCTCCTATTTTATCTTTTAAATAGGTTTGAAATCGATCAATTAAAGGTTCACCTTGGGTAAAGGGACGACATAAACCAGATACCATCTTTCCTATATTGTCGTGACGTTGGTCCCCATAGGAACCAGATATCCTCACAGGAATGTTACTATTATCGACCACAGGACAAAAGAAAAATTCACTTTTTCTCGTTACTTTTTCAATTTTTTCTTTTGGTGGTTCAATTAGTAAACTAGGTTTTTGTTGAACATGAAACCCATAAGATTGTTTGTTTTCTCCTGAATAACTGGTAGCTGAAGTCACTAATAAATGAGAGGGTGTTAACCCATCAACTGTAAAAATTTCTTGCCATTGACTTAAAAGCGATCGCCCGATACAAATACCTCTATGTATTTTAAGATGTCCATCTTGATATTGTGCGCTAGTCACTGCACCCACGGGAGACGCAGGTAACAATTTTTCAAAATCAACGGGTGGAATTAAGGGTAAATTAGATTGAAGTTCACTATTAGATAATCTTCTAGTTGAAATATGTTTACCTAATGCTCCTAACCCTTGAGCCGCATAAATAGACAATTGTAATAACATTGCTAGATTATCAATAAATTTTTCTTCGTCAGATTCTAATTTATTGAGTTCTGTATCCCATTTCGTTTCTTTGATAAATTCAACGCATTTAGGATGAGGAATTTTAGAGGATGGTGTATTTAATAAAATCCCTGCTATGTAAGTTAATTTAGTGACAATTTTGCTATCTTTACTCTCTAATCCTACTAAACTGGGATCGCTAATCTTATCTTGTATCCGTTTAAAGATTTCACGATATCTTTCATAACTTTTTTCGTATTTATTAGCGGTTGGTTTGCGTATTTTTTCGCCTAAACGAATTTTGATTTTTCCTGATAGATGTTCAGCTAAACTATCAAATAAAGACCAAGCAGCAAATAATCTTCCTTCTGTTGCACATTGTCTCAGTAATGTTTCAATTTCTTGTGTTGGTTGTTTCCCTTGAAAAATAGCAGCAATATCTCTTAGAGAATACATCATATCTGCGATTGCTTTACACGCTAAAAATTTCCATCCTTCTGATTCCTCAAGATAAGAATCTCTAAATTTTTTGAGTACAACAACTTCCCCTTCTAAAACACTATTTATATGCTGATAAAATTCATTACGTGACCAAGTATCTTGCATTTGCTCAAAAGAGGCAAGGGTAACAATAGGATAAAAAAGTTCATCTAATTTAGGTTGAGCGAGATCCACTTCATCTACTACAAACAAGTCAGTAGTTAAGGCTAAATATTCAATAATTGTAATGTTTTCTTTTAAGGTATGACTCGATACTTTTTTATGAATAAAACCTGGTAATGTTCCGACAATTAACTGCGCTTTTTCTAATTCTTTAGCAGTGATATGTTGGGGACAAACTCCCACTAAAGGACAATCATATTTTTTCTTTTTTGGATCATTAACATCTTCTAATTGATTAAAACAAGGTTTTTTATTTCTTTTATTTATAGTTGACTGTGGACTTGACGGGGTTGCTAATGCGAATAAGGGACAACATTGACTTAACCATTTAAACCCTGGATGAGTAAAAGATTGATCTTTATTATCAAACATAATTGCTTGATTTAAGCGACTTAAATGTTTATGTCGTTCAGAATTACCAATAATAGGTACTGCTTCAATGTTTGTTTTTTGAGCAAATTCTAACCAATCTTGAACCTCTCCTACACTATTAGTCGCAATGGTAATTCTTTTATTTTGTTCAATTAATACAGTAATTAAGCTTTCAATTAATGTTGATTTTCCGCTACCAGTCGGTCCTAAAATATGACTTTCACCATCAATATATATCTCATCAGTTTCTTTATTATTCTTTATATCCCAATAACGAGACCTCTTAATAATTGTCCCTGCATCATACTTTAAAACTTCTTTTAACTCTCTTCCTTTATTAACCAATGTTTTAAGAGATATTCTAATCAACTCACGATTATTACTTAAATTAATACTCGGAATATTATTTTTATATTGTATTCCTATATTAGCAATATTTTCGGAAATTTTAACGAATCTGGTTTCCTCTGAATTAATCTTAAACTGATAATCTCCTTTTGGTGCAGGATCATATTTTTTTGTATCAAATTTAAGTGTTTTATTTAAGACACTTTCATAAATTTCATAGCGATTCGTAAACATATCATTAGTTAAACGAATACAGTTATTTTCATAATCAATTTCAAACCCTAAAATACTATTATTATTTTTAGCCAGATCATCATAATTTCTTAAAGCAATTTCCCAACTAATAGAACTGCGAAATTCTGATGCTAAATGACGTAAATGTTTAATAATTTTCCACTGCTGATCACTTACTCCTGGTTCTCGATAACCCTGCATTAATAAATGAGCTTTTTTTATAGGATGTAAAGGGAAATAAGTATGTAAAGCGTATAACATCAATTCAGTGCGAATAAAATTAGTTCGTTGAGAAACATAATTTTCAAACTGTTCACTTAATTTTTTTAGCCAACTACTTGAATTTCTCATTTTAATTCCTTTTTGATACGTTTAATTAATTCTGATTCTGAAATCACTTCAATATTACCTTGATATTTACTTTTAAAAATAGCTTGATCTTGCAGCTTTTTAAGTCGATAGTCAGGAACCACAAAAAATGATTGAGATTGACCAATATCAGGAATTTTATCTTGATTTAATTTCCTAGCTAATCTTGTCGCACTTCCCCAGTCTTTTGCATCAATTGCCCAAATTTTACCATCAGGAAAAGTAATTTTTAGATCAGCTTTATCTAGTTCTGGCCATAACTCTACTTCTAGTCCCATTTCCTTAATAATTTTTGCTAGACGTAATTCAATTAAAGAGGGTCTAATTAAACAATAAACAGTATCAATAATCGGTGATTTATCGACTTTTTGCTCTAAAGGTTCACAACATTCATTAATTTCTCTTGCGGCACAGTCTAAATAACCACCACATTTTTTACATAATCCCATATCATGAGACTGGGGAGGTGCAGGTTGATAAGCTTCTTCTAATAAGTCTTTTACTCTTTCAATTTCAGGATGTTTATCTAGTAATAATGCTTGATCAAATTCAGAAGGAAAGGGATTTTCTGCTATGAAACGACGAAATATAGTATAGGTTTGTAGAGGTAAATCATATTTTTTAATTTCGTCCATCAACCGAAGAATATAGCTTTGATTATTATCAATTTCTAAACTTAAACTATAATCACTGGCAAAGTCTTCACATTCCTCCGATGGTTGTATCATATCCTCGATTAAAGGTTCATCAGGAAAATCAACCCATTGGCAAAAATCGGGTTCTACTGCTTCTACTGAGTGTCTCGCTGCTTCAACCATGTTAAGAATAGAAGGATGACGCATTTTTTCATCCCTCAATATCCATTTAATGCTTAATTGCTCAAATGCTTCGTATAAAGGTTGAGGAAATGGCTGATAATCATTAACAAGATAAGCCGGTTCACCTCTGTTGATACGATCGCAGATTTCGACCAACCCTTTACACAGTTTGATGAATAATATTTCTTCTTCTGTATGCTTTTCTGTCATCTTTACAATGTGTCTAAAGGCTGTCCTAATAAACTTAAATTGAGAACGTGACCCCCTGCAACTAAATAGGTGATGTCTGCGATCGCCCCTAACTGTCGGATCAAATGTCCTAAGCGATCGCGGAATAATCTCCCTAACGGATAAGCAGGAACCACACCCCATCCTGTTTCCTCGGCCACAAAAATAAGATCCACTGACGCTTGTTGTGTTGTCTCTAACAAGCGAGTGGTTATGGTTTCCCAAGTTTCTTCATCTTCTTCTAACCCATTGGCCACCCAAGTCCCCAAAGAGTCAATTAAGAGACAATGGGGAGGGTTTGCTTGTTCAATGGTTGCACAAAGATCATAGGGAACGGATAGGGTTTGCCAGTGAGAGGGACGACGACGGCGATGTTTTTCGATACGCTGTTGCCATTCAGCATCATCGGGGTTTTCTAAAGCAGTGGCCACATAAATAACTGGTTGATCTTGTTTCTCGGCCAACCTTTCGGCCCACTCGCTTTTTCCTGAACGACTGGGCCCCGTCACTAAAATATGTTTAGACATTAGTCTTGGCAAGAAAGAAAATTAATTCTTCATTCTTCATTCTAAATTCTTAATTCCCCCGACGTTGATGATCTTGGATAAAGGACTCGACTAAGCTGACATCTTCTTTAGAACCGATGACTAAAGGACTTCTAGCATGAAGTTTATCGGGAACAACGTCTAAGATGGGTTTCAGTCCATTGCTGGCCTTGCCTCCTGCTTGTTCAACTAAAAAGGCTAAGGGCGCACTTTCGTATAATAAACGTAATTTTCCTTCCGGTTTCTTAACGGTTCCGGGGTATAAAAACACGCCCCCTTGCATCAAAATACGGTGAATATCTCCCACTAATGCCCCACTATAGCGGGCGGTATAACCTTCATGACGATGGACATAACGGGTATAGTCTCTAATAGCATCATCCCACTGCCAGAAGTTTCCTTCATTGGTACTATAGACAGGACCGTGATCGGGGATTTGTATATTTTCTTGTGCGAGGATAAACTCCCCTAAACTGGGGTCTAGCAAGAAGGAATGAACGCCATGGCCGATGGAATAGACCAACATGGTAGACGGTCCATAGACAATATAGCCGGCCGCTAATTGTTCGTGTCCATCTTTTAAGAGATCATTGCCTTCTCCGTCGAGATCCTCCTCTTTTTGTTGACGAATGGCAAAGATTGATCCCACGTTTAAATTAATATCGACATTAGATGAGCCATCAATGGGATCGTATAACAAAGTATACCGACCAATGGGACAATTTTCAGGAATATAATAGGGTTTGTCCATCTCTTCTGAGGCTAAACGGCACACTAAGCCACTTTGTTTAAAGACAGAGATAAACACATCATTGGCATAGACATCCATCTTTTTGACGGACTCCCCTTGTACATTGGTTTCTCCAGTAAATCCTAAGACATCGGCCATCAAACCAGCACGACTGAGACGGCGAGCAACCAGTTTCCCGGCTAAGGCAATGCGGTTCATAATGGCACTGAGATCCTGCGCTTCGGGAGAAAAACTTTGAAGCTGTTGCAAAACGTGACGTGACAGAGTCATACAGTCACGATCAAGGCTATGTTCTGGGACGGTAGGGGTTTGTAAACTGGTCATAATAGAAGTCAAAGATTTACACTATCGATAGCCCGTATTGATTGACAGGTTAGCGAATTTACTGAGGCTATTATCAATGTTAATCAAGAATAGTTATATTCTCTAATAACTTTAGATGAATTTCAGGTTAGGTTAAGCTTTAACTCTTATCTATCATACTAAATGAGTTTAAATTATAATCAGTCAAAACAACGTTAAGTGGCTCACAGGGAACTTTTTATGGAATTGAATAACTTTTCTTTAATGACAGGCCTAGCCATTGGAATTAATATTCCTTTAGTGACTATTATTATTGTTACCTTAATCAGTCGATATCGAAATAAACAGCAAATTAAAAAAAACGAGAAAAATTTATTACTAATTATCAATTTAGTTTCGGGTTTAAAGAAAAATTTGCAAAAACAAGAAGTTATTTATCTTCTGAACAACAAGCATTAGTCTTTTCTGCCCTAAAAGATTATTTTTTGATTTGCTATAAAGCTGAACAACGCATGGTATCGATGCCCTCTCAAATTGTTGACGAAGCTTGGCACGAATTTATTTTATTTACGAAAGAATATAGTGATTTTTGTTCTCAAGGGTTTGGCTATTTTCTGCATCATACCCCTGCTGAAGCCATGAAAACAGGAACTCAAGGACAACAAGGAATTCGTTTAGCTTGGGAATTAGCTTGTCAAAAAGACCATATTAATTCTTATCGACCGAAACGTTTACCTTTATTATTTGCTATTGATACTTTATTAGAAATTGAAAATGGATTTTACTATACGTTAGATTGTTTTCAGCATAAGAAAACGAGTCCCGAAAATAGCATTTCTTCTTACTGTGTTACCGATATTATTTATGGTGTTGGCTGTGGTGGCCATTCAGATAGTTATGACCATTCGGTTGATACTAATACTCATCATAGCACCATAGATCATACTTCTTGTGGAAGTGGTCATAGTTGCGGGAGTAGTTGCGGGAGCAGTTGCGGAGGGGGTTGTGGCGGAGGGTGTGGTGGTTGTTGAAGGAGGCAGGAGTTAAAGTTTGTGTGAGAAAATAAAAAATTTGTATTCTCATGAAACTTTTGTCTCATAATATGGGTTTAATAAAATGAGAATCCACCATAAAATACTCATTTAACCGGTGGATAGGCTTTAATTCCCTTATATAGATATGAATAAAAAAATTGCTATTACCTTAACCACTGTCACTACTCTTAGTGTGGGAATGTTATTTCCTGCTAAGGCGGCTGAATTTCGCAGTATGGACGGTACAGGTAATAATGCTAATAATCCTACTTTTGGGTCTGTGGGGAGTGATTTAATTCGCTTTTCAGGGGTTGCCTACGAAGATGGCCTTGCTATCCCTAGAGGGGGTTTAAATTCTAGTGTTTTACCGAATCCTCGGGCTATTAGTAACGCTATTTCTGCTCAATCTGTTTTTATTCCTAACGCATCAAAAGTGACAGACTGGGTGTGGCAATGGGGCCAGTTTCTTGACCATGATCTCGATTTAAGTCCCATTGGTAATAGTGAACCCTTTAATATTCTTGTCCCTGGTGGAGATCCCGATTTTGACCCTTTTAACACGGGAACTCAACAAATTGGCTTAAATCGCTCAGAATTTAATACTGATGGTTTCGGTGTGCGTCAACAGTTTAACGAGATTACTGCTTATATCGATGCTTCTAATATTTATGGTTCAGATAATGATCGTATCAATGTTCTACGGATGAATGATGGCACCGGAAAACTAATTGCTGAAACAGCCAACAATGGGGAAAAGTTGTTGATGTTAAATACACCAGGTATTGCCAATGATACAGGAGGTGATCCCAATACGGAAAACTATTTTCTATCAGGAGATGTGCGCGCCAATGAACAAATAGGACTAACGGCGACTCATACCCTATTTATGCGCGAACATAATCGTATTGCTGATGATCTTAAAATTCGTCTCGATAATGGAGAAACTGCTTTAGTTAATAAATTCCAGGAGTCCGGTCTGAGTGAAGGGGATTTTATCTTTCAGTCGGCCCGTAAAGTGGTGGGCGCACAGATGCAAATCATCACCTATAATCAGTGGTTACCGGTTATTCTAGGGGAAAATGCCTTAGAAGACTATAACGGTTACGATGGTCAGATTGATGCAAGCATTGCAACAGAGTTCTCTACGGCTGCTTTCCGTTTTGGTCATACCATGTTATCTCCCGATCTTCTCAGGGTTGATAATGAGGGTAATATTGTTGAGTCTTTATCGTTACGGGATAGTTTCTTTAACCCTGATGAAGTGTTAGAAGATGGTATCGATACCGTGTTAATGGGTTTAGCTTTTCAACAAGCCCAAGAATTGGATACCTTGTTAGTTGATGATGTGCGTAACTTCTTATTTGGACCCCCTGGGGCTGGCGGGTTTGATCTCGCTTCTCTTAATCTACAACGGGGTCGAGATCATGGTATTCCTGATATTAATACGGTGCGTTTAGCCTTGGGATTAGTCCCTTATACCACCTTTTTGCAACTGACTGGGGGTGATATGGATTTAGCCACCGCTTTTGCCAGTGTTTATAATAGTCTGGATGAAGTGGATTTGTGGATTGCTGGTTTAGCAGAGAAGAAGGTCAATGGGGGTTTATTAGGGGAAACCTTTAGCCATATTCTCATTGACCAATTTACTCGCAGTCGAGACGGCGATCGCTTTTTTTATCTTAACGACCTCGATCATCTTAATCTCTTAGATCCTACCCTTGAAACTGTCACCCTCTCTACTATTATTCGTCGCAATAGTAGCATCGAAACGATTCAAGATAATGCTTTTTTGGCGGCCTCAGTTCCCGAACCTAATAATAAGATAGGAATTTTCGGACTTGTTTTATTGGGTTTAATTGTATCTGGTGTTCGTCCTAGAAATTCATAATCGTCGAGTTCAGGATCAAGAGTTTAGAGTTACAGAAAATTGCAACAAGCGTGAGATACAACAATCGGTAGGGGCATAATATATTATGCCCCTACACCGTATTCCATCGAGTTGCAAACTGCTATATTATTCAGTTTCATCAGCTTTTTGAGGCTCAACCATTTCCTCTTTTTTCTTGTCTTGAGGACGCTGTAAAGAAATGTCTTTCAGTTGTTCTTTATATTGAACTGGGGCTTTAAGAATGGCTTCTTTAAATAACGTTTGGGCTTCGTTTTCTTGCCCTTGTTCTCTGAGTAACATTCCTTTAGCTAATAGGGGACGAAAATCATTTTTGTCTCCTTTAATGGCTTGATCGTACATGACTAAGGCATCATCATAACGTTCTTGTTGGCTGTAAATTTCTCCTAAGAGTAATTGTAGAGAGGTTAAATTAAAAACGCTCTCAGAAATGGACTCATTCGATTGTTCTTTGATGGCTTCATTTAAGGTATTCTGCACTAAACTAATGGCTGTTTGAGAACGATTTTGTTGTATATATAAATCCACCATTCCTTTTAAAGCGCGCATATCTCCGGGATTGGCTACTATAATTTCTTGATAGGTATTAAGGGCAGCTTCATAATTTTTGAGTTGTTGTTGAGATTGAGCCAGTAAAATGCCATAATCGGGTTCTTGAGGGTTAAGTTGGGCCAGTCGTTTGAGTGGGGTGATGGCTGCTTCTAAGTCTCCTTGTCTGAGTCTGGTTTCTAAGAGTCCTAATAGGGCGTTTTCGTTGTCGGGTTCCCGTTCTAAGACCATTTGATACCCTAAGGCTTCATTTTTCAGTCTCGTGCTTTCGGTGGTGACTAAGGAAGATTGATCAGCTTGTTGCGCTTGAACCATACTACTCACCACCGGTAAGATTGAAAAGGAGATTAGGGCCAAGAGCATTAATACTAACGTGGCATAAATCCAGCGACGTTTCTTAGTTTTAGCGTTTTTCATAAATAAATTAATTGACCCAGTTCAACATTGAGACTCCCTGGGTTGAAACCACAAGGATTCTAGAGGTTATCTAAACAGGGGATAAATCCACCTGTTTAGATATTACTCTAGTTAGGGGGGCTCTCATTAACCCCATCCTTTAAACCGTCTGCATCCATTACAAATACAGTTTCCTGAAGGCGCGGAATGCGCTCCCGCTTTCCTCTCGGATTTTAAATCCGAGAGGGTCGGGAGTCTAAAGGACATGAAAAACCTAGCCATTGACCTATGTTTTGACTAGCATTCCAGTCACTATTACATTGATAACCATCAAATCCCCTAAACCAATGTCCATTTCTTTTCCCAATCACACCGTTTCTGTGGTCTGATTTAGAGGTATAAGGTGCTGGTATTAGTTCAAAAGGAACACCATTTTATTATACGATTGGTTAAAACAAGGGGCTGTGTCTGCCGTCGCACGGCAGACTTTATAAACCTCGTCAATCGAGTCGCTTTTCATCTGATTACTATTAGAATTCTTTTAAGTGTTATGGCTATTGATTAGAATTAATGGATTACTTGACAGGAAACTCAATGAATAATCAAGCTTTAGTTGAATTTCCTGATGTTTAGCAATCCAAAATCTGGCTTTTTACCGATTACTTAATTTAAGCAGGAACCGGTTCTCCAGGACGTAACTTCATCCATTTTCCGCTTTCTTCTAAAAAGCTTTCGCAACCCACGACATCCCACTCCATTTCGATGTAATCTTCTTTAGGGCGAATGTTAACATTAATGGTAGGTTCTTGCGGGTCAAATGTCGGGTTATCGGTTAAATGGGGTTGTTGATGTTGTTCTTCTACTGCGTAATAGGTTTGACAACTATCAACGTAATGACAGTTAACACAAATACACATAGATTGCTCCTTTGTCCGTGTTACTTATTAATCTAACGTAAGATATGAAAATTTGACTAATTTTTAAGAGTTTATTTCTTTAGTTTCTATGAAGTCGTCCACATCACTGCTCAATTTTTCCCCCAATATTTTACCTTTTGATTTAGAATTGCTTCCCTCCACTGCTTATTTAGTGGGTGGGATGGTTCGAGATATTCTCCTTAATTATCAGCGAGATTATCTAGATTTAGATTTTGTTTTACCCGAATTTGCCATAGAAACGGCCAAAAAAATTGCTAATCAATATCATGCTGGTTTTGTAGTTTTAGATGCACAGAGAAACATTGCTAGAGTCGTATTTAAACAAGGAACCGTTGATTTTGCTCAACAGGAAGGAGATACCATCGAAAAAGATTTAAGTAGACGGGATTTTACGATTAATGCGATCGCCTATAATTTTCATCAACAAAAACTTATCGATCCTTTCAATGGTTTAGACGATTTACAGACAAAAACCATTAAAATGATTAGTATTCAAAATTTAAAAGATGATCCTCTCAGATTATTAAGAGCTTATCGTCAAGCAGCTCAATTACAGTTTACAATCGAACCTAAAACACGCCAAACTATTGCCCAATTATCTTCTTTAATTACTCAAGTTGCTGCGGAACGAGTGCAAAGCGAATTCAATTATTTACTCAGTAATGCAGAGGGGAGTCAATGGTTCATTCAAATGAAAAAGGATGGATTACTAAGCCCTTGGTTTTCTGAAATTAATGATTATAATTTACAGTTATTACAAGAAATTGATAAAAGTATTGAATTATTACTAAATACATTTCAACCAGATCAGTTAAAGCATTTATTTTTAATTGAAGATAATCAAAATGTTTATAGTAGCCACATCGTCCAAAAATCACGATTAACTTGTTTAGTATCTAAGGATTCTGAAATCGCCAAGAAAGAGTTAATCAACTTAAAGTATTCTAATCAAGAGATTAAAACAGTTGTCAATGTTCTCAATTATTTGCCTTGGTTAGAAAATCAGCAAGAACTATCCTTAAGAAAACAATATTTTTTATTTTTAGGATTGGGGGATAATTTTCCGATTTTTGCATTAGTGGGGTTAGGGAAAAATGCCGACCAGCAATTAATTTTTCAACTCATTGAGCATTATCTTGATCCTAAGGATAAAGTGGCTCATCCTATTCCTTTAATTACAGGCCATGATTTAATTAATCATCTTAATATTAAGCCCAGTCCTCAAGTTGGTGAACTGTTAACCGAAGTTTCCATCGCTCAAGTTGAAGGAAAAATAGCCACTAAAAAAGAAGCTTTAGCCTTGGCTAGAAGTTACATCAATCATATTACTTAAGCACGGATAACGGCTCGTTAACAGTTGGTAGAACAACTTCAAAACAAGTGCCAACTCCCAACTTGCTTTTAACGGTAATTTTGCCTTGATGGGAATGAGCGATCGCCTCAGCAATGGATAGTCCTAACCCCGTTCCTCCACTATGATGACGGGCTTTATCCGCACGCCAAAAGCGATCAAAAACGTGGGGTAAATCCTCTGGGGAAATGCCAACTCCTGTATCTTCTACCGCTATTTTAACCAGGCGATTATGTTGAACAAGTCGCACTAAAACCAAACCTTTTTCCGAGGTATAGTTGAGGGCATTATAAAGTAAATTAGAAAATAAACGGGTTAATTGATCCCGATTACCCATGACAAAAACTTCGTCAAAGACTTGATAATTTAAAGTAATCTTTTTTTCCTCTGCTAAGGGTTCAAGTAAGTCAATTAAGTTTTGTAATAACTCATTAAGACAAATAGAACTATGTTCAGGGTTAGCCTTTGTGGTTTTTTTTTCTGAACGAGCTAAAAATAATAAATCTTCGACTAAACGAGTCATCTGTTCTGTTGCATTAGCGATCGCTCCTACCTTGCGATTATCCTTTGCTTGAAAACGCTCAGGATGGCGACGCATAATGTCAATGGACGCTTTAATAGCCGTTAACGGTCCTCGGAGTTCGTGGGATGCGTCGGCCGTAAACTGCTGTTGCTTTTCATAGGCTTGTTCAATGGGTTTAACGGCGGTATCCGTTAAGAAATAACCCCCCACCGCAGCTAAAGTAAAAGCAACGATAGCACTGAAGGATAAAATCAATAATAATTGATGGTTTGAGGCTTCCAATTCTTCTAAAGATTGACTGACACGAATATAGCCTTGTGAAGCCGGGTTAATGTCTTCAGAAGCATTCACAGCAACAGAAAACGTAACACTACGAATTTTTGAGTTATTTTCTTCAGAAACTAGCGTCAATAAGCCCGGTTCAGGTTGAGAAGAAATGTCTAATGATCCTTGATGCCATAAAAGATTTTTGTTATAATCAAACCACTCTATCCTTTGAGTTTCAGGATTAAAAAGTTCTTCGTTCCCTAACTGTCTAAGGGAAGAAGTATCTTGATATTGAACTTTACTGAAAGTGGGTGTTACCACTTCAGCTAAGGCCATTAATTTGTTATCAACTTGTTTTGATTCTTGGCGAGTAAAAGAAACATAAATACTCCCACCGAATAAAATTAATATCCCTTCCATGACCAGTAGATAAAATAATAGGAGACGGAAGCGTACATTTTGAAACATTAGTCATACCTCATCAGAATCTCAGCTTCACGTAGGCTAGTCTAGGGGAACTCTTTAAGACGATATCCTAAGCCGTACACTGTTTCTATAACATCCGATTCAAGTCCGGCTGTTTTTAACTTTGACGTAAACTACTAATATGGGCTTTCACAGTAGCTTCTTCAGGAATTTGATCCATAGCCCAGAGATGATCCAGAAGTTGTGAACGGCTAAACATACGACGGGGAT
>NZ_PRLH01000193.1 GCF_003013815.1 Cyanothece sp. BG0011 | reverse complement strand
AACCTGTGGCTGTTTCTAGCAATAATAAGTCTTATCCTGTGGTATTTGCCAAGTCAGGAAAAGAGGTTTTATGTGACGAACAAATGTCATTATTAGAGTTAGCTGAAGAAGAAATGATCGAGATTGACTGTAGTTGTCGTAGTGGAGGATGTGGTAGTTGTAAAGTGAAGAAACTAGAGGGCAATATTCGTTATGAAGGTGAACCCGATGGGTTAGAATCTAATGATGAAGAAGACGGCTATATTTTAGCTTGTATTGCCTATCCTCAAGGGAAAGTTATTATTGATGCTTAAAAAAGGCAAGAGGCAAAAGGCAAAAGGATTAATTTGATTTAGAAAGACTTTGTAGGGTGGGGAGTGCATCGCCTTACTCTACTTTTTTAAACTAAAAAATAAAATAGAGTTATATTTTTAGTTTATCATCTTATTAATTTTTTCCCAACCCTTCAGCCATCATAAATTCTTTCATGGCAACAGAATTTGATTTAGTTAAAATATAAAGTCCCCCATCTCCTCCTCTACCAATGCGTAAGGTTTCATCTAAATAAGTAATATCAAAAACGGGAACTCTTCCCCTAGGATTACGTGCCGGTACAATTTTAAAAGGATTTAATTGAGGTGTGGTAACTCCCCCAATAGTTTCGATGGCTAAATAGCGTTTTTTAAAGTCAATATTTAGCCGTTTATCAGGTAAGGGGGAACCATTATCTTTTGCAGGTTCAAAGGTAGCCGTTACTAAAACATAGCCTGAAATTAATCCTAACCGATGTTTCACAAAAGCTTGATTAAAAAAAGATTTTGTTTCAAGATCAATGACTTGATAAACTGAGCCAACTTTTAACCCATATTTTAACTTACTTAACGACCGAATTTCCCTAGAGGTTGAATATTGCAAATGCCAAACCCCATCTAAAAGATTAACCGCATAACATAAAGGGTATAAATTAGGGTTTTGGGCTTCTACTTTTTGCGTTAATTGCTCAATTTCTTGACTAATGGTATCTTTCAGTTGAACATCCGTAATAGGAGAACCCAGTTTAATGTCTGTGGGGGTTTTCAGTTGTTCAATTTTAGTTAATAATTCTTGTTTTAGTTCCGTTCTACTGTCCAAATTTTTACCCTAGTCTTATTACGTCATTTCTCTATTTTATACTTAGATCCTGTACCTTCGATAAAATTTGTGACCATACATTGCAATTTAGTGAAATACAAAAATGGGTAGGGGCATAATATATTATGCCCCTACACCCTATTAAATTTTTTGTGTTCAAGAATTTTGTATCATCATCTTGCGAGGGATAAGGAAAATGTCTGAAACCCTGATGATCTCGTTCTAACCCTCGCACCCTTACTAGATGCGGATTTCAGCGATTTTACGGAGAGATTTTTTAGGGCTTTGGGTTACAATAAAGCTATCCCTCGCAAACCGCTTCTAGACTCTAGTCAGGATAGGGGTTGTAGCGAGTACCCTCTCTTTTTATAAGAGAACTTAGTTGAATGGAAACTTATTAAATCTTCAATAACATTAGCAGCTAATTCAGGAGCTAAGTTCTCTCTTTTTATAAGAGAACTTAGTTGAATGGAAACCTAAAGTTTTAAGGTTTTGAAAGTCATTATTATTTTCTACTCTCTTTTTATAAGAGAACTTAGTTGAATGGAAACTTTTTTACCCTTCCAATCAGGGTGTTGCTTATTGGCTTCAAAACTCTCTTTTCATAAGAGAACTTAGTTGAATGGAAACTATGCTTCACAAGAAAAAAAGCTATTAGAAGACAAGACAACTCTCTTTTTATAAGAGAACTTAGTTGAATGGAAACCTGGTAAACAATACATGAAAGTTAAAAAAGGAATTCAACTCTCTTTTTATAAGAGAACTTAGTTGAATGGAAACTCGTCTTTTTCGTATTTGTCGGTTTGAAGTTTGAAAGGTACAGAGTAACTCTCTTTTTATAAGAGACATTAGTAAGGTGGGGAGTGCATCGCCCTACAATAAAGGTAAAAAAATAAGTATCCTATGCTTTTTTAGGATACTTATTTTAATAGAAATTAATTCTTTTTTTGATTACATAACGTGAAACCCAAAAATTGGTAGGGGCATAATATATTATGCCCCTACACCCTACAATTCTAAACTCAGATTACATCGATAATTGATCAGGAGATTGACTTTCGGCTAAAGTTTGTTGAGGTTGATTAGATTTGAGAAAAACGTATAAATTAGGGATCATATATCCTTTACGTTCAAAACGAACCATCATCGCCTCTTTAACCCCGTATTCTTGGTTAAGTTCGCTTAACGCTTGATATAAAACCTGTCCTGTGGGATCGCCTTCCACTTCAGGATCGGGGTGGAAATAGTAACCATAATTTGGTTCTACAATAGCTACATTAGCTTGACGATTCACTTTAATAAAGTAATCTTTATCCTCAATATGAGATTGAGCTAGATTGGTTAAATTTAAACCAAGAATGGTTATGGTTGTGATCGCAAACGCAAGGGCAATGGCAGGGCCAATTATTTTCTTTAACATGAGGAATTTATTGAGTGCATTAATACGTCACGGATGATAAAGATCAGCCGATCCTATTTTTCATCTTAACGTAATAAAACTTAATATTAAAGAAATCTAAAATAATTAACCGACTCCACCAAAGACCTCGATATTATCAAAAGCACAAACAGGAGACGCATGGCCAACGCGGATCGCTTGGTTAGGTTCCCCTTTACCACAGCTAGGGGTTCCATACATCCCCAAAGTAGAGCGATCGCCCAGTTGGGATAAACTACGCCAAAATTGATTAGTAATGCCTCGATAATTAGGGTTTTTCAACGTTTTAGTGAGCTTGCCATTTTCGATCAGCTTGGCATATTCACAACCAAATTGAAACTTATTGCGATAATCATCAATGGACCAGGATCGGTTAGACTCCATATAAACCCCTGATTCGATGTTAGCGATCATCTCATCAAAAGAAGTGTTACCCGGTTCAAGGTTAATATTAGCCATGCGGTCAATGGGGGGACGATTCCACGAAGAAGCCCGTAAATTCGCCACTCCTGGCACATTTGAGCGAATTTGACTTTCTTTACTCCCTAAACCTCGTAATAATAGCCCTTCTTTAATTAAATATTCACGGGTGGCTAAATTTCCCCCATCATCAAAGCGATAACTAGCAAATTGTCCCGATACCGACGGATCAAAGGTAACATTCATTAATGGGGAACCATAAACCAACTGGCCAAAGTCCTCTAATTTGACAAAACTTGATCCGGCGTAGTTTCGTTCGTCCCCTAAAATGCGATCGAGTTCCAACGGATGACCAATACTTTCATGTATTTGTAACATCATTTGGTCAGGGGCTAAAACCAGGGTTGTCGTCGTAGTCGGACAATCTGGGGCCGATAATAATTCTAATGCTTGTTCTGCGATCTTTTTGGCACGGGCTAAAACTTCCGTCTCATCAAGACATTCCATCCCACCTTGATAAGATCGGGCGGTAAGTCCGTTATCGGTGCGTTTTTGAATAATATTGCCGTCTTGGGCTGTTGCGGTGTAGTCTGTGGTGACTAAGAGGAACTTTTGATAAGCATCGGACCCGTTACTACTGACTAATTGTATTTCTGTTTCTACCAGACGAGCGATCGCAGAAGTGCTAACAATTTTATCGTTAACTTTGAGGGTTTCATTAACTTTCAGTAGCAGATCGTTAATATCTTTAGGACTGAGAATATCTAAAGGTTTGAGATAAGGAGAATAATAGGTTCCTACCGCTTTGGGGCGTTGTTCTACGGTAAAAGGATAGATTCCCCAATCAGCCGCCGTCACTGCTTGTTGATAGGCAATTTCTGCAGCCAGTTTAATATTATCGAGGGTTAAATGATTAGTGGCACAATAACCCATTTGCCCCTTAGCCAAGACTTCCACCATTACCCCTTTACTTTGGGCGCGTCCGTTACTTTGGGGTTTACCATCCCTGACATAGCGTAGGGTAGAGGTTTCTGTTACTTGGCGTAACCCGATCCAATCAGCAGGGACATGAATTTCTTTTAACCAGGTTTCTAAGACTTGGGTCATTGATATCTAAACTAATTTTTAAACGAATTAATTAATACTTGCCATTCTAACGCGACTCGGTGACTCGGTGACTCCTGTTACCTGAGAGAAGAATTTTAAAAGAATAGGGTGAGCAAGGTTTTCAAGGATGAAGTTAATTTAGATAAGTCTTTGACTTGCCCACCTTACAAAATTCGTTGTTATTATTTTTTTGGAAACAGTCTCTAAGACAACTGAAAAATAAAAGTAACTAAATCCCCTTTACCCAGAGAAATGCGATCGCCCGGTCGTAGACGGTGACGGTTTCCTGGGGGTAAAGCATTGTAATTAATATAAGTCCCATTAGAACTGCCCACGTCTTCGATATAAAAGATTCCGGCTTCATTGCGAATATCCGCATGAATACGAGAAACCACTTCAGAATCAGGTAATCCTGAAACATCGAGATCCGGGGGAATTTGGTCATTAGGTTTCCCGACATGGATAATGTCTAACCCTTGGGGAAGTTCGAGGGCTGTGTCAGTTTGAAGATGCAGTAAACTGGCGGTTTGGGTTTGTAGTTGAGTGCGTGCGCTGGTTACTGGTGTAGGTGGCGGTGGGGGCGAGGATGATTCTGGAATATTACTACTAGCCGGTGGAGGAGGGGGTGAGGATGATTCTGGAATATTACTACTAGCCGGTGGAGGAGGGGGCGAGGATGATTCGGGAATATTACTACTTGTTGGCGGAGGTGGCGGTGGTGTCACAGGAGGAGGGGGTGGGGAAGATTCCCCTTCTGCTTCAGTTGAACCTTTAAAGGGATGGGCCGCCCCACATTCCCCACAAAAGGTGGCATTACTAAGTAAAGGCTGACCACAGTTGCCACAATTAACCAGTTGAGGAAGAGGGGTAAAACAGGCTTCGCACTGAATTGCCCCATCGGGGTTTTGATGTTCACAATTTGGACAAGTAATCATAATCAAATTTTTACTATGATTTTAGGCGGTCAGACATCAATAAAATCAACTGTCTTAAGAAAGGTAAACAACTTTTTCAGGCAAGAGGCAAGAGGCAAAAGGCAAAAGGCAATAGTTTTAATCTCCCTCTACTCCCTGCTCCGGCGCTCCCTACACCCTACTACTCTACTTATCTAACCATTTAACTCTGCCCCGGCTGCTTCATCTAATAACCAGATTAATTCCCCTTGAGGTTTAACTGCTTTGGCAGGATAGAGGGTTTCGTCTCCATTTTCCGAAAAAATCTGAGCTAAGGCAGGGCGTTTATTTTCTCCTGCCACTAAGAACATGACACAATGGGCATGATTGATTAAAGGATAGGTAAACGTTAAACGGGGTTTTCCGTCCTTGTTGCCTACGGTAACTAAGCGATCGCTGACGGTTAGGGCTTCTGTTTTTGGAAATAACGAAGCGGTATGACCATCATCCCCCATACCCAATAAAATCAGATCAAAGGTTGGAAATTCTCCTGCTTTGACCCCGAAAAATTCTCGGATTTCTTGTTCATGGGTTTGAGCATCGTGAGCAGGATCATTATTGTTTGTTGGCATGGGATGAATATTAGCGGGGGGAAAGTCTACCTGATCTAACCAAGCTTGACGGGCCATCAGTTGGTTACTTTCGTTATCATCAGCAGGTACATAACGCTCATCTCCCCAAAAAATATGAATTTTTTCTAAAGGTAAAGACTGCTGAGCCAAAGCTTCGTAAAGAGGTTTAGGGGTGCTACCACCGGCTAAAGCTAGGGTAAACTTGTCTTGTTGTTGTAAAGTAGTATGAATTTTGTCGACGATTAAATTGAGTGCGTGAGAGATGAGAGTGGGTTTATCGGATAATACTTGTATGTGTGTCATTCCTAATCTATTCTCGTCGAAGAAACTTTTTAGCAACGTTTAGACTATCATTGTAATGACTAGAAGTCTGTACCTTGCGAATTTACCCTAAATCTTTTAAGCTCGTAGCCAGGTTTAACAGTTATGTTACTGATTAATGGGCGATTTAGCCGAATCCATTATAAAAACTCCCGCACCGAATAATTGAATCTCTTAACAAACAGGGTATTGTTCCTGTTGGCTGTTATCTTTAATGAAATGCTATCCACAAACTGATAAAAACAATGAATTATTCAGCTTTTACCTCTTTAACTCTCAAACTGATCGGGGTCATATTTATCCTTTCTTCTCTGTTGGATTATATAACCCTTGCCGTTCCTCTCAACTGGGATAATCAATCATGGCAAATTGGTCTAGTGACCAGTATTGTAGACCGAGGGGTGGTTCCCTTGGTCGGTATTGCTTTTATTTTAGTGGGCTATATTATTGATGGTTTAGCCGATGCTAACCCCCTAAAAAAATCAGGATTTAATCTGAAACTGCCGGTTTATATTCTATCGGCTGTTTTAGGATTAATGTTTTTGTTGATGGTTCCTTTACACCTCAATAACCTCAATAGTGCTAAAACCGACGCCTTAGAACGGATTCAACAAGGGGCTGGTCAAGGGGCAGAACAAATTCAACAATTTCTAACCCAAGTTGATACGTTATCAAGAAATCCCAATCAACTCAATCAGCAGATTCAACGACTCAACCAAGCGATCGAAGCGGGCCAAGTTCAAGGAAGACAGTTGAATGTTCAACAGTTAGAAACCCTACGTCAGCAACGTCAACAGTTACAAGGATTACGGGATTTATCACAAAATCCTGAAGAATACAAAAAAAGAACCGAGGAATTGAAAAACCAACTCGAAACTCAACTTTTAGAACGTCGTAAACAGGCTGAAAGTCAAGCCACTACCCAAGCGTTAAAGCAAAGTCTTCGCATTGGATTAAGTAGTTTGATGTTAGCGATCGTTTACAGTGTCATTGGTTGGATTGGCTTAAAATCAGAAATTAGTAGTCCCAAAGGACCTAAAGCTGCTCCCCGTCCCAAGATGAAACGCTAAATTACATTCATTCCCATCTAAAATATGAGTATTCCTAATCGTATTTTTGGAGAGGGATTTCTTTTAACATTTTTGTTAAAATTAAATAATTGATCATGGGTAATTATTAATGAATAATTATCCATTTTTCTTTTTGAGGTTTTAAACCCATTTCATCTCTAAGGTATTGGGAGGAGTAGTTTTGGCTCATATTGTGGTTATTGGTGCAGGAATCGGCGGATTACCTACGGTCTATGAATTGCGACGTTTATTGCCCTCTCATCATCAAATTACCCTCATTTCTAATCAACCCTTATTTACTTTTATTCCCTCTTTACCTTGGGTAGCATTAAACTTAATTTCTTTGCAACGTATTCAGCTAGAAATAGAACCCTTAGTGAAAAAACGGGGGATTCATTGGTTATTAGGAACCGTTACTAAACTTGACCCAAAAAGACAACAAATAACCGTAGAAGATGAGATTATAACCTATGATTATGTTATCGTCGCAACTGGTGCAGAACTGGCTTTAGATGCTGTGTCGGGACTCGGACCAGAAACCGGATCTACTCAATCTATATGCAATCCTCATCATGCAAAGCAAGCCAGTCAAGCATGGTCTGAATTTTTAGCTGATCCGGGCCCGTTAGTGGTCGGGGCAGTTCCTGGGGCCAGTTGTTTTGGTCCGGCTTATGAATTTGCGATGTTAGCCGATCAAACTCTCAGGCGATTACAACAACGCGATCGCATTTCTATCACTTTCGTCACCCCAGAACCCTATCTAGGACATTTAGGAATCGGTAGTATGGCTAACTCTCAAGCATTAGTGACCGAACTAATGGCGGCACATAACATTAATGTCCTAGAAAATGCTGATATTTGTCATATTTCCCCCGATACCATTTATTTATCCAATAGTCAGACGTTGCCTTTTAAATATGCCATGCTGTTACCTCCCTTTCGAGGCCCTAGCTTTTTACGACAAATCCCTGGATTAACGGATGAAAAAGGGTTTTTACCTGTTTTACCCACGGGACAACATCCTGACTATCCCTCCCTTTATGGTATCGGTGTAGTGGTGCAAATTAACCCCCCAGAAGTGACTCCCATTCCTATCGGGGTTCCTAAAACCGGACAGATGACCGAAGGAATGGGAATGGCAGTGGCTCACAATATTGCTTGTGAATTAGGAGAAATCTCTAGTCATTTGATGAGTCCAACCCTAGAGGCGATGTGTTTGGCTGATTTTGGACAAACAGGGGTTTGTTTTTTGGCTGCCCCTATTTTACCCGATGCTATCACAGGACAAAGGAGAAAAGCGATCGCCTTACAAGGAAAATGGGTGAGTTGGAGTAAAACAGCCTTTGAGCAATTTTTCCTCTTCAAAATGCGTCATGGTTGGTCAGTTCCTTGGTTTGAACGCTTAGCATTACAAGGGTTAGGCTTATCTTTGGTTCAGTAGCTGATTACTTGATTTAGTGCCTTCATGAATGACTAAAGGTAAAATAGCACTGCTGCCAATCACCAGACTATCAGCAACATTAAGGGGTGTAACGTGAAGAAGATTTCTGAGGGGAGGACTTGCCAAAGACACCCACTGAAGAGCCAGAGAACCACTCAAAGCTACGTTTAAATAGGGATTAGGAGGCAGTTGTTGATCTCGTAACGGTCGAGTAGACCGACAACTGAGGGCGTGTAATAGTTGCCCGGTGACCAAACTCATAAAGGCAACGGTACTGGCCTGAGGACCGATACCATAACGACTGATTCCATAACCATAGGCCGCTAAGGCACTCACAGATAGGGTGGTGGACTCTAAAACAATGCGCTCAAAATCAGAAGATTGAATAATCGGTTCATCAGGAGAACGAGGCGGTCTGTTTAACACATCCGGTTCAGGGGGTTCTAACGCTAACCCTAACCCAGGAAAGATGTCCGTTACTAAATTCAGCCAAAGTAACTGCATCGCATTAAGGGGTTGGCCCAGTCCTCCCATAGTCGCGAATAACATCACCATAATTTCGCTGAGGTTAGTAGAGAGGAGAAAATGAACTGATTTGCGAATATTGTTATAAATGGTGCGTCCCTGACTCACGGCAATAATCATGGTTTCGAGGTTATCATCTTCGAGGACAACATCAGCCACCTCTCTGGCCACATCGGTGCCTGTATGTCCCATAGCGATGCCCACTTCTGCAACTTTCAGTGCCGGGGTATCATTAATGCCGTCTCCCGTCATGGCTACCACTAAACCCCGTTGTTGAAGGGCTTTAACAATCTCTAATTTATTGGCCGGACTAATACGAGCAAATACATGAACCCCTTCGCACACATCAGACAAACCCTGTGAAGAAAATTCCGTTAACTCTAGGGAATTGAGAATTTTAAGGGGTTGTCCTTGACTGAGATTTAAGTCTTCACCAATGGCATAGGCCGTGTGACTTTGATCTCCTGTGATCATCACCGTTTTGATTCCTGCTTGGTGGAAATTAGCAATACTTTCTTTAACCCCAGGTCTAATAGGATCAGCCATCCCTACTAATCCTACCCAAATTAGATTAGAGACGGGTAAAGACTCAATTTCTCTCGTTTCTCCCTGTCTATAAGCCACCCCTAAAACCCTTAACCCTTGAGCGGACATTCGTTGATTTTGCCCTTTAATCTCTTGTTTATCTGCCTCGGTTAACCGAACCCATTGACCACTAACCATCTGAGTCGAAGACCGTTCTAACACCTCATCAGGGTTGCCTTTAACTGCCATCAAATAAGCTGACTCATGAATACGATGCACCGTGGCCATAAAATTATTTTCTGTTGAACGGTGATAGGTAAGGAGACGAGGATATTGTTGTTTGACATCTTCTACCCCAACCCCTGCACTAATGCCCATTTCTATGAGGGCGTTTTCTGTGGCCGAACCCTCAAGTACATAGGTTCCGTCGTGGTGGGTGATAATTTGACTGTCATTACATAACAGGGAAATATGAATCAGTTTTAATAATTCATCGCACTCATAAGGATTAACGGGTTGTGATCCTGACCAAAAATGACCATCCGCCAGCTTGATATCTCGCCCATCCCAACAGAGTTTTAAGACGGACATTCGGTTAGTGGTTAAGGTTCCTGTTTTATCTAGACATAGGGTTTGAATTGATCCTAGGGCTTCGATGGCTTCTAAACGACGAATGAGAACTTTTTGTTGACGCATATTGAGAATACCCAAGGCCAACGTCGTGGTGGCTACTGTGGGCAAGCCTTCGGGAACGGCCGCCACCGCTAAAGAAATGGAAGTTTTCACCATTTCTAATAACCCATAACCCCGTAATAACCCGATGGCCAAAACTAAACCACAAACCCCACTCGACAGCCAAACCAGTTGACTTGCGGCCTGTTCGAGTTGTCGTTCCATCGGCGTTGAGGGTTGAGGGGTTTGCCCTACCAAAGCTTGTATTTTTCCCATTTCTGTCAAATCTCCGGTGGCTACCACCACCCCTCGCCCTTGTCCTCCCATGACAAAGGTTCCCCGATACACCATATTTTTTCGTTCTGCTAGGGGAATGGTTTCTTGGGGGGAGGTGATCAGGGTTTCTTGTTTTCGGATGGGCAAACTTTCCCCGGTTAAGGCTGATTCGTCTAAGCTTAAACGATCAACTTCGATTAAACGGGCATCGGCCGGTACATAGGAACCGGGTTGCAACAGTAAAATATCCCCTAACACCAGATTGTGGGTTTCAATTTCTTGTAATTTTCCTTCTCGAATGACCCAAGCAGAAGGATTAATACAATGTTTGAGGGAATTAATAATCCGTTCTGAATGACTTTCAGTGGCATAGCCCAAAATGGCGTTAATGGTTACCACTCCCATGATGACAACGGCATCAGCTACACCCCCGGTAAGGACAGACAATAGGGCTGCACCACTTAAGAGGGCAACCGGAACGGATTTAAAATAGTCGATAAAAATATCAAGGCCCGAACGGTTAGGGGTTTCGGTCAGGGCGTTGACTCCATATTCTCTTAAAGAGGTTTCTGCGTCTATTTGAGAGAGTCCCCTCTCTTTAGAAGTGTTGAGTTGGGAAATAATACTATCAATTTCTTGAAGATGCCAAGGGACTGAAACCCCCGAAGCAACTAAGGTCTGTTGATGGGTAACTGGGGTTAATGTTTGAGGCGATCGCGAAGAAATTTGCGTAGGGGTGCGTTTATAGCTTTGTACTAAAGTGTCCACAAGGGTTCCTATGGCTTCTCCTGTTTGATCTCGATCAAAGTGCAACAAAATATTCCCAGTTAGGGAACTAGCACGAACGGACTTGATAGCTTTATGGATCGACAAGTTAAACTCTAAATACCGTTTGAGTTCCTGAGAATGATGTAACCCTTGAACGTGATAGCGACCTCTTCCTTTGACAGTGGCGTGGAGAATTTTGACAAAGGATAGTTGATGGGATTGATCAATGAGATTATATTGTTTCATCTCTCCCCCCTCATGGAGACTCTCGCTTTTAGCGATGAGAGGAAATGAGGGGCATAACCTATGTTGCATAACTATACCCATCCGCTTTGTGAATAGGTTTACAATATTTGTAGTTAATACCTTGTACTGTAGAGAACGCAGTTTTAATGTTAAAACTACCTGTTTTTCTAACAGCTACCCTACCAACATAAGTACCAACTTTTTTCCCTTTAGTTACAACAGCTTTGACAATATCTCCTGTTTGAAATCCAAAGAACTGTTTTTGTCTTAATTTAGGAGAAGTTCGAGGAAAACCATATTTGTCTGGTTTAACCATTTGACGTGAACCTCTACCTGTAGCTGTGATAATTAAAGGTTTAATTACTTCAACTTTTATTTTCTCAGGTGTTGATTTTCCTACACAAGTAGCGTCTAACCAGTGAGTTTTTTCTAATCCTTGTTTTGTTCTATTGTATTTTGTCATACCTCCTGTTCCTGTTTCTATTTCTAAATTAAATTCTTTTAAACTGTTAAATAATTTCCATCGAGTAGAATTAACAGCAGTAGCGTCTTTTAATGTTTGTTTACATTGCTTTAAAATTCTGTTTAAAATACTTGGTTTATTAGAAAGAAAATCTTTAATGTCTTGATTACCTTTTGCTAAATTACATTTTCTACACGCTAATGTCAAGTTATTAACAGAGTTAGTTCCTGATTTTGATTTAGGTATAATGTGTTCAATTTCTAATGGTACGTTTTGAATACCACAATAAGCACATCTACGGCCCCATTTTTCAAGTAAATATTCTCTTATTTCATAATTAAATAAAGTTCCTTGTTGATATTCTATACCTGATATTTCAGGATTGTTAATTTTTTGAGTATCAAATCTAACTAATTCTTGGGCTATTTTATTTATAGGACATAATTTAGTTAATCTTTTTACCCAAGTAATAATATTGTGAACTCTGGACATTAAGCTAGGTGCTAACCATCCTTTGGGTTTTTTCCTGTTTAAAAATCTAGGTTGACGATAACGAGTTTTACGATTTCTTCTAGAACGTCTAATTTGTTTTCTAGATAATAAAGAATCTTTAATTTGTAAACCACGATGATTTAATAAAGCCGCCCAAATTAAATTATTGGCAGATAAGATTGCTAAGCCTGTAGTACGACTCCCTGGATCTATTTTTAATTCAAATTTATTATTTACATGATTTGGTTTTTCTTCCTTCAGAATTATAGTAAAAGGATATCGTTTAAACATACTTGCTTTGCCTTGATTAAGCAATTTTCTTGCTTTACCAGGGTGACAAGGATTTAATGGTTTTTTGTTGGAATCTAATACAAAAACTCGCATGAGTTATCTCCTATTGCTAGGGTAAAGGTCGCTTCGTCAATGTTTTTAAAGTTTGTCAAATTAACAGCACTTCTTTAACCCAATTACAGATGTTTAACTGTTAACCACAGAGCTACAAACTAGCGAAGTATTTGTAGGTGTGATGGCTTTAAAAACGTAGTTCTCTTAGAACTTAGACTGGTCAACTATAGGCTCTTACAAGCCCTCGCTTTCAGCGATGGGTTGTTGACGCTAAAGACCTGAGTTGTTTTTACCTCACCTTGCAAGGATAAAAACGAGGGGAAACAACAAGCCAGTGAGATCATTTTTTAATGCTAATTGATCGAACTGTGTCCATTTCATCTGCTACACTGGCTTGTCATCATTAGTTATTACCTTCAGCGATCGCTGGAGTGGGTTCTTTTTCTTCAGAAAGTTCGGCTAAGGATTCAGCGACCAAATCTTCAACGCTTTCCCCCACGTGGGCAATCATACCTTTGCCTTTTTCATAGAGAACAACACTCCCTTTGATGGTTGCTTTAGCTAAAGGTCTAGCCGCTTTACCAGCAGCAGGAATTAACATAGGAAGTAATACAATCGCTGTAATTCCAGGAATTCCTAAGTCTTCAATCGTATCTTTGATGTCAATATGAGGAATTAAATTGCTGAGTGCCATAAGTTTATCCTCCTGTTTATTTTTTTATAAACTTCTCTTTACCTCCCTTTTCTAGTTTAACTCAATTTTTGTTACCAATTAGACATTAAGGTTGATGTCAGTAAAATTGTTAAGATTATTAATATTTTTTAATAATCAAAACTGATTAGATATGGTTTTTATCAGGTATAAACACCCCATACATTCCCCTTAAATCTCCTGGTTTAAAATCATAAGCCAAATCTTGAGGATATTTTTCTTGCACAAATTTGGGTCGAGAATTTTTTGTCCCATGACAAGCTAAACAACTGGCTTCCACATTAATCCGTCGATAATAATCAGTTCCTTTTTCTCCCTTCATAGTTTCTCGTTGCCAAAACCCCATTAACTCTGGATTCTGTTCAAATTTAGCTAAGGCCATTTTTTCGGTTAAATTATTAGGAGAATGGGCAGGATTGCGATATTTATTAGCAATTTGTCTCACTTGCCAGCCGTTTTCTTTACTCAGTTGTTTTGCCCGCATTCCCACCGGTTTACACACTTGTTTAAAGGTATCTAAATTGGGTGTTTCTGGCTGATCTTTTAAGGTTGAAGCTAACTGCGATCGCATCCCATCAAGTGACTCAATTTCTTGAACCGCTTTCGTTAATTGACTGGGATCAGTTTGAGCATTGGCTACAGTAGGATTCCCTATGATTAATAACAGTATTATAGGGAAAATAATTACAACCAAACCCAAAAATTTGAAACTATTCTGATGATACATAATTCTATTTTCTCCTAACTTTATTCTGGTTTATTTCCCGTTACATTAGAATAGTTTAATTGCCACCATTGACTCATTCCTCCTGTGATATTAAAGACCTGAGTAAAGCCCATTTTAAGTAAAAAATTAGCGACAATGGGACTTCTATGAGCCGTTAAACAAATCACAGCAATAGGTTGTTCTTTCGGTAAATCTCGAAACCATGTCGGCACAATCAACTGACGTAAATAAGCATTTTGTGCCATTAAAATGCGAGGTAAACTAAGATTAACCGCCCCTTGAGCATGACCCCTAACATATTCAAATTGTGAACGAACATCAATCAATAAAGGAGGATTTGATAATTGATGAAAGTCTTGAGGAGAAATATTCGTAACCGATGGTTTTAAAGAAGTTGTTGCAGCCATGTTGATTATCTATTTGTTCAAAGTTTACAAAAGTAGTATTGAGAAGATAGAAAAACATTCTTTCCTCTCCTCCCACACTCCCCACCCTCCCCACTCTCACTGAAGCGCAATATTGATACACCTATCCAAAACTATAAATTAAACCCACCAAGGGCGTTCACCCGTACGAGGATCAGTTTCGGTCCAAGGAGAAAGCCAAATAGCGTTATCGATCACTGCCACATGAACCAATTTTAAAGGACGGTTAGCCGGACCACGAACCACGGAACCCTCAGCATCATAACGGGAACCATGACAAGGACATTGAAATTGTTCGGCCGTCTCATTCCAAGGAAAGGTACAACCTAAATGAGTACAATTATCCACAATACCCCGTCCATCTAAGGTATTTGCATCTGTGACGACAAGATAAGTGGGTTCTCCAGCTAAACCAGCCACTAAGGCACGGGTTTCGGGGGGATTTTCCAGAATTTGGGAGGCAGGAATGGGATTTCCTAGTTTATCTTTAGCCAATATTGCTCCTCCTTCCCCTGTTTCTTTGGGTGGGGTGAAGAATTTGGCCGCAGGATAAAGGGCCGATCCGGCAACCACCGCAACCGTCGATCCAGTTAAGAAGTTTAACAGTTGTCGTCTTGATAAGGAAGTTTGATCGAAAGAAAGGTTATTTTCCATGATGTTTTTTGAAGTGTAACGGTAAGGAATGTGACCGATAGGAAAAGTAGCTATCGGTCGATTTTTAGATAGATTTAGCTATTCACTGCCATAGCAATGGGTTGAGAGTCCCCTAACGCCAGATCAAGGGGGAAGTTATGGGCGTTACGTTCGTGCATTACTTCTATGCCGATGTTGGCACGGTTAATGACATCGGCCCAGGTATTGATGACTCGTCCTTGAGAATCGAGAACTGATCCGTTAAAGTTAAAGCCATTAAGGTTAAAGGCCATGGTGCTGATACCGATCGCAGCAAACCAAATTCCAATGACGGGCCAGGCCGCTAAGAAGAAGTGTAAGGAACGGGAATTGTTAAAAGAAGCATATTGGAAGATTAATCGTCCAAAATAGCCATGAGCAGCCACTAGATTATAAGTTTCTTCTTCTTGTCCGAATTTATAACCTTGATTGGTTGATTGCGCTTCGGTGGTTTCTCGAATTAAACTTGAAGTGACTAACGAACCGTGCATGGAAGCAAACAACGCACCCCCGAAGACACCGGCAACCCCTAACTCATGGAATGGGTGCATTAAAATATTATGCTCGGCTTGGAAGACAATCATAAAATTGAATGTTCCTGAAATACCCAACATTAAGCCGTCGGAGAAGCTTCCTTGTCCAATGGGATAAATTAAAAGAACAGCAGTTGCAGCTGCGACAGGGGCAGAAAACGCGACAGGAATCCAAGGACGCATCCCTAAACGGTAGCTTAGCTCCCATTCTCGCCCCATATAAGCAAAAATTCCAATTAAAAAGTGCAACACAATCATTTGATACGGGCCGCCATTGTACAGCCATTCGTCTAAGCTGGCGGCTTCCCATAAAGGGTAAAGATGCAAACCAACGGCCGCAGAGGTAGGCACCACAGTGGCACTGATGATGTTATTGCCATAGAGCAACGAACCGGAAACGGGTTCGCGGATGCCATCAAGATCCACAGGAGGGGCAGCAATAAAGGCCAAGATAAAGACAATAGCAGCTACTAACCCGGTGGGTATTAATAAAACCCCAAACCAGCCAATATATAGGCGATTTTCGGTGCTAGTAATCCAATTACAAAATTTTGACCACAGATTATTCTCTGTTGATCGCTCAACTGCAGAAATAGTCATGATTTAAATCCTCTTCGAGACAGTGGTATTAAAAGGAATCCCTTTTATCTTGTATTGATAATAAACAATATAACTAATTAGTTATATATTTAACAATGAGTATTTATGACTAATTGTTACAGGCAACAGAACAACATTGTTCTCCGTTGACTCTTTTCACCGAAACAACAGCCTACTTAAGAGCAGTTTTCAGATTACTAGATTAACGATGAAACTAACAATTCTCCCCACTTTACGAGAATATGGATACAGCCAATTGAACACTGCTACAAGGCAAGAACACTTGACAAATTTACTAAATAGTTATAAAGTTAAAATTGAGGGATGTAGAATTTTCCCCAACAATAAAGCTAGAGCGATCGCTGCCGTCTCAACAGAGGCGATCGCATCGTCAAGCAACAAAAATCAACAAAATTGAAAGTGAGAATAAGTATGATGAGACATCAACACCGTAGACAAAGACGTTTTAACCACTCTTCCGGCGTAGACACTGGTTTAGGCACAACCGTTTCAACCCTTAAGACTAAGTTAGATCCTAGAACCCAACAGGCCATGATTGACGCTATCAATGACGAATATCATGCCCGTGCCTTCTATAATGCCATCATTGAGAAGTTTGGCCCAATAAGTCCTTTCATTAACATTGTTCAATCGGAAAATCGCCACGTACAACTATGGAATAGGTTATTTAATCAATATGGCCTACCGATTCCCACAGATAGCTATGCTGGAAATATAGAGGCCCCCGATACCCTCAAAATAGCTTGTCAGATGGGGGTAGAAGGAGAAATCGCCAACGTGGAAATGTACGATAATTTCCTTACATTTGTCCAAGAAAGAGACTTAAGGGCAGCCTTTGCTCAATTACGTGAAGTCTCCCAAAACAGGCACAAAGTTGCCTTTGAACGCTGTTTATCTCGTTTGTCGGACTGATAACCTTAAGGGGAGTTATCCTGACAAAAAAACAGGAGGATAAGAACCTCCCTTGTCAGGTTAACCTTATATTAGGGGAAAGGAATTATCCCATGCCCATAATCTCGTAACCTGCATCGACATAAATCACCTGGCCGGTAATACCACTGGATAAATCGCTACAGAGAAAAGCAGCGGTATTACCGACTTCTAATTGTGTTACCGTTCGTTTCAAAGGGGCAACCTCCTCAACATGACGAATCATATCTAAAATACCGCCGACAGCAGAAGAAGCTAAGGTACGAATGGGGCCAGCAGAAATGGCATTGACCCGAATATTATCAGGACCGAGTTCCGAGGCTAAATAGCGCACACTCATTTCTAAACCGGCTTTAGCCACCCCCATCAAATTATAATTGGGAATCACTTTTACCCCTCCTAAATAGGTTAAAGTGACCATACTACCGCCCTCTGTCATTAAAGGTTTAGCGTATTTAGCCAGATTCCCCAAGGAAAAGGTACTAATTTCAAGGGACTGACTAAACGCTTCACGGGAAATGCTACTAAAATCACCCCCTAACCCTTCTTTATCGGCGAAGGCTAAACAGTGGATCACAATATCTAATTTTCCCCAAGTGTCTTTGATGGCTTTAAATGTGGCTTCTACCTGATCCTCATTTTGGACATTACAAGGAAGAATCAACGCGGGATTGATGGGTTCAACCACGTCACGGACTTTTTTTTCAAAACGTCCTTTTTCATCAGGTAAATAGGTCACAGCCAGGTTAGCCCCTGCTTTATGGAGTTGTTGAGCAATTCCCCAAGCAATGGAGCGATTATTAGCAATTCCTGTAACTAGCGCGTTCTTTCCGGTTAAATCTAACATAATTATTTTGACAAATGGGCAAAGTTTCTGTTGAATCAACCCCCATTGTTTCATAATGGTGGCTATAATCAGGGACAGAAGCCAGGATAAATTATCCCAATAAAATTATTGTGAAGCAAAATGTAGCAAAAACCTTTGAAGATACGTTAAAGTGTTGTTTTTATCTGGGACTAAAAATGATCTGTCCTCTTTTGAGTCCCTTTATTTTTCCGGTGTTGTATTAAAGTGTGATGGAATTGTCTGTACCACAAGATAAACCTTTAGCTGCTGTATTCCGCCGTATCGGTGGCGGTGCCTATCCCCCTGTTGTTGAAGCGTTTGATCGGGGGAAAACTATCTTTTTTCCGGGTGATCCGGCTGAGAGGGTCTATTTTTTACTCAAAGGCGCGGTGAAACTGTCTCGGGTTTACGAAGCAGGGGAAGAAATTACAGTCGCCTTATTAAGAGAAAATAGTGTCTTTGGCGTGCTGTCTTTGATTACAGGACAACGGTCCGATCGCTTTTACCATGCGGTGGCGTTTACCCCTGTGGAGTTATTGTCATCCCCCATTGAACAAGTAGAACAAGCTCTTAAAAATAACCCCGATTTGTCTATTTTAATGCTTCAGGGGCTATCCTCGCGGATTTTACAAACAGAAATGATGATCGAAACCCTCGCTCACCGTGATATGGGTTCCCGTTTGGTCAGTTTTCTGTTAATTTTATGTCGGGATTTTGGCGTACCGACTCCTGAAGGCATTCGCATTGATTTAAAATTGTCCCATCAAGCGATCGCTGAGGCCATTGGTTCAACCCGTGTGACAGTCACTCGTCTTTTGGGAGATTTACGCCAAGAAGAAATGATTTCCATTCATAAAAAGAAAATTACGGTTCATAATCCTGTTGCCCTGTCTCAACAATTTGCCTAACCTTATTGTTAACCTAAAAAGCGAATGACCAGTGCTTATATCTTAATTGCATCAATCCTCATTTTAGGAGGTTTAGTCGCAGCATTGGGCGATCGCTTGGGGAGTAGAGTCGGAAAAAAAAGACTTACCATTTGCGGACTACGGCCCAAACAAACGGCCGTGGTGGTAACAGTATTAACGGGAACCTTAATTGCAGCCTCAACCTTTGGGATTTTACTCGCGTTTAGTAAATCCCTCCGAGAAGGGCTTTTTCAATTGGATGAAATTCAAAAACAATTACGTATTGCTAAGGCGGATTTAGAACGGTTGGGCGTTGATAAGGACGATGTTGAAAAAGAATTACAAAAAGCAACAGAAGAACAAAAAAACGTCGAAAAAAAGTTACAATCCACCAACGAAAATTTTAATAAAGCTAAAGAACAACTCAAAGCTGTTTCTAATCAAGCAACTCAATTAAAAGCCGATATTCAAAGTTTACTCAATGAAAGAAAAGAACTACGACAAAATAAAATTGAATTAGATCAAGAAATCGAACAACTTAAACAAGAAGTGAGTCAAAGAGATGAAGAACTGAAAAAAGGAAAAGCCCAAATTGCTCAACAAACTCAGATTTTAAATGAACGACAACAACGTCTTCAAAGTTTAGAAGAACAACAAAGCACCCTACAAGCACAAATTGATAAAAGAGATGCTGAAATTACCCAACTAGACCAAGCTATTAACGACAAAGATATGGCTCTCAAAGAAAGAGAATTTCAGTTACAACAGCTAGAAAGAGAGTCTAACTATCTACAAAGACAAGTAGCACTTTTAGAACAATATTATCAAACCTATCAAGAGTTACGAGAAAGAAAAATAGCCATTGTTAGAGGTCAAGTTTTATCCATTGGAGCGGTGCGTTTGGTGGTTCCAAAAGCAGGAACTCAAGTAGTGGATGAACTACTGCGACAGGCCAACCGAGCAGCCATCGAGTTAGTGGGAAAAGAAAACATTAAACCAGATGAAAGAGTGGTTAAAATTACTCAAGGCCAGGTTCAACAATTAGTAGAACAGTTACAAGATGGACGGGAATATGTGGTGAGAATTATTGCAGCCGGTAATTACGTTCAAGGAGAAAAAGAAGTGAGGGTGTTTGCTGATATTGCTTTAAATCAGCAGATTTTTAGTGAGGGGGAAACCATCGCTGTTATTTCCATGGATTCTTTAGAATTAACCGATGAAACTATACAAGAAAGACTAGATTTATTACTTTCTGCTACTCAATTTCGTGCGCGTCGTTCCGGCATTTTAGGGGGAATTCAAGTAGGAGACGGAAGACTGAAAACTGTGGTAGATTTTATTGAAGAAATTAAGCAATATGAGGAAGGATTAGACGATTTAAAAGCCGTTGCTCTGAAAGATACAAAAACCATTGGGCCTCTTAAATTAAAATTATTAGGGATTAGAAATGGACAAGTTGTTATTGAAAGTCAAGAGGAATCATGAATCAAGATAACTCATCAATGATATTAGGATTTGATCCAGGAAGAGATAAATGTGGTGTAGCGATCGCCGATAATAAAGGTAACATTTATTATCATGAGGTGATCGAATCTTCCCAAGCTATTTCAACCCTTAATGATCTTATTGGACAGTTTTCTATTACCTTGTTAGTAATGGGAAATCAAACCACCTCGAAACAGTGGAAAAAACAGGTAGAAAGTGAGTTATTGGTATCTGTTCCTATTACTCTTATAGACGAACGAAATAGTACCTTAGAAGCACGCGATCGCTATTGGGAAATGTATACCCCTCAAGGGTTAATGCGTCTGCTTCCGAAAGGAATGCGAAACCCTCCTCGTCCCATTGATGATATTGTTGCCATTTTATTAATAGAACGGTATTTTAAGAGTATTAAATGAGGATAAAATAAATGACCTTACCCCAAGTTATTAATCAATTTATCAAACATCCCTCCCATTTACCTAAAAATATTATCTGGCGTTTTCCAAAAAAAATATCTACAAAAAAACATATTTTTGTCTTAGGTGCGCCGAGAAGTGGGACAACTTTAGCTAAATTAATTTTAACTTCCCATCCTTATTTAGTTGGTCCGGGTTACGAAACTGCATTTTTTACCTATCGTGATATTTTTAGTTTTAGATTTACAGGAATTAAACAAAAAAAAATGAATGAGTTACGGCAAAATTGTCATGATATTGTCGAATTTTTTGATGTGTTTACCCATCAGGTTTTAATGGATCATTCAGAAGCTAAATATTATGTTGAAAAAACCCCTCAGCACGTTTTACAATTAGGATTTTTAACCAAATATTTTCCTAATTCAAAATTTATTCACATGGTGCGAGACGGAAGGGACGGTTATTGCTCTGCAAAACATCATAAAAATGTTGTTCAAGGAAGTGATGTTAAACGGTATGCAAAATATTGGCGAAAATGTCTTAATAGTCGTATAAAATTAGGAGATAAAGAGAATATTTTAGACGTTAAATATGAAACGTTAGCATCGGCTCCCGAAACGACCATTAAAAGAATGATGTCTTTTATCGGAGAAACCTATCATCCTCAACAATTAGAACCTGGTAAATACTCTAATAATGCCATAACTAAAATTAAAACTCCTGTGTTCGCTAAACTTTCTTCTAATATTAATAATTCTAGTATTCAACGTTATAAAAAAGAACTTTCAACCGAAGAAATTGAAATATTTAATAATATTGCTAGTGAACAATTACGTCATTTTGCTTATGAGGTTGAATAGTTTTAATAAATAATCTTTAAATATTATTGTTTTCTGTTTTATCATTACTAATATTATCCCCATCCCCTAAATGACTTTGTTGAATAACTTGAATTGGTCGACTTGCTTCTCTTTCAAGGATTTTCATTAGATTAGTATTTTCTCGTTTATAGGATTCAATTTCTGTATTTTTTCTTGTTAATTGTGCTTTATATTCTGCATGAGTCTTTTGCTGAGAAGTTTGCCCCCCGTAGGTTTAACCTTTGGAAGTCACGTTTTCCATTTTTATATTCTTGAATGCTATATTTAAAGCAGGAGTAGCGATTGAAAAAGGACATGAGTTTCCCATTGATTTAGTTGAAGCAGAAAAAGCTAAACCCTATATTCGTCAAGCTATTGATAAGGGGGTTGAACTTTGAAAAAAGAAAAAATTAAAGAACGAATTGAACAAGAATTGCTAGAAATTCAAGCAACAACATCAAAAACCCAGTCTTACAATAAAACCTTAGAAGAAGAAATCAACCAGTTTCTAGAATCTCTACAAAATTAATCCCACGCCTAACCCACCCTATGATCGCATTTACTCTAACCACAACTACGATAAAATCGAAAACTCTAAAAATTAGGCATAATATAATAGTAAGGGCAGCTTGATTAAGATCCCTGTTTGATCTTACAATTGCAGCGACTCAACCCCTTTCGTCAGTTACCACCCAGTTACCTTAAAATATATGTCTGCTTCTGACGTACAACCTCCTCAATCCTACCGTAAAGAGGAAGTTCAAGAAATTTTACACTTGGCCATTGCTCGCAAAACCGAGGTTGAAGAATTGTCTCGTACTCAACTTTGGGAAATTGCAGCAGAATTAGATATTGATGTTGCCGTTTTGCAACTGGCCGAAAAAGACTGGTTATTACAAAAACAACAGCAAGCAAAAAAAGATGAATTTAATCAATATCGTCAACGGCAATTAAAACGAAAATTTATTCGCTATACCATTATTAATTCTTTTGCCATGTTGCTGAATTTTTTGGCAGTAGGAACCTTATCTTGGTCACTATATATATTAATTTTATTAGGACTTCCCCTGGCATTAGACACCTTAAAAACCTTTCAAACCGAAGGGGATGAGTATGAAAAAGCATTTCAACAATGGTATTTTAAAAGAGAAATGAAAGCCTCAATTTCTAGTCTTTGGAATCGCATTAAAACCGCTTGGTTATCGTAAATAGTTGATAATGGCTAAAGTATTAAAGTAACGGGTTATTAAAGATATAGTTGAGTTTTCAACTTCATTGAAAAATGCCCCCGAAAAGAGTACAATCAAATCAAGGAAAATTAGGGGAATTTTGAGGGGAAATGATGAGCGTTAAGGTAAAAAAACCCATTCTTGTAGCAGGATTAGGCATTTCTTTCTTACTATGGTTAGGGGAAAGTCTCCATGAGGAAGTTATGGCCATAGGAGAATGGGGTGTTTTGAGTCTGATGGCTATCGGTACAGGAATTTGGTGGTGGCAAGAAAAACAACCTAAAAAACCAGTTTATCAAGCTGTTTCCCCCTTAACTCTAACAGAAATTAATCGGGCAATTGCTGATGGAGAAAAAATATTAAAGATAGTTAAACAAGAAAATCCTGAATTTAATTTATTAGAGTTAGAAACTCAGTTAAGAAAATTACCCGAAAAACTTAATAATCAATCGATTAGTTTGGGAGCAATTAGTCATTCTAATGGAGTAAAAAGTAGTTTACAATTATTATTAAATCAAGAAACAAATTTTAGAGAAATTCAATGGATAGCACAAGAAAATATTGAAACGATTAATCCTAAAATAGACTTGATAATATTTTTGATAACCACCGATTTAACAGAATCTCAATGGCAACTGATGCAACAATTTCATCAAAATCATCAACGGTGTTTAATTGTATTAAATCAACCTGAGACATCTAATTTAGAAGAACAAGAAATCATACTACAACAAATTAAAAAACGAGTGAAAACGATTATTCCTCCCGATGATGTGATCGGGATAAAGTCAACCCCAACCCCTTTAAAAGTTCGTCAATATACAGACGATCAATCCTATCAAGAATGGACAGAAATAAAACCCCCTAATGTGGTTCCTTTAACCAATAGATTAAACGGTATTTTAAGTCAAGAAAGAGAACAATTAATCTGGGGAAAAGTATGGCGAGAAGCGCAAGAAATCAAGAAAAAAGGAAAGCAAATCTTAAATAAGATCAGACGCGATCGCGCTTTACCTGTAATAGAAAAATATCAATGGATCGCAGCCGCAGCAGCCTTTGCCAACCCTGTTTCTTCCTTAGATTTATTAGCCACCGCTGCCATTAACGCTCAAATGGTAGTCGATTTAAGCGGTATTTATCAACAAAAATTCACCCTATCTCAAGGGCAAGCAGTAGCAGCAGCCATCGGTAAATTAATGCTCAAATTAGGATTAGTAGAATTATCAACCCATGGGATTAGTAGCTTACTCAAAAGTAACGCCATTACTTATGTAGCAGGGGGAGCAACCCAAGGCATTAGTGCCGCCTATTTAACCCGTGTCGCTGGCCTAAGTTTAGTGGAATATTTTCAAGAGCAAGAGGTGAGTTCCCAGAGTCATGAAAGTCTAGATATCGAAAAGCTTTCAACGAAAATCAAACAAGTGTTTGAGCAAACAAAAAGAACAGAAATCTTACAGGGCTTTGTGAAACAAACCCTTCCTAAACTATCATAGATAATGCTGTTGCTATCTTGTGATAACTATCTATTGCTTGTTGCTTAGTGCAGCCACAAAAAAATCATAACTCCTAATTCTGAACCCAGGTTACTTGATTTTTTTTTCCTGTGAAAAAAATTTAAAATTACATTATGACAGTTTCTGATTCTGAAACCACTCCAACACCTACTAATAAAACCTTAGATACTGCCAACCCAGAGGAATCTATGGCCCGTTCTAATACTTCTAAAAAATCCCCCCGTCAAGGGTTTGCGCCGGTGCTGGAGAATCCTCAATTTTTAATTTTGTGGATAGGACAGGTATTTTCTCAACTAGCAGATAAAGTTTATTTAGTCTTGATGATCGCTTTTATTGCTGGCCATTTTCAAGGAGAAAATCAGCCTATTAGTGGTTGGGTATCAGCCATTATGATCGCCTTTACCATTCCGGCGGTATTTTTTGGTTCTTTAGCTGGCGTATATGTTGATCGCTGGTCGAAAAAAGGGGTCTTAGTGATTTCTAACCTCATTCGTGCGGCCTTTGTTTTTATTATTCCTCCCTTACTCTGGTTATCCCAAGGCGATACATTAACCCTAAATGTCAGTTGGTTGCCTCACTGGTTACGCAGTTGGCACAATCAAACCCAAGAGGCGTTTTTGTTGCCCTTGGGTTTTTTAATTTTATTGGTGTTAACCCTGGTAGATTCAACCATCACCCAATTTTTTGCCCCGGCTGAACAAGCGACTATTCCCCTAGTGGTCAAACGTCGTCATCTCTTATCGGCCAATTCCCTGTTTACCACTACCATGATGGCCATGACCATCGTCGGTTTTGCCATTGGAGAACCTTTATTAGAAGTGGCTTCTCATTTTGCTGAAAATTTGGGCTTTTCTTGGGAAGAGGGGAAAGCCTTTGTGGTAGGAGTGTCTTATTTAATCGCAGGGTTACTCCTAATCATGTTGAAAACAGGGGAAAAACGGGAAGACTATGAAAAAGAACAGCCCCACGTTTTAGAAGATATTAAAGACGGTATTCGTTACCTGGGGAGTAATCATCGGGTTCGCAATGCTTTAATTCAGTTAGTGATCTTATTCTGTATTTTTGCAGCCTTGTCAGTGTTAGCGGTACGCATGGCCGAAACCATCCCAGGGATGAAAGCCGAACAATTTGGCTTTTTATTGGCCACTGGTGGCTTAGGAATGGGCTGCGGGGCTGCGGTTTTAGGGGGTTGGGGCCAACAATTTCGTAATCATCAGTTAGGATTATGGGGATCAATGGGAATGGCTGTTTCCTTGGTAGGTTTATCCTTATCCACTAGCAGCTTATGGTTAACGCTGTTAATGACCACATTTTTAGGGGTATTCGCTGCCTTTGTCGGTGTTCCTATGCAAACCACCATTCAAGCAGAAACCCCCGTGGATATGCGCGGTAAAGTGTTTGGTCTACAAAATAATGCCGTTAATATTGCTCTTTCTTTACCCTTGGCCTTGGCTGGTATCGCTGAAACCTTCTTCGGTTTGCAACCTGTATTATTAAGCTTGGGAGTGATGGCGATCGCTGGTGGTATTTTAACTTGGTTGATGGGAATGAAAGAATAGGTTAGTCTAAGTAAAACGAATGCGTCCTTCGTCCATTTCTGACATAAGTAACTCCAAAGCCTCGTAGTCCACATCAGAAATATAACCCGTACGACTTAACTCATGGTTGATGGCCATCTCTATTTCTGGGGTTAATCGTTTAAGATATAAAGCTTTTTCAACTAATTGGCGAATTAAAGGGGGACTATTCACAGATTTTTCTCCGCTCTTGACAACACGGGATTTTAGGCTAAGTTGGTAGGTGTGGAGAAGTCTCTTACTTCCACTCAGATCAATAGGTTGTAATTTTTAGAGTTTTTTAACAACAGCGATGATCTCTAGTAAACCATTAATAGGGGACTAACTTTTGTAGCTTGCTTAACTTTTTTTTACAAAAAAACTGATACAATGCTAAACTGTCATTCATTAGTTTACAAAGTACAACAGTGTAACGGCCAAATTATGGTTAAGTTTGGGTAAAATCTGCCCTTGGATAGAGGAAAATCCAGATTTAACTCAACTAAATAAAAAACAAGATTCAGTCACATAAATTAACCACTTATTAACCTATGGTTAATTCCTTTAAAAAAAAATAGATTAAATCGGTTAAGACTGAGTCAATTGACAAAAAAGTGATTATAATTTGGTCATACCATAAGCAAACTAAATTTTGAAATTGAGGGTATATACCAATGATGGGGAGTCAATTAATTAATTTAAGAGTAGCGGTGTTAGAACCCACTGGTTACATTACTGCTGCTAACATTGATGATTTTCAAGAAAAACTAACTAAATTTGTCAGTAATAATCCTAATAGGGATTATTTGGTGGATATGCACCAAGTAGAATTTATTGACAGCGCTGGACTCATGGCCATTGTGTCTGCCTTTCGCTTGGCTCAGCGTCTTAATAAAAGATTAAGTGTTTGTTCCTTATCACCATCAGTCCGCATTATCTTTGAATTAACCCAGTTAGATAGGGCCTTAGAAATCTATGAAAGTCGTCAAGCCTATGAAGCATCTTTGAATACTACCATAGCTGCTTGAAGTCCCGACCGAGTTGGGATCATCAAGTATTGGCTTACTCCTCCACACTTCCGGTATATTAGAAAAACAGGAAAAGACTAGGGAAGTGCCGGAGGTTTGTCTGTGACTATCGCCATTGAAAAACTGATCACCCCAGAGATCAATAAACCTGCCCGTTATTTGGGTAACGAACTGGGAGCTAAACATAAACCGTGGAACGAGGCAACGGTACGCTGGGTGTTGACTTATCCAGAGGTTTATGAATTAGGAGCTTCTAATTTAGGCCATATCATTCTCTACAATATTCTTAATGCTCAGCCTCGTCAACTGTGCGATCGCACTTATCTACCCGCCCCCGATTTAGCTGAGAAATTACGAGAAAGCAATACGCCTCTATTTGCCTTAGAATCCCGTCGTTTTCTGACTGATTTTGATATATTAGGCTTTAACCTAAGTTATGAGCTAGGAGCGACCAATATTTTAGAAATGCTCGCTTTGGCTCAAATTCCCCTCACATCAAAAGAGAGAGACTCAGGGACTTATCCGTTAATTTTTGCAGGGGGACAAACCGCCACCTCTAACCCCGAACCCTTTGCCGAATTTTTCGATTTTATGGCACTCGGCGACGGAGAGGAATTATTACCGGAAATTGGTTTAATTATTGAACAAGGCAAAGACAATAAGCTGAGTAAAGAAGCTTTATTATTAGATTTAGCCCAAATTCCAGGGGTTTATGTCCCTCGCTTTTATGACGTGACAGAAGCAGGGGAAGTGATTCCCAACCGGCCTGATGTTCCTGCTAGAATTTTACGCCGTGTTTCCCCTCCCATGCCAGCCTATGCCATTGGTTTAGTTCCCTTTATTGAAACCATTCACGATCGCTTAGTGGTAGAAATAAGACGGGGTTGTACTAGGGGCTGTCGTTTTTGTCAACCAGGGATGTTAACCCGTCCGGCAAGAGATGTACAACCAGATGATGTTATCGAAACCATTGAACGGGGTATTAGAGAAACGGGCCATAACGAATTTTCTTTACTCTCTCTGAGTTGTTCGGACTATTTAGCCCTGCCGGCAGTGGGAACGGAAATTAAAAACCGTCTCAAAGATGAAAATATTACCCTTTCTTTACCCAGTCAACGGGTAGATAGGTTTGATGAAAATATCGCCAACATTATCGGGGGAAACCGTAAGTCAGGGTTAACTTTTGCCCCAGAAGCCGGAACCCAAAGAATGCGTGATGTCATTAACAAAGGGTTAACCAATGAGGAGTTATTAAGAGGGGTCAAAACCGCAGTTGAACAAGGTTGGGATAAGGTTAAACTCTATTTTATGATCGGTTTACCCGGAGAAACCGATATGGATGTCTTAGGTATTGTGGACACAGTGCGCTGGTTACGTCAAGAATGTCGAATTAAAGGCCGTAAGCCCCTACAATTTACTATTACGGTGTCTAATTTTACCCCGAAACCTCATACCCCGTTTCAGTGGCATTCCGTGTCTACAGCAGAGTTTAAACGGAAACAGGAATTATTACGGGAAGCCTTTCGCAGTGTAAGAGGGGTTAAAGCTAATTATACCGATGTGAGAATTTCAGGAATGGAGGATTTTGTGGGACGAGGCGATCGCCGTTTATCCCCTGTGATTCGTCGCGCCTGGGAATTAGGGGCCGGTATGGACTCCTGGTGGGAAAATGCCCAACAAGCTTATGATGCCTGGGAACAAGCGATCGAAGAAGCCGGGTTAAGCTGGAAATACCGTCAGGTAGAAGAGGGAGAATGGAATATTTTTGAAGGAAATACAGACTCCTACAACGCCCCTTTACCTTGGGATCACATTAATACGGGAATTGAGAAACAATGGTTACAAGAGGACTTAGAACGGGCGTTAGAGGCTGCTACCGTTCCCGACTGTGCCTTTGAAGGGTGTTCCCATTGTGGGGTCTGTGGGTTAGATTTTGGTCATAACATTGTGGTGCAACCCCCTACTATTCCTTCCTTTAGCGGTCACTTTCAGCCTAACCAAGACCGTTTACAGAGGTTTCGGGTTTATTTTGGTAAAATTGGCGAAATGGCCTTAGTTAGTCACCTTGATTTAGTGCGGTTATTTGATCGGGTGGTGCGTCGTGCAGCCTTACCCATTTCTTTTACGGGGGATATCATCCGGGACCAAGAATTTCTATTGCGAATGCGTTAACGTTGGGGGTTACTAGCAATGGTGAAATTGTGGATTTCGAGTTGACTGAAATGATGGATCTTAACAAGTTTCGTCACGCTTTAGAGAAACATTTACCCTCAGATATTCCTATTTATAACGTAGAAGAAGTATCAGTTAATTCTACTTCTGCGACTCGGTTATTAGAAGAAGCTGACTATTTAATGACAGTTGAAACTGAGGATGTTTTTTTCTAAGGAAACTTGGCAAACTTGGGTTCAAAATGTTTTAGATACTTCAGAAATTAACTGGGAGAAAACAACTAAGTCAGGTAAAAAGAAAACGGTTAATTTACGCGATCGCCTTTCTAGTTTATCCTTAGACTCTTATCAGGATAATGCTGTAACGTTACATTATATTGGTAGCTGTCGTAATGACGGAACAATGTTGCAACCACAGCACGTTATGTTGATGTTAGAAAAAATATCGGGGATGGAATTACAGTTAAGTAAAGTTCATCGTCAACGGTTAATTTTAGCAGTAAGTTAATGTGGTAGGGTGGGCAATGCCCACCTTATTAAGTTAAGAGACAGCAAACTCAGTAATTTTTCTTTCTTGTAATGATTTATAAGCAAGAACAATTCTATCTTTAGAAATTCCTTTTTTTACTAATTCTTCGGTAATTCCTTCTTCTGTTCCGTCTTGTTGTATCCATAGTTTATCGTCAATTATATCAATATGGATTAATGTCCCATAAAGACGATATCCGTTTGACCATCCTATCTCTGTGATTAAATAATGTCCTTTGTTGGAGTCGCAAATAAGTTCTATCTCGACTTGTTCATCTTCTCCTAAATAGTCAATATATTCGTTAAGTATCTCTTCGATAATGTCTTGATAGTTTAAGGTTGAGTTATCCATCTTATGATTTCTTCTGCTATAGGATCAAAGGTAAATAATTGAATAATACCATCTTCTAATAAAACTTGACCTGCTTCCTCTTCAAAAACTCTTTTACCTACGTCTTCTGTTACAGCTAAATATAGTGTTCTGTTGGGATCATATCTTTGTAAGAGATGGTTATATAATACAAATTGACCTAACGCTTCTTCTAAGTCTTTCATGGCAGAAGAACGTCTAAAACTTTTAATTTCTATAGCTATTTTTGCTGTTTCTTTTTCAGCAGCGATTAAAGTTTCTGCCCCTAAATCAATAAATAACTTTTTACCTCTTGCTAAACGTAATCTAAAGGGATCATGGGTAATTTTCCAATTATCTTTAACAAATTCAAGCTATTCAAGCACGAACTGATCAACTTCAGCATGCCGTAGAATATTTTTTAAGTAACGATAGATAGAATAATTTATTATATTGTTGGGTTTCGTTCCTCTACCCAACCTACAAGATCGGCTTCAAAAACGTATTAAAACATAATTTTAAACATGAATATAAACTCAACTTTTTATACTTTTATTTATAATAATTTAACCGAACTTCCTACAGAAATTTTCGATATGAAAATCTTACAGGAGTTAGATTTAAAAGGAAATAATATTAAACATATATCTGTTGAAATATCAAAACTAACCAAGTTACGTTATTTGCGTTTGGATGATAATAAGATAAAAGACTTGCCTAGTTGCTTTGCTAAACTTACGAATTTAGAAGAGCTTTCTTTACAGAGAAACTGCATTTCTTCAATTCCTACAGCTATTTTTGAATTGCCTAATCTGCTTTATTTAACACTAACCTCTAATTCTATAGATTTATTTCCTGATAATCCACTTGAATTTAAGTTGACTAAATTAAAAACTCTTGACTTAATAAATAATAAATTAATTAAACTTCCTTCATATATTTCACGTTTTAATAATTTAGAAGAATTGTTCTTAGACGATAATTTATTAAAAGAAATTCCTGATTGCATTTGTCAACTTACCAAACTAAAATACATCAGCTTATACGATAATCCAATTGTCTATTATCCTAAATGCATTTCTAACATAATAGATATGTAACGAATCAAAAAAGTTATAGAATCACTGTGATCGCAATCTTGTAGGTTGGGTAGAGGCAACGAAACCCAACACTCAACTAATAATATATATCTTAAACATATCTAATAGTTAGAAATATTAATATATCTCGGTTGGTTTCCAATACGGTTTAACCACCTTTTAATATAAGAAAATTCAGTTAAACTAAATCCTCCTTCTTCAGCCACATGAGTATAAGCATAAAGTCCAATATCATCAATTGTATAAGTTTTTCCCACAAAAAAATCTTGTGTTTGTAGATGCTTCTCCATTATATTGAGTGCAGCATAACCTAAACTTTGTTTTTGTTCTAAAGCTTGTTTATATTCTTTTTCTTTTCCTAAAATTGATATCCAATAGCGAGATGTTGCAAGATTCGGTTCATGACTATATTGTTCAAAAAACAGCCATTGCATTACTTGCGCTTGTTCAAAATTATTATTAGGAAAATAGCTAGTATTTTGACTTAAATAAAATAAAATAGCGTTAGACTCAGTTAGATATTGATTAGGGGAAATTTCTAATAGTGGAATTTTCCCATTAGGATGTTTAGCTAAAAACTCTGGACTTCGGCTTTCATTGTTCAAAATATTAACTTCAATTCGAGTAAAAGGGATTTGTAATTGAGTTAATAACAATCTCACTTTATAGCCATTACCAGAGGGTAAAAAATCGTATAATTTGTACATTGTTTCAATAATTATAGAACGTTTTATCATGAACATTCGCATCGGTAACGGTTATGATATTCATCGCTTAGTCCCCGATCGCCCGTTAATTTTGGGTGGTGTCAAAATTCCCCATTCTTTAGGTTTATTAGGACACAGTGACGCTGATGCGCTGACCCATGCCATTATGGATGCTATGTTAGGGGCATTAAGTTTAGGAGATATTGGTCACTATTTTCCCCCGTCTGATCCTAAATGGTCAGGGGCTGACAGTTTATTATTATTACAACAAGTAGACGAGTTAATACAAGCCAGGGGTTGGCAAGTGGGTAATATTGATTCTGTGATTATTGCTGAACAACCAAAAATGAAGCCCCATCTTCAGGCCATGCAGGAAAAACTTGCTCACACCTTACAGATCGATATTGATCAAGTAGGGATCAAAGCAACTACCAACGAAAAATTAGGCCCAGTGGGACGACAAGAGGGTATTGCAGTCTATGCAGTGGTGTTATTGGTCAAGTCGTAAAATGCTTATTGACTAATTTGTCTACTTCACCGGGTTGTACTTGGCAGTAACGAGCTTTATGAGGCATAATAACGACGTTGGGGCCTTTCTTACACTGTTTTAAACATCCCGTTAACTTCACCTTAACGCGATCGCTTAATCCCTGTTGCTCTAATTCCTGTTCTAATTGTTGACAGACACTTTTGCCCCCTCGTTTCCAACAACTTGATTTCTGACAAACTAAAATTTTGCCGGCATCACAGGACTCGGTTTCTGCTACGATAGCCACACAAGGTTTGTCAGGATTTGGTAACAATTTGATCTGACTGGCTTCTAATTCAAAGAAACCCTTTTTCTTCTTAAATTCTCGATTTCCTGTCACTTCTAACCAAGTTCCAGGAATCATTTTAATATCCATTTCTGAGCGCAATTTTTTGGGCATTTTCAGCCAATATTCCTTTTCTTCTACTTTCATTCGTAGATATTTAATCTTGTCACCTTTTTTAATGACAAAACTTTCTAATTGACCGATCAGACGGAATTGGGAGGTTGTAGTAGTTTTTGACATAATTTTTTATTTAGAATTTCGTGAACTCATCATTTAACGCTTATTAAGATTCCAGCAACCTTTGAGCCAGTCGATTAATTCCTGGCGAGAGGATGAATATTGTTTGGTCACACTCCACAGTTGAATCATGGCTGTGGGTCCTGATAACTCGGCCTGCAAGGGTTGGTGGGTTTCACAAGAGCAGGGAATGTCTAATTCCTGAAGGCGATGGTAGACGATCCAGCGATCGCACCAATCTACTTCTACAACTTGCCTGGGTTCGAGAGGGAGGTTGGTTAAATTCATGGACTCAAGCAATTGAAGATAATTGTCATTGTTTCTTCACCTAGTGTAACAGACAACTGCAAGATATTCTCAATTATTTTTCAAAAAAAATTATAGCTCAACCTAGGCTAGAAGGGACTAGGGAGTTCCCCTGGTTGGGGCTGATAAAAGTTAAATTTTTTTAGATGATTTTGCAGGCTCTTGATAAACTATTGCTAAAATGAGGTATTTTAATGATAGAAGTGTCGTTAAAAAGGGAATTACAGACATGGCAACTGCTCAAGGCTTACTCCGTGCATTTGGTGAAGTAGGAGAAAACCCCGTCTTATTAGACAAAAGTGTTACCACTCCCGTTTGCGAAGGGTTAAACTTACTCATCGCTAGTTTTCAAGGATTATTTTTACAGTACGAAAAACACCATTATGTAGTA
>NZ_PRLH01000100.1 GCF_003013815.1 Cyanothece sp. BG0011 | reverse complement strand
ATCATATCAAAATCATTGATCACTTTTAGGAGTTTTGCGCCAGTTACATCAAGATTATGTCTCTGTTCGACTTTTTGTCGAGCTTGTTGGCCGAATTGCTTAGACAACTCTGGACATTCAAGCAATTTGACAATTTTTGTTGCCATCATTTCTACATCTAGATAAGGAACCACAAAACCACTGTCATCTTCGACAAACTCTTTCTCTCCTCCTGCTCCGTCAAAACAAACAATTGGTTTGCCGACTGAAGCAGCTTCGAGACAGACGATAGGATAAGGATCTTCTCTAGAAACTAAAGTAAAGATATCACAAGCCTTAAAATAATCTAATGGGTTAGGTTGAAATCCTATAAAGTGAATGTGTTCTTTAATACCTAATTGTTCGGCATCGTACCATAGTTGATCAAAATAAGACCCTTTGGTCGGTCCACCAATCCAAATAAAGTGTACAGGATATTCAGTATACTTTGATATAACTGAACGAGCGAGTAAAAGGAATAAATCAGGACTTTTTCTCCAAATAATTGATCCTGAACTACAAATAACTTTGGCATTTTTCGGTATCTGAAGTTGCTTACAAATTGCTTCTTTCTCTATATTTGTCGAGGATTTTTTATGAGAATAACTAGGAAGAAACTCATAGATAGTTTCAATGGTTTCTGCTGGTATATTATGATTTTGTACCAAATTACTTTTAACTGCTTCTGAGGCACCAATAAACTGTTTAGTGTAACGTTTGACCTTGTTAAACTGTTTGACTCCAAAAGCATAGCGTATTGAGTATTCTAATTCGTGTATGTGACAAATTACAGGACAATTAAGGGGGGATAGATACTCTAGGACATCGCCCACTGTCATTGTATTCCCATAAATTAGTCCAATATTTTCTTTAGCTAATTTTTTGAATAAACTTTGTTGGTAAGCTTTCAAATCCTTTTTATCGGATTTCAGTTTTAAACGTTTCAGGGATTTATCTATTAGTCCATTTTTCGGTGATGTTGGGGGGGAATAAAACCAAACTGGCGCAATTTCTTGAAATTCTTTTTCAAGCTGTCCTCCTTTTTTTAGCAAAATTTGAAAAGGTATTTCGGTATTTTCTTTAAGCCATTGCATAAAGTTCAATAGAAGAATGGGAGCGCCAGTGGCTGAGGCATCGTGAGAAATAAAAAGGATTTTCTTAGACATATCTAGCTGGTTTTAATAATCTCATTAAAGTCGACTCTAGGAAATACCTCTAATTTACCCCCTGCGGTAGCATTATAGATGGTTCTTCCTGTTTTTTCAAACTCTTTTCTAGCGACTACATAACTACTAATCATCGGTCCATCAGTAGACCAACTGCGTTGCAACCAATCAAAAGGGGGTGCGTCTCCTGTTTGTTCTTGAGATTGGTAAAAATACTGTCGTGAATCTGTGGGCTTTTGTATTCCATAATCACAATCACATCCTAGAAGATAAATCTCTTTAAACCCCAAATAATAAGCTATGGGGAGACAAAAATTAAGAATAACAGTCTCTCCTGAGTGAAGACGTTGCTTAGCAATATCTAGATTCATAGAACCTACCTTATGAATTCCTTTTACTGGAGGTTCGTAGAATAGATATCTCACTTCTTGTCCTTCAAATAGGTTTTTGTTTTCAATACCTTCTTTAAAAAAGATTGGGAAAACTTTGATAGAATTTTCTGCTTTTTTTGATATTAAATCATAAAGTTTCTCGTCAAAATTGACTTCTTTTTCCCATCTTAAATAAGCTTTCGTGTTGGTTCCAAAAATTTCGTGAGCGCAGATACAATAAAAAGTCGGTTTAATGGCTTGACAATTTTCGTGTAGCGCAAACCAATTAGCTACAAACGTCACTTCATTTTTCAAAGTCAATAAATTTTGTTTTTTTAAAGAAGGTCCATTACCGAGAATAAAACATCTTTGACCTGCATATTTATTTTTGAGTTTTTTCCATTTAGAACTTTCTGTTGATAAACCATATCGTAATGTAGCGAGATTGTGTTCATAACTAGAAAGGTATTTAATAATCCGTTTTTTAAGTTTTTGTCGTGTTTGATTAGGCATTTATCAATACCAAATAATTTCAAGTAGATTATCTATAATGTTCAGGTTTTGATAGTCAACTACCCCTAAACTAAACCCGATCGCAAAGCAACTACGGCGGCTTGAACCCGATCATCAACGGCCAATTTATTCATAATACCTCGAACATGGGTTTTAATGGTATTGGTGCTTAGATATAAGTCGTCAGCAATTTCATTGTTACTTTTTCCTTCCACAATTAACTTTAAAACTTCTAACTCTCGTTCCGATAAGAGAGCAATATTTTGATTGGGTTCTGGGGTTGGGGGTTTCAAGTTATCTAAAACTAACCGTGCAATTTGGGGATCAAGATAAGTGGCCCCATCTTGGGCTGCGTCAATGGCCGCTAATAATCGTTCTAAACTAGCTCCTTTGATACAATAGGCATCAGCCCCACTGGATAAGGCGGCAACCACCTCCGTTTGTAAGGTATGAGAAGTCAACATAACCACATGAATACTCGGTTGTTGTTCTTTGATTTGCTTAGTGGCAGCGATACCGTCTAAACGAGGTAAACCGATATCCATGACCACCAAATCGGGCTTAAGTTCCAGGGCCTGTTGAACACCAGTATAGCCGTCTTCAGCTTGTCCAATAATCTCAAAGTTGGGATGTTCGCTTAAAGCTTGTTCTAAGCCTAGTTGCATCAAGGGATCGTCTTCGACAATTAAAATTCGCATGGAGGTCACAAGGTAACAAGGAACTTTATTAACCATATGCCAAAAGTTAAAAAAAAACAGTATTTTTTGAGGCACATCTTCACACAAACCTCCACTTATGCTTAAATTCACCCATCTAGGGGAGGCACAAACCTGATTGTGTTAGGCACTCTTTAGTTAGAGTGAGATAGTTGAGTTTATGACTTTAACTCGTGGTCCGTGGCAATATTTTTCTGTTATCGTTGCTCTGGTAGCCTTGGCTTACCTGGGTGGTGGCTTCTTAACTGATTGGGGCATGGGACTTGGGATAGAAATGTCTCCCCTATGCCTTTCGGCCGGCATTTCCCTAACTGCGTTGTTAATCTACGGAGAACAGGTTTGGTTAGGCATTTTTATCGGCGATGCTCTGTTAATGTTCCTTTTAGGAGCGAATTGGGAAATTATTTTAAGTTCGGCTGTCGGTAGTAGCCTCTCAGCCTGGTTAGGGTTTAAATTGTTACGTTGGTGTCATTTCTCCTGTCGTCTTTCTAGAATTCATGATGTCACTGCTTTGGTGTTTTTAGCAGGTATGGTGTCTCCTTTATTTAACGCCACCATCAGCACCATGTTACCGATGTTTATGGGGTCTCTGAATTGGCAGAATTTTGCGTCACAGTGGTGGATGGGATGGTTAGGAGACTGTAGTGGCATTTTAGTCATAACGCCCTTTCTCTTGCGGATATACCTCGATAGCGCGGGTTTATTTCGTCGTCACAAAAAAGAACGCCTCCTGGAAGGACTTCTCTGTGGGGGACTTTTAGTGGGGTTGAGTTGGATGGTGTTTTACCGCCATACCCAGGTGGAAACCTTGATGGACGGGGGTTTAAGTAATGCTCAATATTTGGAATATTTACCCTTTCCTATCGTCGTCTGGGCAGCCATTCGCTTTCAAACTTGGGGCGCAGTTTTAGGCAGTTTGTCTTTAGCGTTACTGGCGATCGCAGGAACGGATCAAGGCATGGGTCCATTTGTGATGCAAACAGCCAATGAGTCTCAAACTATTTTATTGCTACAAATGTTTATTGTTATTGTCAGCGCAACGGCTTTATTATTGTCAGCAGCAGTAGCAGAAAGACAACGGGCAGAACGACAGTTACGGGCAACTCTAGAACGGGATCACTTATTAGCAGAAGTCTCTTTAAAAATTCGTCAATCTCTCGATTTACAACAGATTTTTAACACGACGGTCACAGAAATTCGTCAGTTAATTCATGCCGATCGCGTATTTATTGCGTCTTGGCAAGATGGGGGACGCATTGAGGTGGTGGCTGAGTCTCTCAATGGTAATTATCCTAGTTTATTAGGGGGGAATACGAGGGATGATTTATTAACGGATTTACCGTCTCTTTTTACTAAGGCTCAAACCTTTATTGCTGATGATATTAAAGCCTTAAATTTATCCCCAACTTTACAACAATATACCCAACGGTATCACATTAAAGCCTCTTTAGTGGTGCCGTTACACCTCGATGGTAAGCCGTTAGGATTATTGGTGGCTCATCAATGTTTTGGGGTACGTCATTGGCATAAACAAGAGATCAAGTTATTAGAACAATTAGCTGGTCAAGTCATGATTGCCATGAGTCAGGCGCAACTTTATCAACAAGTCCAACGGTTAAATTGTAATTTAGAGAAACAGGTAGAAGAGCGCACTTATCAACTTCAGGAAAAAATTAACGAAGTGCAAGAATTACATGACATGAAAGCTGTTTTTTTACAGGCAGTTTCCCATGATTTACGCACATCAATTATGGGTCTTTTGATGTTATTAAAAAATTTACAAAATCGTCCAGGAGAGAGCTTAACCTTATCTCGCTCTATTCTGGATAGAATGATTAATAGTAGTGAGCGTCAATTAACTTTAATTAATGCCCTATCGGAGGATCATTTTTCTGAACAAAGACCATTAATGATTCATTGTGAAACATTATCTTTAGGGAATTTTATTGATAACTTGGCTCAAGAATGGCAGCCACTATTAAAACAAAATCAAGCTCATTTAACTCTCAATATTCCTAATAATTTACCTTTAACCTATGGGGATAAAGAAAAATTACATCATGTTTTTACTCATTTAGTTACTAATGCTTTAAAACATAATCCTCCTGGTATTAATTTAAATATTGATATAACCCTTGAAAAAGGTATGATCTATTGTCGTTTAACTGATAATGGGGTAGGAATGTGTGAAAAACAATGTGGTCAATTGTTTAAATTATATCTTCGTAGTTTACATGATAGGCGTAGGACAGGTATTGGGTTAGGTTCTTATCAATGTCGTCAAATTATTGAAGCTCATGGGGGTAATATTGGAGTAAAAAGTACCCCTGGCCATGGTTGTCAATTCTGGTTCACCCTTCCTATGGCTAAAAGTCAACCTTCAGCTGTGAGCTAAAGGAGATAATTATAGGTTTGAATAATCTAAAGTAGAATATAAGAAAAAGATGATTGTAGAGAAGATATATTACTATAAGAAGGTAAATAAGTTAACGGGTTACTGATGAATATTAGTTTTGGTTTAATGATAACTTTTGTTTTTATTTATCTTTGTTTGGGGACGATTTGTGGTTTATATGCAAGAAGTTTTACGGACATTAATGCCTTTAGAAGTATCTTTTTTTTATTATTAGCGATTTCCTTTGAGTTGATGATTCTTGCTTTTAATTAGTCTTCATTGTCTCTTGATAACCCGTTTCTTAATTAAAGATTAACAACTTCATAAATTTTCTGTCCTTCTGTACAATGGAAGATTGTACCACCAGTCATCTAAATTGTTATGAAGCTTCCTCCTCGTCTAGATACTCTACGCAAAGAGCTAGAAGCAACCCAAAAACTCTATCTTAAAATAACTCCTTCCTTTAGCAATAAAATGACTTTATGGGAAAGTAAGTTTGGGGGAGAACCCTATTTTCCTAAACAGTTAGAGTATCCCAAAAGTCCAGAAGGAAACCCCTTAATTTTATTAGCTCAAATTAATTTCTCTGAAACCCTCTTATTAGATAATTTTCCGAAAGAAGGAATCTTACAATTTTATATTGATAGTTATCATGACTTGTATGGTATGAATGATGAAGATATGGCTGAGCAAAAACATTTTAGAGTGATTTATTTTGATAAAATTGATTTAGATGAAAAGAATTTAATTACTGATTTTAGCTTTCTTCCTAGTTTGGATGATTCGGATATGATCTTACCGTTTATTGGGAGTTTTGCTCTGACATTTGAGCAAAAATCTGAACCTATTAGTGGTTGTGATTATCGTTTAGAAGAGATGATAGAAACGTTAGTGGAAGATTCAGAGGATGATTCAGAGTATTATGATCTTTTAGAAGCTTATTTAGACTTATACGATGGGGAAGAACATAAATTGGGTGGTTATCCCTTCTTTACTCAAGATGATCCGAGAATTGATTTTGATGAAAACATAGAACCCTATGAGTTACTGTTTCAAATGATCTCTGATGAAGATGCAGACATTATGTGGGGAGATGCAGGAGTCGGTAACTTTTTTATTCAACCCTCTGCGTTGAAAAAATTAGATTTTAGTCGGGTTATTTATTCTTATGATTGTTGTTAAAATTTGAGTTTGCTACAGCAACATTAATGGGTAATGCTATATAAAGAAAGGAAAGGAGTATTGATGAAATTAGCCAAAGAAGAAAGAGAAATTTTAGAACCCTTAGTTACAATTACCAGCCAACAGTAACCAATAACTGATCACTGTTTACTGATAACTGATAATCGGTTTAACTACCAACGGAAGATAAAGACTTCATCGAAGCAATGACTGCCTCTGCAACACCGCTAGAAGATGCAGGATTTTGACCCGTGATTAAATTACCATCTTGCACTACTTTGGCTTGAAAATCATCAACATTAGTATAGTTGGCACCCAACTCTTTAAGGCGACTTTCTAATAAGAAAGGAACGAGTTCATGAAGTCCGACGGTTTCCTCTTCACTGTTACTAAAGTTAGTCAGTTCTTTTCCTGCTACAAAGGGAGTTCCATCCGCTTTTTTGGCTGATAATAACCCGGCTGGACCATGACATACCGCAGCAATCACTTTATCAGCGCGATCAAATGCTTCGACTAAATTAGCTAATTTTTCATTTTCACAAAGATCCCACATGGGGCCGTGGCCACCAGGAATAAAAATGGCATCATAGTCATCTGCTGTTATCTGTGTCAAAGGAACGGTATTGTTAAAGCGGTTTTGAGCGGTTTCGTCTTTTAAAAAATGACGGGTGTCTTCGGTTTGAGCCTCATCTAAAATGCTTTTATCGTCGATGGGAACCTCTCCCCCATTAGGAGAAGCCAAAGTTACCTCAAAACCGGCTTCTAAAAAGCGATAATAGGGGTTTACGGCTTCTTCGAGCCAAATTCCTGTTTTTTGGTCAGTGTCTCCTAGTTGTTTGTGAGACGTTAGCACTAAAAGAATTTGTTTAGTCATATATCGTATGTATTGAAGTGTAAAATGTTCGACCCAATACTGGGTTAAAAAGTCTTTTTCATTGGGAATGATTTCCCTAATTATTCACAAGGTAACATAAGCAGCGTCTGAGTTTCGCCTCTCTAACGGTTGATAGTTACCAGTTATCAATTATCAGTTAAATTTAGTGGTCACTGTCCACTGTTCATTGTTCACTGATAACTGTTCACTGTTCACTGCTCATTGGAATCGCATTTTCCATCTTTCCTAACCATTCTAATAAGCTTTCTAGTTGTTTTTGAGGTTTCATAACCCCTAACCCCCTGACGGTCACTTTTTTGGGGGTATAAACAAACCGCGATCGCAAATGTTCGGGTAAATTTTCTTGTAATAGTTTCCAAGCGGGTTCTTCCATGGGCGTTTCTAAAACAATATTTTGTTTTCCTTCGGGTTTAATGCGAGAAAATCCCAAAGATTTAGCTAATTGTTTCAGTTCAATCACTTGTAATAATTGCTGCACGGGAATGGGTAATTTTCCATAGCGATCGTTCCATTCTGCTGCAATTTGAGCTAGTTCTTTCTTAGAATTAGCAACCGCGATCGCCCGATAAGCTGACATTTTTTGTTCCATATCGGGAATATAATCCGTCGGAATAAAAGCAGTCAATTGTAAATCGACTTGAGTATCTTCTACTTTTGGTATTTCTTGACCTTGAATTTCTCTAATAGCTTCTTGTAACATATCCATATATAATTCAAAGCCAATTGACTCCATTTGTCCTGATTGTTCGGCACCCAATAAGTTACCAACTCCTCGAATTTCCATGTCACGAGTTGCTAATTGATAGCCTGATCCTAGCTGACTAAATTCTTGTAAAGCTCTTAATCTTTTCCTGGCTGTTTCTGTTAGTTCAGCTTTACTCGGATACAATAACCAAGCGTGTGCTTGAATACCGGCTCGTCCGACTCTTCCTCTCAGTTGATACAGTTGGGCTAAGCCAAATTTTTGAGCGTCTTCTATGATAATTGTATTAACCCTAGGAATGTCTAACCCTGACTCTACAATTGTCGTACAAACGAGAATATCTGCGTCTCCATTGTTAAAGCTTAACATGGTCATTTCTAAGTCATTTACATTCATTTGTCCATGACCAATTGCTATCCTAGCACTGGGAACCATTGTCTTTAATTCGGCTGCGACTTCTTCAATTCCTTCAACTCTCGGAACCACATAAAAGACTTGTCCTCCTCGATCTAATTCATTACGAATAGCCGTCCTAACAACATCAGCATTATAGCGAGATAAATGGGTCTTAATGGGACGACGAGAAGGGGGAGGCGTAGTAATTAAGCTCATTTCCCGTATTCCTGATAAGGACATATACAGGGTTCTAGGAATGGGGGTGGCGGTTAAAGTAAGCACATCAACATGGCTTTTCATCTCCTTAATTTTTTCTTTTTGGTTAACCCCAAATCGTTGTTCTTCGTCCACCACTAATAAGCCTAAATCTTTAAATTTTACACTTTTTCCTAATAGTTGTTGTGTGCCAACGACTATATCTAATTCTCCTGTCGCTAACCGTTGGATAATCTCTTTTTTTTCTGAGGTGGTGCGAAATCTATTTAATAGTCCGATATTGATAGGATAGGGAGCAAATCGCTCTTTTAGGGTGTGATAATGTTGTTGAGTTAAGATGGTGGTAGGGGCTAAAAATGCCACTTGTTTATGACCACTGGTAACGGCTTTAAAAATGGCTCTTACTGCGACTTCTGTCTTACCAAAACCTACGTCACCACACACTAATCGATCCATCGGGCGATCGCTTTCTAAGTCTATTTTAACGTCTTGTATGGCTTTTAGTTGATCGGGGGTCGGTTGATAGGGAAAAGAGTCTTCTAATTCCTGTTGCCAAGGGGTATCAACGGGATAGGTAAATCCTACGTTTTTAGCACGTTTTGCATACAAATTGATCAAATCAACGGCTAACTTTTTAATATTTTTACGGACTTTTTGCTTTGATTTTTGCCACATTTTCCCCGTCATTTTATGGAGTTGGGGAGGGGTTGAACCCGTATGACGATAACGGGATAAACTATCAAAAGAATCAGCCGGAATCCTTAAAATACCATCGGCATATTGTACCACTAAATATTCACGGGTTGCTAAACTTTCTAATTTCAAAAATTTACCAATTCCGTGACTTTTATGAACCACATAATCCCCTGGATGGAGTTGTTGTAAGTCAACTTTTTTAGAAGCAGCGCGACGACGCTTTCTAATATACCCGGCAGTGGCTAAAACGTGCTGTCCAAAGAATTCTTTATCGGTAACAACGACAATACGAAAGGTGGGTAAAATAAAGCCTTCTAATTCTGCTAATCCTGAATATTTTAAGGCGATCGCAGTTCCTTGAATATGGGATTTATTAATCGCTGGATAGTCACGAGGATTAGGGATAAATTGCGCTGGACAATCATGTTCTTGTAATAATGAAACAGTGCGAGAAGGTTGGGCTGAAATCAACCAAGTTGCATATTTATCTAAGGTTATACCACTATAAATTTCTCGTTTTCCCCTTAATATTTCTGCCAGTTTAGCAAATTGGTGGGGAGTAGTAGGAAGGGGACGACTGGATAAATCTAAGGCATTTTTATTATTAACTTCTGACAGTTCAGAGAGATATAATTTAGCAAATTTTTTTGTTAATTGAAAAGAATTCTTGAAACTTCTGTGAATTTTTGGGACGGTTTTTTCTTGTTCTTGCCAGTTTTCTTCGATATAATCTAACCAGCGATCGCTATGGGATTCACATTGTTCGATTTCGTCGAAAACACAGAGTGTATTAGGGGATACATAGTCTAAAATGCAGGCCGGTTCCTTAAAAGCTATCCCTAAAAACCGTTGCATTCCTGGAGGATAATTATAGTTTTCTAAGCCTTCTTTTTCTTCTTCTGATAAATAAGCATCTAAGTTATAATCATTCTCTTTAATGGTATTAGCAATAATCGTATTAAAGCTAATGGGAGTTAATAAAATGTTTTCTATAGAATCAAGCGATCGCTGAGTAGCTGGATCGAATTCTCTTATTTTTTCTAACTCATCCCCAAACCATTCTAATCTGACGGGAACCTCTGAAGAAACGGGAAAAATATCAACAATATCCCCCCGACGACTCCATTGGCCTTCTACTTCGACTAAATTAACTCTTTCATACCCTAATTTAACTAAAGCTTCGTCAAATAGTTTAGATTTTTCTGTCATTCCTGCTTGTAAATTTAAGCAGTATTGATGAAAACTATTAGGGGGTGGTAAATGGGGTTGTAAGGCTTTTTCTGTGGTAACAATAGCATAATTATTATTCTCAGCTTCTGATAAGTTAAGATTAGATAATACCTGCATTTGTCCCCAAATCATTTCCGATTCAGGGTTCAAGGGTTCGTAGGGAGACGCTTCCGTTGTCGGATAAAAATTAACGGTTTTCCACCCCATAATTTCTAGTTGTACCGCCCATCTTCCTGCTTCTTCTAAGGTAGCACAAATGACTAATAGGTTTTGTTGGTTAGCTTGGGCTAAAGTTGAAGAAATTAACCCTTTTGGTAGTCGATTAATTCCTTTTAATCCTAATTCATTATTTCCCTTGAGTTTATCTAATAATTCTTTAGTTAAGGGTGATTTTTGTAGAGTACGAATCAGAGAAGAAAAAACCATAATCAACTATAAAATCGTATATTATTTAAGGGTAGCACAAGGTTTATTTTCTGGGAAGACTTTATCAAAGCTTAAAAGTTACTCGAAGAACACGATCAAGTTCCTTTAAGAAATTAGGTCCTAATGTGCCAATTTTCCGAGTGATTAAATTACGTTGAATCGTTATTATCCTCGACACTCTTACTTTAGAGTTCACTTTTGATCCAGTCAGCGAAAATTCAGGATCAGTTGTTTTAATAATAAATTCTTCTAAACTAATACTATTAATTTTATGTGACGAAATAAAACAAACAGTGATATCAAATCCTAATGAATCAACCCATAAAACAACAGCAGGCCGTAGCTTACTTGTGCTTAAATCAGTAAAAGGAAAAGGCACTAAAACAATATCACCTTTTTCTAAAGACATTATATAGCTTCTCCATCGTCTAATGTATAAAGATCGGGTTCATCATTCAGAAAATCAAAGGAATTACTTTGTTTAGTAAGGTTCCTAATTTCTTGTGTTGTTACCTGATTAGTCTCAACAAATAATTTTTCTTTAATCATGTGACGTTCTTCTTCAGATAAAGATTGCATAATTTCAACTAAGGAATTAACTAATTTTTGATTCATTTTTATCTCAATTTTGCTTTAACTAAACTGATTTTTATCAATCATAACCTAAACTAACCATCATGACCTGATATCTAGGGAAATGTTAAGTATCTAGTATACTAAAAATAATATTATCTATTGTTATAATTTCGATAATTAATGGTTTCAGGTTCCCCTAAGAACTTGGGGCTTGTTTTTAAAATTTTACAATCTAAAAATGCTTTAAATCTAGCTAAAACTTCCCGTAATCTTGTTTTTATTCCAGCAAAAGATTGCACCTTTGATGCAGAAAAAGCAATGGGATTTTGTCCTTTTGATTGGGCAATATATAAAGCTCGTTGACAATGAAATTTTTGAGAGATAATAGTATAGTCTTCTAAACCAAAAACTTTATTAGCTCGTACAATAGAATCTAAGGTTCTAAACCCTGCATAATCTTGATTAATATATTCAGAAGGAACCCCCAAGTTAATCAAATCTTGTGTCATTTGACTGGGTTCGTCATAAAATTGTGTTGAGTTATCTCCTGAGACTAAAATTCCGTCTATTTTCCCTGCTTGATATAATTTTGCAGCAGCTTTTACTCGATAAGCATAATAAGCATTGTAATAGGTTTCCCCTGATTGCTGAATATATTTAGAAGTCCCTAATACTAAAGCAATTTTTCGGTGAGGAACTCGATTAATATCCGAATAAATAAACTGGTTAAATTCATTGCCAATATACCAATCTATCGAGATGATCAAGACCAAAAAAGTTATTAGTATTATACCGCTAATCATCAAAAAATTACGGAAAAAATCACCTTTTTTTTCAGGTCTTTTGTTTCTCTTGTTTCTTTTGAGATAGGACATAGAATCAAGAATTCCTAACCTAGTAACATTAGATAATGCTTTTTACAATAACAAATTTATGTTTTAAACTTTAATTTTTTCCCCTCTAATTGAATAATCTAATAACTCAATGGGGTGCATTAATTTTATATCTTTTCCTTGCTGGTTTAAATGTTTTTTAATTTGTAAAGAACATCCGGGGTTAGGAGATGCAATTAATTTTGCCCCTGTCTTCATTAAATTATTAACTTTTTGTTTTCCTAATTCCTCTGCTACTTCTGGCTGTAACATATTGTAAACCCCTGCACTGCCACAACACAAAGCTGCATCAATGGGTTCTTTTAATGTTATTCCTGGAATTTGTTTGAGAAGTTGACGGGGTTGTAAGCTGATTTTTTGCCCATGTAAGAGATGACAAGCATCTTGATAAACTAAGGGTAAGTCATCATCTGTCAAAGGAGATAATGGGGTGGTTAATTCAATTTCTGCTAAAAATTCTTGAATGTCTTTAACTTGATTGGAAAATTGTTCTCCCTTTTCTTTATACTCTGCATCATCGGCTAAAATATGACCGTATTCTTTTAACGTATGACCACATCCAGCAGCATTAATAATGACATAATCAACATCAGTATTAGCAAAGCTATCAATCATCTGTTTAGCTAAAGCTTGCGCTTGTTTTTCTTGTCCCTGGTGTGCCGGTAATGCTGCACAACAACCTTGAGTTTTAGGGATAACCACTTCACATCCATTAGCGGTTAAAACTCTTACTGTCGCTTCATTAACAGGGGAGAAAAATAACCGTTGAACACAACCTAAAACCATTCCGACACGATAGCGTTTTTTTCCTTGCGCTGGTATTACATCGGGATAGGTTTGATTGAATGATTTTAGTGTAATTTCAGGTAGAATAGACTCCATTGCTGCTAAACGAGGAAACAATCGTTTTAATAATCCTGTTTTACGAACAATTGTTTGAATTCCTAACTTTTGATACACCCAAAGTAAGGGTAAGAAAATTTTTAATCTTTCAGGATAAGGAAAGAGATTAAAAATAATACTTCTAATAATTTTATCAGCAAAATTTCTCGGTTGATTTCGTTCAACTTGGGGTCTTGTGGCTGAAATTAAACTATCATATTGTACCCCTGATGGACAGGTAGAAACACAGGCTAAACAGCCTAAACAACTATCAAAATGCTGTGTCGTGGTTTCATCTAAGTCTGCTTGTCCTTTATTAATAGCATCCATTAAATAAATTCGACCCCTAGGAGAGTCCATTTCTTTACCGATAACACGGTAACTCGGACAGGTAGATAAACAAAAGCCACAGTGAACACAACTATCAATTAATTCTTGTTTGGGAGGATTTTTTGCGTCAAATCCTTTCATTTCTTCTTCTAAAGCTTGTTGAAAATTGAAACTATTATTGGAGTTATCAGAAATTTGCATAATAATAAACTAAATTTTAAAATTTAACTAAACAAAACGAGAAGGACTAAATAAATTATGAGGATCAAATTGAGTTTTAATTTGTTTCATCAATGGTAAGGCATTTCCTGAGTATCCCCAAGGTTCAAATTGTTTTTTGATGCTTTGATTTGCTTCTAAAATGGTTAAAAATCCTCTGTTTTCTTGAGCCAGCGATCGCAATTGTTTTAAAACCCCTAAACTGGGTTCTAAGTCGAGTTTAAACTGTCCGATACCACTACTGAGATTAATCATTGCCCATGCTGTTTCTGGGGTCAAGTCATTGATTTTCATTAACCAGTTAATGGCTTGATTGGGTATTATTCCTATTTTGCCTGTTAGGGTTGAGTTTGTGTTAGAAACTCTGATTAATTCTTGTAATCGTTGCCATAGATTTTGTTCTATTTCATTTTGACAAAATACTGTTTTTATGTTTAATTTTTTAGCGATCGCTTGCACTTGATGACTTTGTTCTTCAATGCTTTCGGGTATGCTTTGAAACCGTACTATTAAGCCCATTCCTTCCCCTAATTCCAAACTTTTGACTACAGAGGGAGAAACCATCTCAGCGGCCGTGGGTTGTAATCCTGATTGTAACAGGGTTTTTGCCATTTGGTTGATGTCGTCCGCTTCCCCTGTCATCACTACAGTTCCGGATGCTTCGGGGATAGGATACAATCGGAAGGTAACGGTCGATATAATGCCTAATGTACCGTAAGATCCTGCAAATAGTTTCATCAAGTCGTATCCTGCCACATTTTTGACGACTTTACCCCCTGCTTTTGCAATTTCTCCATCCCATCGCACAAAAGAAAGTCCCAACACGAGATCCCGTATTCCGCCATACCGTTGTCGCCATGATCCCGTGTCTGCTGTGGCCATAATACCCCCGATGGTGGAATCTTGGGGGTAGGCAGGGTCGATGGGTAAAAATTGATTATGGGGCTTTAAAATAGCTTGTAAGTCTCTTAATGTTATCCCTGCTTCGACGGTAATCGTTAAGTCACTCACTGCATGATCGATAACTTGGTTAAGCTTTTGGGTACTAATAATTAGATTAGCATCCGAAACTAGGCCACCCCAATCTAACTTACTCCCATTGCCACAGGGAACCATTGACCATTGATTTTTGCTGGCTATTCTAACAGTATTTTGTAAGGTTTCAAGATTAAGAGGAGTGATTAAATAATGAGGAAGACAACTATCATTAACTGTCTTTTTGACTCGATTTTTCCAAGTAACATCAACCGTTTCCCAAGGAATAAGATTGGGGGATTCTAATACAGATTCTAATTTTGAGGCGATCGCAGAGGTCATAATTACCCAATTAAACACTGTTAGGGTATTTTACCATTATTTTTTAATTAAATTTTCTCAATCCTATTGAGAAACCAGGGAATAAGCATAAAAACAAACTGCTTGAATATCAAGAGGTTCTAATTCTGGATAATCTTCTAAAATCTCTTTAATGGTTGCTCCTTTGCCTAATAATTCTAAAATCATTTCTACTGAAATTCTTAAATCCCTAATTAAAGGCTTACCGCTTAAAACCTTTGGATTAAAAGTAATGCGATTGAGTAATTTTTGTTGATTCATAATAATTTTTACAATAAATTAATTAAATCAGATGCTATCTTATGATTGTAGTGACGTTCAATCAAAGTCTTGCTAGAATTGGGTCGATGAATAAAAACTAAGATTTCTTATGACTATTAATATTGTATCCCAGTTAACTAACTTTGTTAAAAAACACAGCAATTTTATTCAACCCATTGCAACAGTAAGCCTTTTAACAACCTCTTTTTTTACTATAAATTCTCAATCAGCTTCTGCAGTCATATTAGCATTACATGAAGGGGCAAATAATCCTGTTGATCAAGGATGGACTGTTAGTCGTTCATTTAATTCAAGAGTTTCTAAAGAAATCATAATTAGTAGGGTGGGCATTGCCCACCTTACCATATTGAAATGTTATAATTAAAGAGAACTTTACACTTGAAGATAATATATGAAAGGAATTCAATTCATTGTCAATGATCAGGGTCAAAAAACGGCTGTTGTTATTGATTTAAAACAATGGGGAAAAGAATGGGAAACTTTTTACCAGACTTTATGCGAAGATGTTCCATTAGATGAAACTTGGTTACATCAATCTCCTTTTGTTGAAAAACTGGATGAAGCCTTAGAATGGAATATGAATCATCCACCACAAACCTCAAATTTAGATGAATTAGACATGAAAGTAGGACATAATGAGTAAAATATTACTCGATCTTAATAACCCAGTATTTCAGCAAGATTTATTTAATTTACCTAAAGTACAGGCAGTCGCCATCTTAAAGACTTTTCGTAAAATTTCTCAATTAACTTGGGAACAATTATATAAGGATCAAGGCTTGAAATGGGAGATGATTCGTTCCAAAAAAGGTAAAAAAGGAGAGACTTTATACAGTTTAAGAATCACGCAAAAGTGTCGTGCGATCGCCTTGAGAGAAGGAGATTATTTAAGATTGTTATCGTTACATTCCGATCATGATTCAGCGTATAAATAATAAATATATCAATAATTCAAATACTCTTTAAATCGTTTTCTTAACTGTTCAATGGTCAAATCTTGGCTTAAAAACTCCACAAAAGCTTGACCAAATGCCCAAGCATTCCCTTGAATATCTCCAGAAGTATCTAACAACAATGGCCACAAAGATAAAAGATCAAACTTCTGCTTATTATCATCATCCTCAAACAAACAAAACAGATCGTAAGCCATTTGTAATTTACCAATAACAATGGGTAATTGTTCTACCGGTATTTGTTCAGCTAAAGCATAAGCTAACCCAGGAGACCCCGTACTTAAGGTAGAAATAAATTGCAACACCGGACTTTTTAATAAAGCGGTTATGCCTTGGGTGGTACTCAGTCTTGAGGTGCAAGTATCAATGATTTTAGTAGCAGCAACGGATCGCGCTTTTTGTTGTTGTAAAAAACGGGCTAACCTTAATTGTTTCGATGGTTCAATCAACTCTAATAAAGTGTTAGTTAAAGCTTCTACCCCCCAACTATCTCGGCCTGTGGTTGCGTCACTGGTAACCATCGGTAACACCATGTCACATTCTTCCCCAAATACCTCTATACGGTACAATGTCGCCTCTCTGATACTCACTTCTTTGGGTAAGGTTCCCTGTTGCCAGTTATAAGGGGGTTGCCACTCTCTCACCGGTCGTAAGCGATCCACTTGGGTTACAATGACAATCATCGGTAAGTCTGCTATCTCCTCTCTAACCGCCTTGAGAAAGGTCATATCCATGTCTAAGGAGGGATCAAGGGCAGGAGTCACCAATAGCAATAAATCAGCCTTTGTACAATAATTTAAGACCTGTTCTCGAAATTCAGGACGGTTAATTTGTTCATACCCTGGGGTATCCCAGAGTGTTAAGCTTTCCCCTGTCTGACTATCCCAATGATAAGCGGTAAAATTATCGGTACTGGGCAAAACATCCACTTCTGCTTTGTCTGTTTTAAATAAGGTGTTGATGAGGCTACTTTTTCCGGCCCCGGTTCGCCCTGCTAGTAAAATATTAATGGGTTTGGCTTCTACTTCTTCAACTGGTTTGGCTTTAGCAAGGATGTTTCTTAAGGTTTCGGTTTTAGCAACAGAAGGGCTTTTTTCTTTGACCGATAAAGCGTCTGAAGGAAGAAGATTTTTGTCACTGTAAAGGGCGATCGCTTGTTGGGCCAGGGTTTTTAAAGCGGTTTCTCGGAAGGTTTGCCCTAAATTAACTAATAACTGTTGATTGGCTTGTTTTGTCGATTGTAAGCTGGTTTGTCTGGCGATCGCTGCTGCCGGGTTGAGTATCCATTGACTCCAGTTCCAGACGCGCCATAGTTTACGGGCATTGGGTTCTAATTTTTGATACACTTCATAAGCTTGGTATGCTTGGGCAATACTGACTTGACTGAGAACAGGGGATAATTTTTGCATCCAGCGATCGAGATCGTCGACGGTTCCTCGGATCAGTCCATAAGCTTGAGGAATATAGATATTGAGTAGGGGATATTTGATTTCTGGGTGATAAATATGAGCGATCGCACTCACTAAATTTTGACACCGTTGCCAAAACATTGCCCAGTCTTCCCAAAAGGGCGGATCGTTGCGAGTTTCTTGGATAATCTCACCAAGAATATTCTCTATTTGGTTAAGGGTTTGTTTATCCCCAATGGTGGCAGCTAATTCTTTTTGTTCGTTGTCAACTTCTTCGTTAACTTGAGTGATTAGGGTTTCAATTTGTTGTTCTACGGGTTTAGTCCATTTCACCAACAACCAACGCCAACCCAAAAACATTAAAATAAAAATACCCCAAATCCAATTAATGCCCCATTGATGAATTTGTAGCCCGGCTGCAATGATAAAAAAACTAACAATAATTATTAAGGGACTTGCTAATACGACCCATTGCCAAGATTTTAACTTAATCATTTTGTTTACTTTTCCTGTATAATAATAGTTATTTTAAATTAATAATATTTTAGATTTAACAATAGTTATTTTTGCTCTCCCATTCATGGTAACTTATGCCTTCTTTAACCTTATCAGAAATTACTTATTATCGTTCTCAACTGGCTGACTATCCTGATGCGATCACTGCTTTAGATGAAATTGTGGTGTGTGATGGTGACTTAGATGATGCGGCCATTAATCTGGCTTTGAGTGTGGGACAAACCCCCGATCGCACGGACTGGTTAGAAGGATTAGCGAAACGATACCGGGTAGAAATCTGTCAAGAAAACCTGATCAATGAACTGTCCCAAGGTCATATTATTCCTGTAATTAATCATTTAATGACCACTAAAATAAGCCCAGATATTTTAGTTTTACCTGTGGTTTTATATGTTCTTAAAACAGGGGTTGATCAGTTTTGTTCCCCTTTAAATCTTAAAATAAACTAAGACATTTTTTATTGTTTTAAGCGAGAGTAAACGGTACTTAACCCTTGAATATTTCCTACATTTCCAGGAAATAAAACCACAGGTAAATTAGGAAATAAAGGGTGATCTTTTTCGGTTCTTACCATTGAACAGCCGGCTAAAACTTGCCCTAATAATCTTACTGCTTGCAACTTTAACCCGGTACTTAAGACATCATTAGAGGTAATCCCCCCTTTACTAATTAAAAAGCTAATATCACGGGGTAAACCTTGAACCACTTCCATTAATAAAGAAGAAACCGCTACCCCAAAATCTAACCTTTTCTGTACAGTTTCAAAGGTTAATTCTTCTCTGCTGGTATAAACAACAGGGGTTTGATTTTCTGCAAAAACGCTTTTAACTTGTTCTAAAATACTGTTTAATAATTCATCTTTTTTATCAGGATGATCTCGCAATTGTTTAACATCAACTTCTATCCCCACTACATCTGATTGGGTTAATAAATCCTGTAATTGTTGAGTGGTTTTCTTCACATGAGAACCCACTAACACCACGCCAGGTTTATCCGTTGGTTTATATTCTGCCATTTTTTCGGCTGGAATGGGTTGTTTACCCAGTTGGGCTAAAGAGGTTAAAATACTAGCAGCACTACGGAATAAGAACCGTTTTCCTGATGCTGCTGCGGTTAATAAATCTTGAGCAAATTGATCTAAATCTTCTTGTTTTTCTCCGTCAACGACTCCGCATTGATTACCTTGTAGCTGCATCAATCTTTCTAAGCTACCTTGTCGAATCTCTGGTAATAAAAATCGTTCAACTTCCGTTGATTTAATGTCTCCTTTTGTCTTTTCTTCGACATAGTCTGGCAAATAACTATGATGATACGCAAAAACAGAATCTTTGGCGAATTCCGTTTCATGAACCGGAGTTAAAGTTCCTTCGATGTTTAAATAATGAACACTATCAAGGGTTTGTCTTCCTCCTTCAAAAAAGGCAGGAATGAGAAAATGTGCGTCAAAACCCCCTAATTTTTCGGCAATAACATCCGTTTCAATAGGATAATGACCTCTGAGGGTAGAATCGGAACGACTAACGATTAAAAAATCTTGGATCTTTTCTGCTTCTATGGCAAGTTTAAGATTGTGACACACTTCCCTGGTGACTTCTGCTGCCTTCTCAGGGGTTAATGCCCTTGTATTGGTCAAAATAAAGAAGATAGGAACTTCATCCCTTAACCCTAATCTTAATGTCTCAACGTCCCACTGCATTAACAGTAAACAACTATGTACCGTTTGGGAACCTGTTGGATCATCATCTAAGACAATAATTTTCGGTTGCTGACTCATGGTTTGCCTACTGCGATCGCCTTTTCTATTGTCCCATGAGTTGTGGCGAAGCACTAAGGATTTACGATGAATAATTGATAATGAAATATCAATTATCCATTATCAATTATCCATTATTTAGCTGCACTAGCGGTTTCGACTACCTTGGCAAAGGCTTGAGGATCAAGAATGGCTAGTTGGGCTAACATTTTACGATTGATCTCGATATTGGCCTTTTTCATGTGGCCGATTAATTGGCTGTAACTCATACCATTGGCTCTGGCTGCAGCATTGATCCGAGTGATCCACAACCGACGAAAATCCCGTTTCCGTTTACGGCGATCGCGGTAAGCATTCCGTAATGCTTTCATTACCTGCTGATTAGCAGTACGGAATAACCGAGAGTGGCTTCCTCTAAACCCCTTAGCGAGTTTAAGAATTTTTTTACGACGTTTACGGGCGACATTGCCCCGTTTTACCCTTGTCATAGTTACCCTGTTTCTATTTAATGTACGTAAGCGATCGAGTTTTAGATGTAAGGTAGCATTAAGCGAACGTTTGGTTCATCTTGTTCACTCACTAAAGCAGTGTGAGATAACCGGCGATGCTTTCTTTCAGCACTTTTATGATTTAATAAGTGATTTTTGAACGCTTTTCGCCGAACAATCTTCTTGCCGCTTCCTGTTACTCGAAAACGCTTGGCGGCAGCTTTGCGCGTTTTTAGTTTAGGCATAAATTTATATAAAATTTCGACACAATTACCTATTATAACATAGAATATTTGTTAATCGCAAGATAAAGTCACTTAAAAAGTCTTCTTTTTTAAGAAGACTTGGGGTGATAACTATGAGCAATTGTGGTGATTTTGTTTAGCCAAAACCCCAATTAATCCAATCATAGCTAAAGCTGTCACTGAGGTTGGTTCAGGGATAGGGGTAGCACTGGGGGTTACGGTTCCTGGATCATCACCGTCAGGGTTATCAGTACCGGGGGTATCTGAGTTACCGTCTGGATCATTACTGTTCGGTTGTAGCATCGATGCCACTGTTATTAAATCATTGATCTGACTATCTTGAGGGATTAAATCAGTCAGATCTCCATTGAAATCTGATGGAATGATATCATTGCTCTCCGTTCCATTACTACTACTATTATTAGAATCATTGGGTGAACTTTGAGAACTTACAAAGGGAGAAGATGAACCACCACCGCCACCACCGCCACCACCACCACCTCCTCCATTATTGGAATTAGGTGAATTGGGGTTTCCTTGATTATTAAAGGGTGAAGGTGGGGGATTCATAGATGTCACCTCTGATGAATCGATGGCATTAGCATCAATGTTTAACATATCAAAGGGTTCAATTTTCATGGCCGCTGAGGCTGGCATGGAGACTAAAGCAATAAATCCCAATGATAGGATAGGAGAACTTGCTTGCAATAAATTTTTGTTTAGTGTTTTTTTTAGCATTTTTAGAACCTTCTCTATCGCTAAAAAATCTTTCTTTTAGCTAGAATATAAAAATTTGGCTTGGAATCAACGATTTTCCAAACAAACCCATTAAGTAATTTGTGGTGTATTTCCATCAATTTCTAACTAATTGAAATACCTTTTGATTACCAGTTTATAACAACAAAAAAAGATTGTCTTCTGATTATAAAAAAATCATTATTTTTACTCATTAAACTAATATTTTGAGTTCAATATTATCCCTAAAAATACTGAGATGGCTACGTAATTTTTCCGAGACAACAAACTATCTCATCAATTTTTTAATAAAATTTTTATAGAAAATCAACCAATTCTTGATAATTGGTAAAACGCTCAAAAAGTTAAAGATGGTTATGGGAAGTGCATCGGCCTACCTACTTATCTACCTAATAATCGTCTCGTTTCATTGGCTGCATTTTTCATCGCTTGTTCTGGAGTCATTTGATTGGTGATGGCTGCACTGAGATAACGTTGTAAGATATCAGAGGCTTGAGCATACTGAGCAATGGGGGGTCGTAATGCTGCATTTTCCACGACTTCCAACAATTCAGAATAATGGGGATATTTGGCTAAAATTTGAGGATCATTAAATAAAGCGCGACGACTGGGAACATAGCCTGTGGCTAAGATAAATCGGCGTTGTATATCTTCACTACTAAAAAATTTAGCCACTTCCCAGGCGGCTTCTGGGTGTTGACTACTGGTGGTAATGCCAAGTCCCCAACCCCCTAAACAGGCACCACTAGAGTGGTTAGGGGTGTGAACCATGGGTTTAATGGCAAATTTCCCTTGAACAGGAGAATCATCGGCCGATAAGAGTCCAAACGCATAAGGCCAGTTACGCATGAAAACAGCATCACCATTTTGAAATAAGCGACGGGCTTCTTCTTCGGCGTAAGTCGTAATACCGGGAGGTGACACTTGTTGTTCGAGGGTCGTTCGTAAAAAGTCTGCGGCTTCTATGGCTTCTGGACTATCTAAACCCACCTCTAGGGTATCTGGATCAACCCAAAATGCCCCATATCCGGCTAAAATTTCGACAAACATGGCTGATAACCCTTCATACTGTTTTCCCTGCCAGAGATAACCCCATTCTGCTAGGTCTTCTGTTTGTAAGGTTTGGGAAATGGTTAATAATTCGCTGAAGGTGTTAGGGGGTTCGTATCCACCCTGGTTTAATAAGTCAGTGCGATAATAAAGCATTCCTCCATCAGAACGCACAGGCATCCGATATAATTCTCCGTTATATCTTCCCCCATCAATATCGCCGTCTAAAAATGCGTCTAAGTCGATGTTGTCTTTATCGACTAGGTCTGATAAACCTCTTAACCATCCTGCGGCTGCAAATTTAGGAACCCAGACAATATCCATAAAGACGAGATCATAAGGGGAATTGCCTAATAAAAATGAGGAGGTATATAAATCTTCTACTTGGTTAGTTGCGTTGGGTCCTTCAATAATTTCTAATTCAATGTCGGGATGTTGTTCGTTAAATTCTTGTACGAAGGGTTCCCATTGGGCCGCTTCTAATGCTTGCATTAAGATGGTAACTCTTGTAGGAGCTGCATTTAACCCAGGGACGATAGTCATTAAAACTAAGCAGATACAGACAAGGATAGGGATGGCAAAACGAATGACCGCAGAACGTCTTTTGGAAAAGGAATTCATGGGTTGCTGAGTTCTCCTACTTTAAGCTGTACTGGTTGAGTTTAGCAAGATGTGGATTAAGGGGAGATAAAACAAAAGTCTCAACGCCTTAACCCCTATCTTTCTAAGCGGTTTCAATGACTTCTACTTCGTTGTCACGAAAATGGGCCCGAAATCGTTTCTCAAATTTGACTAATATGGGTAGGTTAGCACTAACGGGCCGTCCTCGCCAGTTGGTGACGATATCGATTATCTCTCCTTCCATTCCTTTGAGATCAAATGGTTGTTTTTTATGCTGAGGATGATGATAAACAATAACAGATTCTATAACACGAACGCGATCGCCAATTTTCATATTCATTCAGTCTCTATGATCCTCCTATTAAGGCTATGATGGGAATAGTTTACAACTTTACCATTTTTACATAGAGTGTCACTGGATTACAGGAGCAGAAATCTTTGTCATCGTTAAATCAGTTTTATTAGGTCATTTCAACACGATTCATTCATAAGTTAATTAATATAAAGAGACCTTGAATTGTTATTGATTTTATGACTATGATTATAGTTTATCGTTAAATCTTAAGAGCATGATCTTTCGTATCTTAAGAAAGCAATTATCCTGTCGACAAGTTGCGGTTATTATTGGCCGATTAATTATTATCGAGTTTTTATTATTGGGATTTGGGATATTAGCCATTAGTAAGCATTATTATACTTACGAACAACATCGTTTTTCTCAATCACCAACTATAGCGTATAATAATTTTTTCCCCTCATTACCCCTAGCTTTATCTTATGCTATAACCAATAATCAAAGGGATCAAATTAATAATATTTTAAGTAATGATTATGGTTCATGGCAACTGGTTATGACTGACCCAGAAGGGAAAAAAGTGATTAATTATTCACAGAAAAGTATTGAGAAAGAAAAAGAGGGGATTGTAAAAATTACTCAACAAAATCTTAGCAATTATCCTTATAACTTGTTGTTAAATCCTTCTGCGCCCAAGGCTCAAGATTATTATTTTAATAAGACTAGAAACCTTGAAAATTTAGAGAGTTTAATCGAGGAAGACTTATTACTGGGTCGCGTTTATTATATTAATATAGTTTCGGGAAACTTTCAACAGGAATTATTACAATGGCTGAATAATCCTTTGGAAAACAATAATCGTTTTCCTGTTTATAATCTAACTATTTTATTGTTTATTATTGGTGGATTATTTATTTGGATTTTTACAGAGTTTTTCCTAATTTACCGAATTTTAACCCATAGAGAAAAACAACAATTATCCCAAAGACTCAAACTAGAAAAAGACTTAGTTCAACAAGAAATAGAAAAAAGAAAAATTGCTGATCAAAATCAAGAAATATTGAAAAATAAACAAACTAAATTGAAGAAAGAAATAGATATTCTCCAGAATAACTTAAAAGAAAAAATTGCTCAGAATTCACGTTTAATTAAGGAGAGAGAGAAAGAACAGCAGAAATTAGAAGAATTGGAAAATAAGCAAACTCAAAAAATTAAAAACCTTCAAAAGATTATCAAAGAATATGAACAAGAAATTTTAATTTTAGAGGTTTGGCAGGAAAAATCCCAAGAATTAGAAACAATCAAAGAAGAAAAAAATAACTTATTACTAGAATTATCAGAATATGAGAACTTAGAGAGAAAGAGTAAACAACAGATTAAATCTCTTAGAGAAAAAATTGAACTATTGATGAAGCAAAAACAAGAATCTGAAGAAAAAATTAATGATTTACAGACAGTTCAATTATCCAATGAAACATCCATTCAAGAAAGAGAAGAAATGATTCAGCAAGAGTTTGAAAGACAAATTAATTTAATCAAGTTAGAATCAGAATATGCGTTTGAAGAAGCACAAACTATAGAACAAGAAAAAGAAAAAATACTTCTGCAAAATAAATCACTGAAAGAACAATTAAACTCAGAAATTGAAAAAAATAAATGTTTAGAATTTGCTTTAGAAACCTATAAGGAAGGCAAGGATAATGTTAGTAATGAAACCGATACTAACAATAATAATAATTATCCTTCCATCCCTACATCTTATTTAACTAATATATCGAGTCGCAAAGCAATTAAAGCCTTTCAGAAATTAGGATTTGAAAAAGATAGACATAATGGCGACCATTTTATTTTAAAAAAAATAGAAACGAATACAATTACTGTTCCCATTCCTCATCCTCGACAAGAACTAAATCCTCTCACGTTAAAAAATATTTTAATACAAACTAATACTTGTTTAGAGGATTTTTTAGATAATTTGTAAGGTAATAATCAGAGATTTTAACGACCTAACGTTAACTCTTCTTTTTTACCTAAAATACCTTGGGGTCGCCAAACCATTAAAATCATTAAAATTAACCCGATAATCATAATCCTAAAATAACCTGCTTGACTGGGACTTAAAATACCTAATTGGGGTAAAATAAAACGAGTCAACGAATCATAAGCCCAGAAAATAATGGCCCCTAAAATGGTTCCTGCATTACTTCCTGAACCCCCCAAAATAACGATAATCCAAGTATTAAATGTAATTAACGGCTCAAATTTATCAGGATAAATCGTGGTTAATTGCCAAGCAAAGAAAGCCCCTGCAATTCCTGCGATCGCCCCTCCTAACATAAAAGATTGTAACTTATATAAAAGGACATTTTTCCCTAAAGCCCTAGGAATTTCTTCATCTTCTCGAATGGCTTTAAGAATACGTCCCCAGGGTGAATGGACTAAAAATTCTAAACATCCATAGGTGAGGGCTAAAACTAATAAAACTAAAACCATTAAACCTGCTTTATAGGTATAAAAATAGAGGGAGGTGACACCTGTTATATAAACCAATAAAATTAAAGCAGTGGCGATAATTCCCCAAATAATTAAACTGAGAGGTTTACGAGGTTGATAACTTTTTCCTTGTATTTCTTTATTTTGTTTCCATTCGTAAGCTAAATTTTTATAAAGAGTCCATTCTGCATAAATTGCCAATACGGTTAAAATAGCAATTAATAAGAGTTTGATGGGTAAATTAGCTTCAATATTCAAGGGTAAGGGATATTGTCGTAACCCTAAAGCCCCATTGGTTAACCATTCTTCATTTAAAGCGACTAAACGGACTAATTCTGAAACGCCAATGGTAACAATGGCTAGATAATCTTCTCGAAGACGTAGGGTAGACAGTCCAATTAATAGCCCTAAAATAGCTGCTAAAACTGCCCCGGCTAACACAGCTAAGACAAAAGGAACCCCTGATAAGGTTAATAAAACGCTAGTATAAGCCCCCAAGGTCATAAAACCAACCACGCCGAAGTTAATTAGGCCTGTAAACCCCCATTGTAAGTTTAACCCTAGGGCAAAAATGCCGTATACCCCTGCTGAGGTGGTGATATAGATGATGTAACCGCTAATGCCAATGAGTTGAACTAATAAGGCGTTATCCATGAATATGAAAGCTTAAGGTTAATGGCAATGAGATTATACAGGAATTAAGAAAGATTGCCTAGTATTAATAATTGAAACTTCCGTTAATTACAGCTAGTCTGACGGTTGGCCATTTCCCGTTGACGCATAGGCATTTGATCAATTTGTCCAAAGATTCTCTCAATTTCTGGAACCTGAGATAATTGATTTTTGGGTTGACCATCTTTACCGATTAAAATAACTGCAAATTGATTCGATTTAATGCCATATTTTGCCCTCAGTTGGGCTTCTTGATAGGAAGAAATGGAGTCATTACCAATACGACTGACCGCATTACTGGTGAAAACGCCTAATAATAAATCTCGCTCTTTAAATTCACATTCAACTTGATTTAAAGTGTTTTGAATAGTGGTTAACCGTTCATCTTCAACTTGGGGAACAAAGACTAATAAAAGTCGATTTTGCCAACGATAAGAGGCTAGGGGATTATTCTGTGCCATAGCAGGAAGATGAGGGATTGTTAAGCCCAAAAAAAGCAGAATTGATAAGAGTTTTTGATACATGGTTTTCATTGCTTTCTGTGGTTAAATTTATTTATTTTTTAAACAAGACGAACTTGGTCTTCAGTGAGGGTTAAATGGGAGGTATCTCCCCCTATTTCTATTTCCCATTGATTACCGGTTTTGACTAATTTTGATAAACAACATAAGGAGGGTTGAAATATGGGGGTTTCTTGGGTTAATCCTTCAATTAATCCCATCACCGATGCCCCATGACCGACGAATAAAATATCTTCAGAATAATGATTAACTAATTTTTGAGCCACTTCCCTCATTCTTTTCATCATGGTTACTTCCATTTCTGGATATTTAGGAAACTGAAAAGAATTATAATTCCAGTCAATATAAGGGTAGTCTTTTTCTAATAATTCTCTAGGGTGAATTTCGGGATGTTCACTCATCCAGTGGGGATTATGCCATTCTCCAATTCCTGCTTCTAATTTAATGGGAATGTCAAGGAGTTTGGCTACTTCTGAAGCGGTTTGTATGGTACGTAAAAAAGGAGAAGCAACAATATGGCCAATGTTCTCATTTTGAAGCCGTTGTCCGAGTTGTTTGGCCTGAATAAAACCGTCTTCTGATAACGGGGGATCATATCGTCTTTCGGCGGTATTAAACCAGTCTGGGTTAACAAAATCAAGACGGTTTCCATGCCGTGCAATCCAAACAGTTTGACAGGCAGACATAAGCAATAAAAATTCTCAGGTAACTTACTTTTATTCAAGAATAACATATTTAGCATTGGTGGGGAATTGTAAGGAGATTTGGGAGCGATCGCTTTTTAAGTTTATGGTTTGTTTAACTAAACCATTACTGTCTAATATCATCGCTTTTGTTAGTTTGGGATTATTAATTGTCAGATCAATATCATTATTTTCTATTCTCCAAGGGGCTTGACCGTAGTTAATAATTTCAAATCCTTTTTGTAAGTTTCCTTGCTTATCTTTCCAAGTCGTGGCTTGTTGTTGCCAGTCAGTTGGACGGGCAATAGTTCCCACTTGTACTAATAGTTTTTCTGATCGTTTGATGGGTTTATTATCCATAGAAACCACGATAATAGTGGCATATTCATTATTAGATTTAATCATTGTATCTCCTAATTTTATCTCTCCTGTTTTTTGTAAAAATCCTGTTACGCCTTGGGCTTTTGCTGTATTTAAAAGACAAATTCCTTGTTCATAGTTCCAGGTTATTTCCCCAGTGATAGACCGAATTGTTTTGTCTTTTTCACTAATATATTGTTTTAAGTTGATCATTTCATTTTCTTGATTATTCTTACCATAAGTGACTTCTACAGGGCCGACTAAAAAAGCTAACGGATTAATTCTATTTGTGCTTGAGTTATTATTATTTTCATTGTTTTGATCACGATTAGGATCAAAACTTTTAGTTTCAGAAATGATAGGTATTTGACGATTCCATAAATCTGTTAGAGGTCGATGTTCTTTAATTACTGTTTGTCCTTTTTGAATATAACCTTGACGATACATTAACGCAGCCGCCGGAAAATTACCTAATAATTCTGGGGTATTAATCACCCATTTACCCAAAGAAGGAAGATAACCATTAGCAGAAGAAGGTTGTCTCCATTGGGGTTCGTTCATCGCAAACCAATAGACCCCATCAATACCCGTTAAGGATTGAAAAATACTCACTAAAAAAGGACTTTCTGATTGATAACCAAGGGGAGGAACCCAAGAACTTTCGGGAATAATAATCGGATGATTAGCAACTTGTTTAAGGTTTAAGGGAAAGGAATAAGGATCAAATAAAATGGAACGATTCGTAAATTTATCTCCATTTCTAATTGCCCAATTTGATTTTTCGCCTTGATGAATTCCACCATTATAATAACGGTTAACCCCTATGATTTCTGTTGCTGTATAAGAATAACGTTCTGCATCATTTAATTTAATTGGATCGGCTGTTTTCCAATTTCCTGCATTAATTAACTGTTTTGCCCCGATTTCTTCCCTTAAAAACCGTTTCATTTCTTGATTAAAATCATACATTACTTCTGTTAAAAATTGGGTTTGATCGGCTATTCTTTTTCCTTTTCCACTGTTAGGATTTTGTTGTTGTGTTAAAGTCCATATATTATAAAAGTTTATTTGACCTTGTTTAATATTTTCTCCTTTAATAGAAACCCCTTCCCATACTTTTATGACTTGTTCTAAGGAACCATATTTCTTGATTAACCAGTCTCGATATTGATTCCGTAATAAGTCCAAATCCTGTCCTTTCAAATTACTAAATGTCCAGAATAATAAAGAATCTTCATTTTGTAATTGAATAATAGCAATAGCCGCTTCATCTTTTAAGGGGATTCCTGTGTAGGGGTTAACAGGAAGTAGTAACTCTTTTAACCAATTTTTATAAGCTTTTTGTAACTCTGGATCGAAAAATAATAAGCCACTGAAATTTTTACTATCACGGGGAATTTGCCAATTTTCTTGAGTTTTTAGGGCATGGGCATAATAGGGAGATAAGGTTAAATAAATCCCTTCTTTTTTCATGGCTGCTACATATTGCCATAGTTGTTCGCGAGCTTTTTGATCAATATTTTTCAGGGTTTTATTATTATTATTTTGCTCAACAATTTGACCATGCCAACGCACCATATTAACCCCTCGCTTGGCTAAAAAGCGAGCATTATCTTCTAATTCTTGATAGCTTTTTCTCCAAACATAAGAATTAATAGCCCAAAATCGAATCGATTCTCCATTACCTTTCACCAAGTCTTTTCCGTTAGGAGATAAGCGGATAAAACCGGTTTCTCCAGCTACTTTTTCATTAAGATAACGTAAGTCTAATAAGGAATTTTTATCGTAGTTATCTGTTTCTGGTTTAAATTCCCAACTTCCTGCTTTTCTACTATTAATTAATTCAGCTTTAATAATAGTTTCTTTTTGCAAAACTTGATTATTTTCTAATTGACAAGCATTGAAAAATCCGATTAAAAGGGGAATGGCTATATAAGTAATTTTATTCATTGGTTTAATGGGGTAATATTAGTCATTTAGAATTCTAAATCTTCTTCTTTTTGGGTGATTTTTGGTCTTCCTTTTACTTTTTTTGAATGAAGACTACTGTTTAATTGATGATTGTTTAAATCATGGGTTTCGATATGATCAGCATCATCATCTTGTTCTTTTTCTAGTTTAAAATCACGCAAACTATTCTGGGATAGTTGTATATTTTCTTTTGACTCAGGTAGATTATTTTTTTCCTGTATCAAATCATAATCGCTGATCAATTCTCCTTTAAAAAATTTCGCCAACTGTTCGGCTGCTTTTTGAATTTTATCATCGGATACCTCTATAGTATCAATATTTTCTTGAGTTGGAGATGAATCAGGAATATTTGAACTTTCGTCAGATTTTTCAGGGTTATCATTATCATTATCTGACTTTGGGGTAACCGTAGGTTTATGATGGTTACTATTTAAATTTGGCTCATTTTTAGGTGGGTTACTATGGTTATTTTGAGGATAAGGTGAAGGGGACTTTCTAGAAGAATAATGGGATTTTTGATTAGGTTTAGCCGTGGTTCCAACCTGTAAGCTAACTTTAACTTTATGACCCACAACTTCTTGAAAAGCTGCTTCAATTTGAGGTAGTTTATCTTGTGCTGCTTTTAGGAGTTGTTGACTTTTAATCCCTACGGTAGCCACGGTTTTTTGATAACTAATTAAATAGCCATGTTGTTTAATTAATGCTGAGGATAATAAAGGGAGTTTATTTAAAACTAACTGCCACATTTCCTCTAAATTAATATCCTCATCATTAATGGCAGTTTCTGAGGGTTTACTAACTGATTGATTCGGTTTAGGTAACTGTTCTGTTTTATCTTGTGATGGCTTTTCGACTATGTTTGACTGGGTTTTTTGTTGGGTTAAAGCTTTGGGTTTGGATTCATTATTATTGTTAGTTTGAGTTGGAATATTAGATGATTGAACGATCACTTCTGGTGTACAAGCATCGGGAAGTAACCCTAATAAAGTAACTTCTAACCATAAACGAGGTTGGGTGGTATTTTTTAACTGCACTTCACTTTCTTTTAGTTTTTGTTGACCTCTTAAAATTGTTTCGGTTTGCCACTGTTTGGCTTCGGTACATAAATCATCCCAAGTGGTAGAAGTGACGGCCACTAAATCCGATCTTTCGGGGGCAGTTTTTGCAATTAATAAGTTAAGATAAAATCCGGCTAAGTTTTGCAGGACAACTAAGGGTTCTCTCCCTCGATCCATTAATTTTCGACAAGATTCGATGACAATTTCGGGATTATTCGAGTTAATCGCTTGCAATAAAGATAGTAAATCTCTCTCAGGAACCGCCCCCACTAAATCCCAAACTTTTTCAGGGGTAATACTTCCTGATAATAAACTTAATTGATCTAATAAACTTTCTGCATCTCTTAACCCACCGTTGGCAATTTGTGCTACTAAAGTTAAGGCTTCTGCTTCAATTTCTATGTTTTCTTTTTGGGCAATTATTGTTAAATGGTTAACCATCGCTTCTAAAGGAATGCGGCGATAGTCGAACCGTTGACAGCGAGAGATAATAGTAGGTAAAACCCGTTGAGGATCGGTAGTTGCTAAGACAAAAATTACTCGATCTGGTGGTTCTTCTAAGGTCTTTAATAAGGCATTAAAAGCAGCCACACTCAGCATATGACATTCATCAATGACATATACTTTATAACGACATTGGACCGGGGCAAACTGCGATCGCTCAATAATTTCTCGAATATTATCCACCCCTGTATTACTGGCTGCGTCAATTTCAATGACATCTAAGGCTGAACCCCTGGCGATCGCCCGACACACCTCGCATTGACCACAGGGTGAAGCGGTGGGAACCTCAACCGCCAAACAATTGAGGGATTTGGCTAAAATTCTAGCACTAGAGGTCTTTCCGGTTCCCCTCGGACCGGTAAATAAATAAGCGGGGGCAATGCGTTGACTGGCGATCGCATTACTTAAGGTGGTGGCGATCGCTTCTTGTCCCACTAAGTCAGCAAAGGTCTGTGGACGGTATTTATGATGGAGGGGTTCATAGGATGACATAATTTCAGCAACTAACAGGGGGATCTTCTATTATGCCTGACACTGATCGGACATCGAATATAAAACATTTGTATTGTAACTCACTTTGATCATTGAAAATGTCCTTTAATTTGATTTCCCATCGCTGCCGTAATATTCTCGATAAGCACAAATTTTATCCCCTCGAACATCAAAAGCGATGGCCACTCTATTTTTATAGGGAACCCCTCGAAACAGTCCCTCATCCCTAAATTCAAATATTACTGTTTTTTCATTACTAACAATATTATCTAAGCTGATAAATAATCCTTCGGAAAAGGCTTCAGAAACAAATCTAAAAAACTCTCTGGCTTTTTCTTTTCCTTGATTTAATCCATGATATTGTCCGGTGGGAAACCAGAAAGTAAAATCATCCGTTAGCATCTCTAAAAAAGCTTCCCATTCACCAGTTTCGAGTCCATGAGTAAATTTTTTAAATGCTTTTTTCCCAATTTCTAAACTTTTACTTTCTGCCATAATAGCAACTTTAAAATAATCATATAATCATCATATCAATTAATATGTAAGGGATCAATATCAATTTTCAAACTGACAGAATTAGGACAGCGTTTATGCCAGTTTTCCATATCAGGAATAATCACCCTTGCATCGGGTAAAAATTTCAGCAAAATTTGCCAGCGATACCGTTTTGCTACCTTCATGATACTCGCTGGTGCTGGTCCTACTATTTCACAATCTAAGCCGATGGTTTCGTGAAAATAATCCCCTAATTCTTGTGCTGTAGTTTGTACTTCTATAGCATTTAAGCCACTTAATTGGACTAAAATTAAACGTCCATAGGGTGGAAAATTTAACTCTTCTCTTCGAGGTAATTCTTCATCAATAAACTTATGATAATCATGGTTTTTAACGGCTTGAATCACTGGATTTTCAGGAGAATAAGTTTGTATAATTACTTGTCCCGGTTCGTCCCCTCTTCCTGCCCTTCCAGCGACTTGAGTTAAGGTTTGAAATGCTCTTTCTGCTGCCCGATAATCTGATAAATAGAGTAACCCATCTGCCGAGACAACACCCACTAAGGTAACTTGTGCTAAATCTAACCCTTTGGTTAACATTTGTGTCCCGACTAAAATATCAGCATCACCCTGTGAAAATTGCTCTAATAAGCGACGATGAGAACCCTTATGACGGGTGGTATCACTATCAAATCTTAAGGGCTTTAATTGGGGAAATTCTTGTTTTAAGGCTTGGGTAACTTTTTGGGTTCCACTACCAAAAAATTTAAAATAAGGTGAGTTACATTCGGGACAGTTTGGGGGTTGAATTTGAGTATGATTACAATAATGACACCTTAATAATTCTGTGGCTCCTTCGTGAGTATAATGATAGGATAAAGAGACATCACAGTCAGGACATTCCATCACATAACCGCAACTTCTACAAGACACAAAAGTGCTGTATCCTCGACGATTAATAAATAAGATTCCTTGTTGATTTTTCTCTTTTAAATTCCTCAATGCTTCCTGTAAAGGACGACTAAAAATTGAGCGATTTCCTTGCTTTAATTCTTCTCTCATATCGACAATTTTTACAGGAGGTAAAGGACGAGATCCTATCCTTTCAGGTAAAGATAGATAATAAGCGTTCTTAGAAGAAAATTGAGAGTTGTTAACAGAAATCCAAGTTTCTAAAGAAGGTGTTGCAGAGCCTAAAATTACAGGACAATTTTCTAATTTTCCTCGCCATTTAGCCACAGTTTTAGCATTATATGTCGGAGAAATTTGGGTTTGTTTGAAACTAGAATCATGTTCTTCATCTAAAATAATTAACCCTAAATTGGGTAAAGGGGCAAAAATTGCTGAGCGAGTACCAATAATAACTTGAGGTTCTCCCGGTAACATTTGTCGCCAAGTATCGTATCTTTCCCCTTTTGATAAGTTACTATGATAAACATAAACTTTATCCCCAAATCTTGCCCGAAATCGATCCGTTAATTGAGGGGTTAACGCAATTTCAGGAACTAAGATTAAAGCAGATTTTCCTTTTTCTAATAGAGGAGAAATAGCCTGTAAATAAACTTCTGTTTTGCCTGATCCTGTGACTCCATGTAATAATATTTTTCCATAACCTTGTAAGTTATTAATAACTTCTAATGCTTGTTTCTGATCTTGATTAAGTTGTTTTAATTCATCCCTAGTATCGCTTCCCTCTTGCTCTAATCTTAATACTTCTTGATCTTCAATAATTATGTAACCATTTTCCTCTAACTTTTGGATTGTTTTTGTTGTTGTTTTAGCCTCTTTAACTAACTCACTTACTAAAATTTGCCCTCCCTTATTTTTTATAAAGTGTAGAATTTCTTGATGTCTTTTAGAAATATCTTTAGAAAAATAGCTGTTTAATATAGCTATTTTTTTAAACTGAGCTTTTGGAGGTTCAGGAGCTTTAAAATAACTTTCTATCCAATCTCTTTTACGTAATTCTTTAATTCCTATTGTTGCTCCTTTTACCTTGTTCTTTAAAAAAGAATAACTATAGTCTCCATCTGTTTGTGCTTTCAACATCCTTAAAATTCGAGCAGCAGCAGCAGGACAAAAAGTTTCTGCACCGGGTGGTATATTCTCTATCTTTAATCTTATTCTTCGTTGAGATTTACTTAATAAGTTAGGAGGTAATGCTGCTTGAATTACTGTAATTAAGTTTGTACAATAATATTGAGAAACTTTGTTTAATAATTTAAGATAATTTTGGGTAAAAAATCCCGATGTAACCACATCATCAATATCTTTTACTTGATCATCGTTGAGATATTCAGGAATAGAATTTGCGTATCGAATAGCAATTCCACCGATAATTTGTTTTCCAAAAGGTACACTAACAATATCGCCAGGTTCTACGCTTAAATCAGACGGTATACTATAGATGCATAACTCTTGTCCCCAGGGAGAATTTAGCAAAACTTCGATCCATTGCGGTGAAGAAGGTTCTAGAATATAAGAGGATCTCGGTTGGGCCACTAACAAACTTCCAGAAGACATAGACATACAGTTTGAAACGTTTTTTAACATCCATTATCCTTAAACTTAACACGGAATTATAATGAAGGTAATATAAGTTTAACCCTAATTAGCGATCTCGAATAGATCCGCTTTGCGGTGCGCCTTCTTTTTTCATACATTGATAAGTTCAGAGTCTAATTGATATCATAATAGTAGAATTCTTATTATAAGAGGTCTTGAAGAAAAAATGTTAAATAACCCTCCAGAAAATTCTAAAATTGATGACTTGATTAACCAAATAAAAGAGCAACAAAGCAATAAACAAAAACCATCCATGAATGAATCAAATAATCAAACTAATTCAACTGACAACCTACTTGAGCAATTTAAGTCTGATTTCAAACAGCAAAAAGAAACATCTAAAGATGATAAAGTCAGTCAAAATAAACCAGAAATTGACGGAAATTTACATCAATTTAAACAGCAACTTCAACAACAAAACTTAGAGCGCAGTCAACCAGAAGTTAACGAAAATTTACATCAATTTAAACAGCAACTTCAGGAAAAACAAAAAGAAAAATCACAAGAACATAAATCAGGGCGCAATAAACCAGAAATTAACGAAAATTTACATCAATTTAAACAACAATTCCAACAAAAACAAGAAGAACAAAAAGAAACCATCACTCACCAAAACCAGGAAGAAATACGCTATACTGAACAAAGAAAGCAAAGACAGCAAAAACTGTTGATTCGTCAAGCTGAACAATGGTTAAAAAGTTTAGACGAATACTCTGACGAAGGACTATGGTTTGAAGAATTTTCCCGTAGTTATCCTTCTCGCTTAGAGGCTGCGATCGAGTATTTAGCTGTTATCAATGCTTCTTCTTAGTAGAAACTTCAATTACTATCAGAACTCAACTTATTATTATGGCAATTTCACTCAGTAAAGGTCAAAGAATTTCCTTAGAAAAAGCAAGTCCTGGCTTAAAAGCCGCCTTTGTCGGGTTAGGATGGGATGTTAAAAAAGTCGATACAGGAAGCGATTTTGATATTGATTGTTCTGTGTTCTTATTAGGAGAAAATGAAAAATTAATCTCTGATACTCATCTCATTTTTTATAATAACTTAAAAAGTCCCGATCCCGATCATTCCGTTGAACACATGGGAGATAATTTAACCGGGGCAGGAGAAGGAGATGATGAAGTAGTATTAGTTAACTTTACGAAAATTCCCAATGAAGTTAAAAAACTCGTCTTTGTTGTCACTATTCACGAAGCAGATAAAAGACAACAAAACTTTGGCCAAATAGAAAACGCCTTTGTTAGATTGGTGGATGTGCAAACAAAAGAAGAAGTGTTACGTTACGATTTAACTGAAGATTATTCCATTGAAACCGCCTTAATTACTGCAGAAATCTACAATAAAGATGGAGAATGGCGCATGACGGCTGTCGGTTCAGGATATGAAGGGGGTTTACAAGCCATTCTTAACCGTTACTCTAGTTAAAATACTTAGCACAAAAGTAACAAAAAATCAAGGAAAAAATTATGGGAATTTCACTTAGTAAAGGTCAAAGAATTTCATTAGAAAAAGCAAGTCCAGGGTTAAAAGCTGCCTTTGTCGGGTTAGGATGGGATGTCAAAAAAGTCGATACTGGCAATGATTATGATCTCGATGTTTCCGTCTTTTTATTAGGAGAAAATGAAAAGTTAATTTCTGACAATCATCTTGTCTTTTATAATAACTTAAAAAGTCCCGACCCCGATCATTCCGTCGAACACATGGGAGATAATTTAACCGGGGAAGGGAAGGGGATGACGAAGTTATTTTAGTTAACTTTACCAAGATTCCTGAGGAGGTTAAAAAAATCGTTTTTGTTGTTACTATTCACGAAGCCGATAAAAGACAACAAAACTTTGGCCAGATAGAAAACGCCTTTGTCAGATTGGTGGATGTACAAACGAAAGACGAAGTCTTACGCTACGATTTAACCGAAGAATATTCCATTGAAACCGCTTTAATTATTGCTGAAATCTACAAAAAAGACGGTGAATGGCGCATGAGTGCCGTAGGTTCAGGATATGAAGGGGGTTTACAAGCTATTCTCAATCGTTATTATAACTAGGAGAAAATCATGGCAATTAATCTTAAAAAAGGACAACGAATTTCTCTTAAAAAAGAAGCCCCAGGACTTACTCAAGTTATGTGTGGTTTAGGGTGGGATGTCGCTGAAGCAAAGGGAATTTTTGGCCTATTTAAAGGCAATGATTTTGACCTAGATGCTTCTGTTTTCTGTTTAACAAATAACGATAAACTAAAGAGTAAATCCGATGTCATTTACTTCGGCAACTTAAACCACTTTTCAGGGGCAATTACTCATTTAGGAGATAATTTAACC
>NZ_PRLH01000101.1 GCF_003013815.1 Cyanothece sp. BG0011 | reverse complement strand
TTTTCAACTAGGGTATCCGTGGTAATAACATGAATTTTCTTATGACGTTTTTTAACGGGTAAGGCTGCGATCGCATTCCAAACTAACTGTAAAACTGCTGTACTATCTTTTCCCCCAGAGTATCCAATGACAAAGGGAATGTCATCAGCACAATATAACTCTTGAATTTCTGTAGTTAACTTTTGTATAGCTTCAACTAATTCCGTGACAGTGCGAGGGGGAAAGAGGGTTGTCTGTATATTTGTCATACCCAAAAGTCAGTAGTTTACTGGATTCCTAAGAGTTTAGTCTGTGATTATGATAGAAGGGTAAGTATTTTCCCGACAATCTAAATTACTATCATATATGTTTGACTCTATTTCCGACCATAAAGAACTTAGTCACTCTCTCAATCAGGCTTTAGAATCATATTTATCTAAGTTTTATCGCAAAAAATGTTATCTGGGTTTACGGTTTCGTCAGGGAAAACGAACAATGATCCAGATTAATGTACCTGCTCACGATCTACCCACTTTATTACAAGCAAAACATTCTGAAAATAATGATCCTGATTCGGGTAAAAATCGTCCCGAAGTGCAAGGCCATGCAGAAGAAGTCAAACAATATATTGTCAAGCGTATTCAAAAAAATAAACCCTGGATTCTTGGAACCCTTACTGCTAATATTTCTCCTGATAGAATTGAATTGATTGAGTTAGCTAGAGAACTTTGTCTAGTTGTAATTCCCCGTGGTGTAAAATTAGATATCACTGATGGGCAACACCGAAAAAGGGCAATTCATGAACTGATCGAAAGTACCAATGGTGAATTAATTGGAGATAATGATTTTCCGATTACTTTAGTTTTGGAAAAAGATTTTAAGCAATGTCAAATGGACTTCCGAGATATGGCACAAAGTAGGACATTAGATCCTTCACTCTTATTATCTTTTGGAGAATTTGAAGGATATATCGGTATTATGAAAACGGTACAGGAAAACGTACCAATGTTTAAAGATAAAACTGAAACAATTAAAAAATCTCCTTCAACTAAACATAAACTACTTTATACTCGAAATTATCTTGCAAAAATGGTTAGTTGTGCTTTTGCAAATGATACAAAAGCTGAGCTAGAAAACTGGAATGTTGAAACATCTTCTAATGCTTTAGTTGTTGGTTTGAATCAATTCTTCTCAGAATGCCAACAAACAAAACATATTTTTGAAACAGAAGCAAAAGACTTAACAGTTGAGGAAGTAAGAAAATTTAAAGAAACTTGTATATTAGGGCGTAGCGTTGGCTTAGAGGTATTAGGGCGTTTACTTTATTTCACTTATGATCAAGAAAACAATCATTTTGATAGCTCAAAAGTATCTCAATTAGCTCAACTAGATTGGTTATGCAGTAGTCAAATTTGGCATGGTAATATTATTAGAGTTGAGACTAATCCTAAAGATCCGACGAAAGCTTATAAAATTTCTGCAACTATGGGAAGTGTTAAAAGTGCAGTGGATAAAGTAAAAATTCATTTAGGTTGGATGTCACCGCCTAATCCTCAATTTCAGTTGTATTAATAACAGGATAAAGTGGGCAAAATAAAGACTTATTTGAGAACATCATCATCTAAAAAAGTTTGCCCACTCAGCAAAAGTTCTGAAACATTCAAACCTTGTAATTTTTCTTTCCAACTATTAGGATAATTAGTTAATAATAATCTCCCAAACTTCCCTAACCGTAACAATAACTTGTCAAAATTTTCATCATTTTTATTAGCTTCTAAATAATGAATCACTTCTTGCCAATAAGACAAAACAAAGTCAATGTTTTGTGTATCATCTTCTAAAGCAACATCCCGTAATAACTCAATTGTTGCTTGATATAATTGAGTTAACGTCAATAACTTATCTGATGTTTTCGGTATCCTATCCCCATCTAAATAAGTATAATCATTAAAAAACTTAAGGGTTTTAGCTACCTTTTGAACCATCAAAGCGATCGCATTTCGATTATCATAGAGAATAGTTAAACTAAGAGGTAACTTAACCCCCCAACGGTTAAGATCAATAAACAGTTGTTGACACTGTGGCAAACCCGTATCAATATATAAAATGACGGGTATGGTTTCATATTTTAACTGAGGGTTAGCGCGTAAGGCCATTTCTAAGGCAACCCGGCGATGTAACCCGTCATGTATCCTTAAACTCCCCTCCATGGGAATACGCAAACGGCCCAATTTTCGCATTTCGGCCACCTCTCCCACTGCTTCAAACGTCGTATCCGCGTCAATACTGGCAGTAATAGCAGAAAAGACATAATTGTAACGATTTTCTAAAATATATTGACAAATTTTCTTCGATCTGCTCTTATTTAACCGTCGCTGACTCCGTTGAAACGGCGTTATTCTCTCATCCGGTAAAGGAAACAACTTCGGCAATATTCCCAAGGGACACATAGAAACATAATACTCCCGTTCTCCTTGTATCCCCCGAATCACTGGTAATACATATTCAAACCCCATCATCTGGCCTTATCCAAATTTAAAACAAGGCTATTATAATCTAAAACTTGTATAATGTTTTTAAAAACTTTGTTAGGGTTTTATAAAACTACATAAGGGTTTTAAAATGAAAAATGTATGATAATATTTGTAAATTCTTAGTCGAAAGCTTCCCAGAAGACTTTGCCCGTTGGTTACTGGGTTAAGCGATACCCTTAACCACTCTAACCCCATCGGAGTTATCTTTCAAACCTTTATGATACTAAAAACCTGTTGCCTGTTCCCTATTCCCTATTAATTGGTTTGAAGATTAAGGTATAACTTGTAAGGTGATGCACTCCCCACCCTACCGAAAAGAACATAGTTAAATAATTAATATGGATCAAGATATTACGAAACAACTGCAACAACAAGAAAGCGAAGAAAAACAGGCACTTGCTTTATTATTAGAACGGTATTTATCCCGTCAAGATCAGCTTTTTGTGCAGAAAACCCAGATGGGAACTACGCAAAGTTATCTAGGATCAGTCTCTTTAGAATGGTTAGCCAGTCGGGTGCATTTTGCCTTACAATTACCCTTATTTCGCCGTAAATATGACCCCAAAAGCAACAATATTATCCGTGATTCTGAAACCGTAGAAGAATTACAACAACGCCCTTTAGATTGGTCAAGACAAGCACATTTAGCCCAATATTTAGCGGTTCTAAATAATCATAAATTCCCCCCTATTTTAGTGGTTATTAGTCAAAATTGGGTCAATAATCCTGATGCAGGAGAATGGGATATAAATAACCGTGCAAAAGTCAGTGTAGATGAGTTTCTATCTTTAGATAAGAATGATAGTGTCGGTTTGTTAAATATTGGAGAAAACTATTCAATTTTTGCCCTAGATGGACAACATCGACTAATGGGGATACAAGGGTTAATGGAGTTATTAAAAACAGGAAAATTAGAGGTTTATAATAAGGTAAAAAAAGCAACAGGAACCCCTATTACCCTTGATGAATTAATAGAAGAATATGAGCTCGATCCCATTGCTTTACAAAGTTTAGCCAAAGAAAAGATCGGCATTGAAATTATCCCCGCAGTCATCAAAGGAGAAACCTATGAAGAAGCAAGAAGACGGGTAAGATCCGTATTCGTTCATGTTAACCGTATGGCCATTTCTTTAAGCAAGGGACAGTTAGTTTTATTGAACGAAGATGATGGCTTTGCTATTGTTTCTAGACGACTCGCTATCACCCATCCACTGTTAAAAGATCGAGAGGAAAAAGACTGGAATTCTCGGGTCAATTGGGATAGTGCAACTATTGCTAATAAATCCACTGTTTTAACCACATTACAAGCACTACAAGATATGACAGAGGGCTATTTAAACTATCAATTTCCTCATTGGAAAAGTAAGGACAAAAAGAATTTGATCTCTTTACGTCCCGACGATGAAGAAATAGAAGAAGGCTTAAATTCTTTATCTGAATTGTTCGATGGCTTAGCAAATTTACCGAGTTATCGACAATTAGAACATGGGGTTAAAACCTATGAATTAAGACGTTTTAACCATGAAAAAGGAGGAGGAGAAGGAAATTTTTTATTTCGTCCTGTGGGACAAATTGCCTTAGCCCAAGCCTTAGGATTTTTAGTATTTAGTAAAAATTTTGAGCTAGAAAGTCTTATAAAAAAACTTATTTATTTTGATGAAATTGGCGGTTTTAGTTATATGGATACCTCCCAATCTATTTGGTATGGTGTACTTTATGATCCGATGAAAAAACGCATTCAAGTATCAGGTAAAAAATTAGCTAGTCGTTTATTAATTTACTTATTGGGTGGGGTAAAAGATAACTTAGAAAAGGCCGAACTTCGTCGGGCTTTAGCTGAAGCTAGAACCATTAAAGATGCGGCGACCAATGAAGAAAAAACCATTGATTTTAAGGGAAACTTTGTCAACCCTAAAAATGTCGGTTTACCTAACATTTTAGTTGATAGTTAAGGGTCATTGTGTCATGATGTCTGATAAATAATATATAATAATGTTGCTTTAATATGAATACCGATACTATCTTTCAACTTCTACAACAATCTTTTCGAGTGGGAGTCGGTTTCACCGCTTCTGTGTTAGAAACCCTCCAAGATGCCCAAAAACGGAATCAAACTTTATCGGAACTGCAACAAGAGATTAGGGAAAAAATCGAAGAATGGGCAAGAAAAGGGGAAATAACTGAACAAGAAGCCCGTGAATTCCTCGATCAATGGTTAAAACAACAATCATCCTCGAAAAATCCCCCAGGATCTGCGTCTTCAACCCACACGAAAGCTAATGTTGACCAAGAAATTCAACAACTCACTGAAAAAATTATTACCCTCAGACAAGAACTTGAATACTTAAGAGAGAAAAAAAAGCCTTAAACCTCTGAAAATGAAAGTTTAAGACCATTTTATTGTTTACTGACATCTTGCATCAGTACATAAAAACTAAATAATTATGAAAAAGTAGTCAATTTTGAATAAGTTAGCATCAAAATGAAATACTTTTGCCTGTCTTGGTGAGCGTTCCCTTGCGCAGATGCGAAGGCGCGGGGTCTCACCGCTCTTGCCTCTTGCCTCCTAAACTAGCTAGTTTAAGCGAAGCTGCAAGATATGAGTTTAGTCATTAGACCAAGTTTCACAACAAATGAGATCACTGATGCGATCGCGTAATAAATACTCAAATTTGGCCAGTTCGTGTTCAACCCAGATCCATTCCCGAGGGGGAATATAATCGCATAAACTAGAAATCGGCTGTTGACGGCTAATTAAACCCCGATCCACTAAATGACGGGCTTCTTGTTGTATAAAATCGATAGAATAGTGGGAAAAACTAACAGGAAATTCTGTGGAAAGATTCATAAGTAGAACACCAAACCAGTTAAAATCAAGACCCTGACTCTTAAAATGATCGAACGTACAAGGAAAAGCTGCAAAGTCTTTTTGTATTCTTGATTACATTTTCTCTCCAATTATGTCAGTAAGTGCTAAAAATTCCATTTTCCTTTAGAATTATTCCTTTTGATATAATCAAAATTTAAGTCCTAATCGGGGGACTAGGACTCAAAGAGGATATTCAAAAAGGTTTATTGACAACAAGATAAACTTTGGTGACTACTAGAACAATCGAACTTGTTAAGGAAATTAAAATAATGGTACAATAAAAAATTAATCACTTTCCCAACTTTCACAAGCCATCAGGTCTCCAATTTGATCCCGTAATAAATATTCACATCTTTCTAATTCCGTTTCGACACACACCCACTCGCGGGGAGGAATAAACTCACAAAGAACATAAAGAGGTTGCTGACGACTAACGATACCCATCTCGACTAGATGACGGACTTCGTCTTTAATCATACTGATAGTGTAAGTGGTAGAAGGGGCTGAAGGAGAAGGGGACGTTAGGGTAATAGGACTCATAGAAATTTACCAAGTGACTAGGAAGGCTTACTTCTTACTATAGTCTAATTTCCACTAATAATAAAGTTATTTTCTGCTGTAACAAAGAATACATTTTAGTTTTTTAAGTTTGAAGCCCCGTTATATCAAGGTTTACAGGATGTTAAAAAATGTTAATTGAGCAGTCACCCGTGATCAGAAACCCGTTATTATTTTTGACGGATAATCATCACAGAAAAATAGGAAAGGTTTAAATGTGGGTGATCACTGAGGTTTCGATAAATTTTTTCTTCCGGTTGGTTCGCCCGTTCTACAATAAAAGCATGATCCAATAAGTTTAACTGTTCTAGTTTCTCCCAAACCTGAGAATAAACGGAACTCACTTTTAATAAAACAATGACATCGGCCCAACTCAACACTTGATCGAGTTCATCCCGATGATACAAAGCAGGGATAATGGCTAAATTTTGAGAACCCAGGGTTAAGGGTATCCCTAATACCGAAGCAGCAGACATAGGAGAAGAAACCCCCGGAATGGTTTGTATCGTGACACTAGGATAATTTTTTCTGAGGGTTTGGGCCAGATAGGTGAAGGTACTATAAAAACTGACATCTCCTTCACAAGCAAAAGCCACATCAAGTCCTTGATCAAGATAGTCCCATACCGTTGCGGCGGCTGCTTTCCAAGCTTGTTGTAACTGCTGTTCATCTTGAAGATAGGGAAAATGAAGGGGTAATTTTTTTTGCTGTGGCCTGATCCAAGGGTCAATAATTGTTTCAGCTAAACCGGGTTTACCCTTCACCCCCAGAGGAAAAGCAATGACAGAAGTTTCTTGTAATAACCGTTGTCCTTTGACGGTAATTAATTCTGGATCACCGGTTCCTACACTCACCCCGTATAAAGTTCCTGTCTCTTTTTTGAGCAAAATTGATTTAACTCCTCATTGAAGATCAATTATTTTTTCATCGTTGCTTATTTTTGATAACTTTTACCTAAAAACAACATTAAGATTCACAAAGAATGATTAAAAACAGTTACATATTATCAAACTAATCTTTACACAAAAAGTCATCCTGCTGACCACAGAAAATCCATGAGTTATGTTAGCCTATAGATCAGATTTCACAGATAACAATCATTTAGATTTAGACTTAATTCCCTCTTTCAAGATTTCCTATGGTCATCATCCACCGTATTAACCAGAAATAGTCGATCAAAAATTATGGATAACAGTCAAGAAAATAGAAGGGAACCAGTTTCTGAGAAAGGGGAGAAGTATGATCAGACAAGTTTAGATCATTTAACAGATTTAATCAGTTTTCATACGGGAGAAGGTATCTATTTATATATTTCTCCCTCTTGTAAGTCTTTATTAGGGTATGATATTCACAATTTTATTGGACAATCAGCAGAGGTTTTATGTCATCCTGAAGATTGCGACTTAATTAGACAATTTTATGACAAACTAAAAAAGCAATGGAATATTAATTCGATCACTTATCGTATGCGTCATCATGGGGGACATTATATCTGGTTAGAAACCTCAGCCAAAGTGATTCCTAATCAAGAGACAGGAGAGATTGAAGAGATTTTTTGTCTTACCCGTGAAGTCACCCAACAAAAGCGAAATCAAGAACAGTTTAAAAGTCATCAACAACCTCATACCTTCATTTTAGATAACTTACCAGATTTAGTCACAACTCACACCCCAGAGGGAATTTATCAATACGTTTCTCAAGTTTCTCATCAGTTATTAGGTTATTATCCCCAGGAGTTAATTAGTCGATCCATTGCTTCATTTTGTCATCCTCAAGATCAACCTTTAATTAAACAATTTTATCAAGAATTACAACAAAAGAAATCCTTAGCTACAGTGACTTATCGTATGAGTCATAAAGATGGCCATTATCTATGGATAGAAACCATTGGCAAAGGAATCATTCATCCACAAACGGGAGACATAAAAGAGATATTAGCAACGTCTCGTGATATTACAAAACGTAAGCAAATAGAAGAAGCTTTAATTCAAGCAGAACGACAATATTATAAGATTTTTGAAAAGAGTAATCAGGGAATTTTTAAACTCAGTTCTGACGGTTATTTTTTAGATGTTAATGCGGCTTTAGCCCAACTATATGGTTACGATAGTCCTCAAGAATTATTAGATAAGATTCATGATCGAGCTAATCAATTTTATGTTGAGGCACAAAACCAGGATAGTATTTTAAACAGTTTAAGAACCGATGGAGAGATTCTCAACTTTCACTCTCAAATCTATTGTAAACAGGGAGAAATGATTGAGATTGAAGAAACCATTTGGGCAATTTATGATCAGTATGGAGACGTTCTTTATTATCAAGGAACTGCCCACAAAATTGAAAATAATCTTCAGAAAGAAGAGGAGTTAGCCAATAATAATTTAAGAGATAGGGTTACTTATTTACCCAATCGTCAATGGTTTTATCAACAGTTAGAAACCATTTTATTAGAGAATCATAGTCACTCCTTAGCTGTCATTCTTATCCATTTAGATAACCTTCACCTGTTACATGAAAGTTTAAATATTACCCAAGATGATGACCTAATCATTCAAATAACCAAACGCTTGCAAAATAAATTAAGAACAGAAGATATCCTAGCCAGATTAGGAGAAGATGAATTTATTTTGTTAGTGCAAAATCAATCAGCACGAGAAATTATTTTAATTGCCAAAAGAATTTTAAACATTATTCATTTTCCCTTTGAAATCAACAATAATCAAGTATTTGTTCGAGGCTATATAGGGATTAACTTCAACAAAATCAACTATCAAAAACCTGAAATCATGGTTAGAGATGCCCAGTTAGCCATGTATCGAGCCAAAACACAAGGCAAAGAAAATTATGCCATCTTTAATCCTAAAATCAAAGCAGACGCTTTAACTCGTATTCAACTAGAAACTGACCTAAGACAAGCCATTAAAAACCAAAAACTCTCCCTATCTTACCAGCCTATTGTTGAATTAAATACAGGTTATTTAAGGGGGTTTGAAGCCTTAGTGAGATGGCAACATCCCGTGAAAGGAAATATTTCCCCTGTGGAATTTATTCCCATTGCTGAAGAAACTGGATTAATTAATTCTCTGGGATGGTGGGTATTAGAACAAGCTTGCTATCAATTACAAACATGGCAAAATTTAAACACAAAAGCGGGACAATTGGTCATTAATGTTAATGTCTCAGCCCAACAACTAAAACAAGAAAAATGGGATGATAGACTGAATCAATTGTTAGAAAGCACTGGCATTGAAGGAAGCCAATTAAAATTAGAAATTACGGAAACCTGCTTGTTAGAAACTGCTCAGAATGAAAACCAAAGAGTCAAACAATTAAAAAACTTAGGATTAGGATTATGTATTGACGATTTTGGCACCGGTTATTCATCGTTGAGTCGGTTACATGAATTTCCCATTGATACCTTAAAAATTGATCGTTCTTTTATTAGTCAATTGGGCATTTCTGATAAATCAATCGTTCCCATGATTATTAACTTAGCCCATACCTTAGGCATGAATGTCGTAGCAGAAGGAATTGAAACACGGGAACAATTTAATCAATTACAGGGTTTAAATTGTGAATTAGGGCAAGGGTTTTTCTTTGCTAAACCCATGACTAACGAACAAGCAACCCATTGGGTGATGCAAGACATTAAAAGTCGTCACGAGTTTGGCGTTGGGCGTTAAACTCATATCTTGCACCTTCGATAATCCCCCCTGCCCCTAACCCCCCCTGCCCCTAACCCCCCCTGCCCCTAACCCCCCCTGCCCCCCTTATAAAGGGGGGTGTGGGGGGTGTGGGGGGTGTGGGGGTAGGCAAGAGCGGTGAGACCCCGCGCCTTCGCATCTGCGCAAGGGAACGCTCACCAAGACAGGCAAAAGTATTTCATTTTGATGGTAACTGATTCAAAATTGACTACTTTTTCATAATTATTTAGTTTTTATGTACTGATGCAAGATGTCAGTTAAAACCTTGATTTTTGGGTCACAATTCAAGAAACTAAATAAAACCCTATTTTATAGATGTCTCCTTCTAAAAAAAATCCTAACGCCCGTCAACTTGCCTTAGACATTTTACGAGAAATTGATCGAAACAATAGTTATACTGATATTGCTTTAAATAGAGGATTAAATCAAAGTGATCTTAATCCTAGCGATCGCAGTTTATGCACAGAACTCGTCTATGGTATCATTCGACATCAACGCACCTTAGACACCTTAATCGATCAACTGGGAAAAAAAAAGGCACAACAACAACCCCCAGACTTACGGCGGATTCTTCATATTGGACTCTATCAGTTAAGATATCTCGATCATATTCCTCCCTCGGCTGCGGTTAATACCAGTGTTAACCTAGCGAAAGCGTATCAACTTAACCGACTTTCAGGGGTGGTTAACGGCATTTTACGGCAATATATTCGCAGCAGTGAAGACAGTCAAGATCCCCTCATCTTACCCTCTAACCCCATCGAAAAAATTGCCATTCAATCTAGTTTTCCTGACTGGATGATCGCAATGTGGGTTCACCAATGGGGAGAAGCAACCACCGAAAAACTCTGTCATTGGTTTAATCAAACCCCTACCATTGACATCCGGGTTAACCCCTTAAAAACCACCCTTGAAACCCTACAAACCCAACTCAGCGAAGCAGGGGTTAACGCCACTCCTTTGCCTCCCTTTCCTGCTACCTTGAGACTACAGGGGAAAATAGGAAGGATACAAACCTTACCGGGGTTTGAGCAGGGCCATTGGACCATACAAGACAGTAGCGCGCAACTGGTGAGTTATTTGCTTGATCCCCAACCCGGAGAAACCATTATTGATGCTTGTGCAGCCCCAGGGGGAAAAACCACCCATATTGCTGAGTTAATGGGGGATCAGGGGACCATTATCGCTTGCGATCGCACCCCATCCCGTCTCAAAAAAGTGCAACAAAACGCCCAACGCTTACAATTAAATTCTATTCAAACCAGAGTGGGAGATAGTCGTCATTTAAGCCAATTGATCAATCAAGGCGATCGCGTCTTAGTAGACGTTCCTTGTTCCGGGTTAGGAACCCTTCATCGACACCCGGACATTCGTTGGCGACAGACCCCTGAAAACATTCAAGAATTATCTCGTTTACAACAAGAAATTTTAACCCAAGCAGCCCAATGGGTCAAACCCCAAGGAACCCTAGTTTATGCCACTTGTACCCTCAACCCAACGGAAAACCAACAGATCATAGAAACCTTTTTAACCCATCATCCTCAGTGGAATAGAGAACCCCCTTCAACTGATTGGCTTTTTTCCCCCTTTGTGACATCATCAAAAGGGATCGAAATCTTACCCCATGAACATCATATGGACGGTTTTTTTATGGTGAAGTTAAAGAAAGGTTGAGAGAATACCAATTAATCTCAAAAATATTTCATCATAAAAATAGAGAAAAAATAACGAGAGTCATTAATAATGAATACTCAAACTCAAAAGAAACAACTGCTAAAAATTCTCATTGGTGCAGCTTGGATTGATGGTATTATTCAGGTAGAAGAAAGAGACTATTTAAAACGAATGGCTCAGACTCAAGGCTTATCTGACGACGTGGATCTCAAGTCTCTTTTATCAGAATTAAAACCGGTTCAGCCGACTCAATGTTATCAATGGTTAGAAGAATATTTAGGAGATAATCCTACCACCAAGGACTATCAAGAATTATTAGAAGCCTTAAGTGCTTTGGTTTATAGTGATGGGGATATTCAAATGCAAGAAGCCCAACTATTAACTAAATTACAATTACTTGATCCTGCTCAAGACTCTCCTAAATCAGCTTTTGATAAAGTCATTAAAGCGATTCAAAAAGTTTATAAAAAAGCCATTGATCAAAAGCTTTAATAATCAAAAACTGACACCAATAAAAACAGCAATTATCTAAACACTGAACTAAGATTAAACTAGAAATTAGACATAGCTAGGAAATTTTTATTCATGTTCATTTTAACCAATATTCATTAACCTGATAGCCAAACAACTGCTAACCTATTAATATGAAAACCTTAGAGGATGGCTCCAGCAACGTACGTTTAGCGGTTTTAATTGATGCTGAAAATGTCAGTGCAAATATTATTGAAGCTTTATTACAAGAAGTCGCTAAATATGGAACGGCTAATGTAAAAAGAATCTATGGGGACTGGACGAGTAATCAATTAAATAGCTGGAAAGGTAAAGTTAATAAATTAGCACTGCAACCCATCCAACAATTTCGATATACAACGGGTAAAAATGCCACTGACAGTGCGTTAATTATTGATGCAATGGATTTACTGTATACGGGAAATTTTGATGGATTTTGTTTAGTTTCTAGTGATAGTGATTTTACTCGTTTAGCCTCTCGAATCAGAGAATCTGGGCTGATTGTTTATGGATTTGGAGAAAAAATTAAAACACCAGAAGCTTTTGTGGTTGCTTGTAACAAATTTATCTATACTGATATTTTAGCCCATCAACAACCCTCCGAAAATCAAAAAATAACAACCAATAAAAAACTATTAGAGTTATTGAAAAGTGCTTATGATTCTGTAGCAGACGAAGAAGAATGGGTTCATCTCGGACCATTTGGCTCACAATTAACCAAATTATCTCCCTCGTTTGATTCTCGAAATTATGGTTATAAAAAACTCAGTGAATTAGTTCAATCTGTGGATATTTTTACTATCAAAAAAACTCGGTTTCATTTGATGATAAAACTAAAATAGGAATGATAATATGGAGAAAATAAGACTAGCAAAATTAGAAGATTTAGAAGACATTGTTGACATTTATAATGCGAGTATTCCCAGTCGTATTGCTACAGGGGATTTACAGAAAATAACAGTTGAAAGTCGCTTAAAATGGTTTCAAGAAAGAGATCATCAACATTATCCCATTTGGGTCATAGAAAATGAGAATAACATCATTGGTTGGATCAGTTTACAACATTTTTATGGTCGTCCGGCCTATAAAACTACAGCAGAAATCAGTTTATATATTGCCGAAAATTATAGAGGTCAAGGAATTGGAAAAAAACTCTTAGAATATGTCATAAAAAAAAGTCCAAAGCTAGGATTAACCAATTTACTAGGATTTATTTTTGCCCATAATCAACCCAGTTTAAATTTATTCAAAAAATACAACTTTCAACAATGGGGATACTTGCCAAAAGTAGCTCAATTGGATAATATCGAAAGAGATTTAATTATTATGGGACTACATTTAGATTATAAAAAAGATAAACTATAACTGAAAATAAATTATGACTCAATCACCCATTACTGACCCCCAAATATTAAACCCAGAAGAACTAGAAAAAGAAGAAGAATCTGATTATTTTGATTACTTTTTTGATGAACCCGGTAGCGAACCCGGAAAGTTAAATATAGAACCCGATGCTAAACCTTCCCGTATCGTTTTAATTGATTATGATGAGTCCCATGCGATTCGGAAAGTCGATGTCACCCCCAAAGCATTAACCCCCTATTTAGGAACGAATACCATTTCCTGGATGGACGTTCAAGGGTTAGGAAGCGAGAAAGTCCTCAAACAAATTGGAGAAATTTTTCAGCTCCATCCTTTACTATTAGAAGATGTGGTAAACGTCCCCCAACGACCGAAACTAGAAGATTATAACGAACAATTAGTCTTAATTGTTCAGATGGTTCGACCCAATGCTGACGAAGAAGGATTTGAAAGCGAACAAGTGAGTTTTGTGTTAGGAAATAGATATTTACTCACCTTTCAAGAAGAAGAAATCGAAGATTGTTTTGATATTGTTAGAGAAAGAATTAGGGCCAATCAAGGGAAAGTCAGGCAACAAGGGGCTGACTATTTAATGTACTTATTGTTAGACTCCATTATTGATGGTTATTTCCCCGTTTTAGAAGATTATGGCGATCGCATTGAAGATATAGAAGATGAATTAGCCATTGCTCCCAATACCAATCAATTAAAAGAAATTTATGTCATTAGAAGAGAATTATTAGCCCTACGTCGCGCCATTTGGCCCTTAAGAAATGTGACCAATATGTTAGTCCGGGGAGAAAGTTCTCTAATTAGTTCTGAAGCACAAATATATTTTCGAGACTGTTACGATCACGTCATTCAAATCTTAGATATCGTCGAAACCTATCGAGAATTAGCCTCTTCTTTAATGGATGCTTATCTCTCATCGATGAGTAATAAAATGAATGAAGTGATGCAAGTGTTAACCGTGGTTTCGACGATTTTTATTCCTCTGACCTTTATTGCCGGAGTTTATGGCATGAACTTTGAATATATGCCAGAACTTAAGACCCGTTGGGGTTATTTTAGCTGTTTAGGGTTGATGGCTGCGATCGCAGGAGGCTTAATTTTCTTCTTTTGGCGGAGAGGGTGGTTTGAACCCTTTTCCCGTCCTAACATTCCCCTTTCAAAAAAAGATTAAAATAGAAATAGAAAAGAGTTGGCGCGAGAGTTGCGAATGGGTCAATTGAACCCCTTCGAGGAAAGTCCGGACTCCCGAAAGACCAGACTTGCTGGATAATTCCCAGTGCGCGTGAGCGTGAGGATAGTGCCACAGAAAAATACCGCCTTTTTCAGTGAACAGTGAATAGTGAGCAGTTAATTACTGATGACTGAAAACTGATAATTGATAGCTGACAGAGGTAAGGTTGCAAAGGTGTCGGTAAGAGCGCACCAGCAGTATCGTGAGGTACTGGCTCGGTAAACCCCGGTTGGGAGCAAGGTCGAAGGGACAAAGGTTGGTCTTTTTCCTGTCCCGTTTTAGGTGTACCGCATGAGGCGTTTGGTAACAAACGTCCTAGATAGATAACTCTCCATTGAACAGAATCCGGCTTATGTCCAACTCTTTTCTTTTACTTATATCTTGCACCTTCGCTAAAACTAGCTAGTTTAGAGAGGGAACAGGGAATAGGGAACAGGGAACAGGGTGAGTTTTGACTCTAAAGGCTTAAGAATTGATTTGATTTGTTTTGTTGTTGAGTTTTTATGTACTGGTGCAAGATGTGAGTTTTAATTATTTTAACAAATTAGACGCTATTAATTAATGCTTGTTTAAAGGTTGTGGCATCTTTAAAATGCAGTTCAGGATGATCTTGTAAAGCGAGATCAATAAGATTAGCTAAACCTTGGGGAATATTAACATTTCTTTGATGAATAGAAACAGGAGAATCTTGTAAAATAGCTAAAAAAGGATCTTTATTATCTAAGTCTCGGCAATAGCATCCTGTTAACAGATAATATAGGGTTGCTGCGGTTGCCCAAATATCCACTTCTGGCTGTACATATTTGAAGTTTAACACCTGTTGACGGGGCATAAAAACGGGTGTCCCTGCTTTATTTCCTGTCATAGTTTGCCCGCTTAAACCAGCTAAATCAAAGGCTTTTGATAATCCATAATCTGCTAATTTTGCAGTTATTTTTCCTTGACTTTTTACTAAAAATATGTTACTAGGTTTAATATCTCGATGAACTAAACCTTGACCTTTTTTGATGCTTCCATCTGCTTGTTTTATGTTGGGAATTTCTGCATGATGAGCATAGATTAAAGCATCCAAAACTTGATAAATAATGTTCAAAGATTCCTCAATATTTAGTTTACCCCCTCTTTGCTGTAATAAGTCTTCAACAGTTCCCCCATTGCAGTATTCTAGGGTAAAGAAAAAGGTTCCTTGATGGTATCCTGTGTTTCGTAATTGTACAATATTGGGATGGTTTAAAGCTTTGGTATTTTCTGCTTCTCTTAAGAATGATTGTACTGCGTAATCATTAGCAGCAACTTGGGGTAAAAGCATTTTTAACGCAATATTTTCTCCTGTATTTTTATTATTAGCTAAAAATACCTCACTAAAACCTCCCTCTCCTATTTTTTTTATAATTTCATAGTTTTTTAAATCACTTAATTTTTCTTCTGTTTTTGCGCGTTTTAAGAGATTTTGCAGAAAGTTTAAAAAGTTTCAATTTTTCGGTTCTTGTATTGCTTCAGGTTTCCAGGTTGTAGCGATTTTCTTTTCTATTTCTATAGAGACTTTAAATATAGTTTCACTCAATTTTAATTCATCTCCTGTGTTTAAATCATATTCAGAAAATTTAAAGGTTTGTCCCTTTAATTTTCCTTCAATAATAGTTAATGTTACTTTATCCATTGTTTGTTTAGTTGTTTTAAATTTCTATAATACTCTCTAACAAATAAAGAATTAATTCTTGTTTACTTAAAACTTTAGTTGCTACTTTCATCATCATTTCATAAGCTTCTATATCATTAATATTAAGAGAATATTGATTAATTCTAATGAAAACATCAGTAACAGCAAATGCTGTTCTTTTATTACCATCAACAAAAGGATGATTCATCGTCAGATGATACAAGTAAGCTGCTGCTTGACTATAAATATTAGGATGCAATAATTGACCATTAAAACTAACTTGTGGTTGAAAAACTGCTGATTTTAATAACCCATAATCTCTAATTCCTAAGCTACCGCCAAAACTTTTAATTTGGTCATCATGAATCATAATTACTTCTTCTATAGTAACAAATCTAGGATTCTGCAAGACGACGATAAACCTCTTTTCTTTCTTGTTTTGAGTTTAAATAAGCGTTCCAAATATCATTAGTATTTGTTTCTACTTTTTTTAGTTGTTGAATGTAGGTTAAGATGTCAGTCAAGCTAGACTCTGATAATGATTCAATTTCTTGTATGATTTTTTCTTTAGTATTCATAATCTTTGTAATCCTTGTCGGGTTCAATTTTAATTATACAGTATATCCCGTAGGGGTTTAACAGTTTTAAATCCAGAAACCCCATATAATGCTATTAAATACAATAATTATTAATAAGGTAAGTTTTGAAATATTATTGCTCCCGTAATAGAAATATAAAGCACACGATTAATCATTTCTCTTCCTGCTTTAATTTCTGCTTTTATCGCTTTTACTGCTTTTGATACTACCTCACTTTGTTCCTCTCTTAATAAATCTCCTTCTTGCAAAAATACAATTCCAGAATGTACTTCCATCAATGTTGCAAACCTTTCAAAGTCTGCTATATTTGCTGTTATTAAAATTCTATCTTCATTAAACGCATAATTTAAAACAGTTCGATCATCTTTACCCAATAAACCTCTATCTCTCACTGCTACTGCATCAATCAAATAATGTTTACAAAGATGTTGTGCAACTTTGGGAGAAAGATCCTCATCTATTAAGAATTTCATTATTTTTTGACTGTTTCTATCTGGGGATAAGTTTTTACATACATTTCTGCAAACTTGAGATCCTCAAGACTTAAATAGGGATAATCTTCTAAAATAACCTCATAAGATTCTCCTTTTTCTAACATTCCCCCAATGTGACGTACTGATAACCTAGAATTAGGAAAAACTGCTTCTCCTCCCATTATCTTGTCATTTATTATTAGATTTTTTTTCCATTCAGCAAACTGTTTCATAAATTTTTTTGATAGCTCAATAGTTATAATTATACAATACATCCCGTAGGGGTTTAACACTGTTAAACCCACACAACCATTAAACCCAACACCATTAAAGACAAATATCATTACATATTAATCATAATTAACCCCTAATAAACAACAGATAAAATGATGGGCATAATATTATTATGCCCCTACACAAACATATTATTAAAAATTTCTACAAGCCTTATATGTTACAGTCTACAAGTCTCGACGCGAGAGAACAAATCAACATATAATATACCTCTCCATTCCCATCCACCTCCTAACACCCACAACCACTCTAAACCCAACTTTCCAACCCAACCACACCCACTATAAGGGAGATGCCCCTGTGGATCTGATATATTATATGTGATATTTCTGTAGTACAACCAGCTTCCTGCTTTGCTCCATCCCACGGTATCACCGAAGGTTTGCCAGACTTCTTGATTATAGTCTCTTGTGCCTCCTAAGCGGTGGTAAATTTCCTTTTGGACAGAAAAGCCAAACTTACCCCCACTATAGTCTAACCAAAGCTGATTTATGGTGCGTAAATCGGTACAGGGAAAATTATCTATATCCTTTTCTCTTAAATATTCTTCCTTGCTGCGGTTTGCTGCTTGACACATTACTCTTGCTGTTTCTTTATCTGCTGCTTTCCACTTTCCTGCTTTTAACAAGTCTTTTAACCTACTATAATCTACCCCTCTATCTGATGCTAAATCATCCTTTTTTTGTGAGGGTGTAGAGACGTTATTGACAGGTGTAGAGACGTTATATATAACGTCTCTACGGGGTGGTGTTTTTACAGATCTATCCCCCCTTTGTCCCCCTTACTAAGGGGGGATAATGATAATAAATCTAGCAATTCTTGAATGGTTTGAGGGCGGTTTTCGGGTTGTAATTCCATCCCTTTGAGAATAGCATTGTTAGTGCGATCGCTTATTTTATTATTAAACTTTTGGGGAGGAGGTAACGCTGCATAACTACGAAACTGTGCAGGAATCGGAACCTGATTTGTTAATAAGTTATATAAGGTTGCAGCTAAAGAATAAACATCTGTATAAACATCTCATTTTGCTCGTTCTTCGTATTGTTCGGGGGGTGCATAACCATCGGTTCTATAATTAGTATGGGTTCTCGTTTCTCCTGCGGTAAACTCTCTTGCTATACCAAAATCAATCAATTTAGCAATATTTCTCGACAATAAAATATTATGAGGTTTCACGTCTCGGTGTTAAAAACCTTGAGCATGAATATAAGTTAAAGCTTCTCCTATTTGTTGAATAATGGGTAAAGCATCCGCTTCTTTAAACACTCCATTTTTTTGTAAATAAACCGCTAAATCATCTCCTTTGATATATTCCATCACCATATACCACAGTCCGTCCTCATCAAAGACATTATGAACCGTCACAATATGAGGATGACTGCATTTTGCCAATAAAAAAGCTTCTTTAATAAACTTATTTTGTAAATCTAGAAAATTCTCCTTTCCTTGTACTGTTGCATTTAACGTTTTAATGGCTATTTGCTGATTTAATGGGGTTTCTGTTGCTAAATAAGTCACCCCAAAACCACCAGCCCCTAAAATAGAATTAATTGTATAACGTCCATTTTGGAGAGTTTCCCCAGAATTTAGATATCTCATAGAAAATAAAAAATATGCAAAACTTTGAATTAATTAATGGTTAATTGTTAATTAATGAAGCCTATTATTGGATATTGTAGATGATTTTAGCTGATCCATTAACCTGGTGGATTACGATGGATTGTTATAACATTGTCGCCATCTAACTCACCCTACCTTCGACTATTGCCACCCCCTCTAACTCCCCCTTTTGTGAGGGGGAGAACCCTTGCCTATTCCCTATTCCCTATTCCCTGTTCCCCGTTCCCTATCCACAAAATTAATCTAAACAATCTCTCACAATTAGCAATCGTCGACTATAATTTAATAGTGATATGATAAAGAATCTGTATCCTGACACTGATTGAACAAATTACACTCAATCTTCTAAGACCGTCCTTGTCGCCTGTGGTGAGAAGGATATTCTTCATGGCAGTTCATTCGCTTAGGGAAAGGCTCTTATGTCTGACCCCCTAAAATTGGAAACTGTACATCAACAGGAGGCACCGCCAACGATTGGAGATTCAGATATAGGAAAACAAAAGTACATGGTAACTCAGAAAACAACAACAAAAGACATAGGTTTCACGCACGAAGATTTCGCAGCCCTGCTCGACAAATACGATTATCATTTTAGTCCTGGAGATATTGTTCCTGGGACGGTTTTCAGTATGGAACCGAGAGGAGCATTAATTGACATTGGCGCAAAAACCGCTGCTTATATTCCCATCCAAGAAATGTCAATTAACCGAGTGGACGACCCGGAAGAGGTTCTCCAGTCCAACGAAACAAGAGAATTTTTCATCCTTACCGATGAAAACGAAGATGGGCAGTTAACCCTATCCATTCGTCGTATTGAGTATATGCGAGCTTGGGAGCGGGTGCGCCAACTCCAGGCAGAAGATGCCACCGTGCGGTCTGATGTCTTTGCCACCAACCGGGGCGGTGCCTTGGTGAGAATTGAAGGGTTACGGGGCTTTATTCCTGGATCTCATATTAGTACCCGTGAAGCTAAAGAAGATTTAGTCGGGGAAGTCTTGCCCTTAAAATTTCTAGAAGTGGATGAAGAGCGTAACCGTCTGGTGCTCAGCCATCGCCGTGCGCTGGTAGAACGGAAGATGAACGGCTTAGAAGTGGGTCAAGTGGTCATTGGTTCAGTCCGTGGTATCAAGCCTTACGGGGCATTTATCGATATTGGCGGTGTCAGTGGACTGCTCCACATTTCTGAGATATCCCACGATCATATTGATACCCCTCACAGTGTCTTTGGTGTCAATGACGAACTGAAAGTGATGATCATTGATCTCGATGCCGAAAGAGGACGTATTTCTTTATCCACCAAACAACTAGAACCGGAAGCCGGTGATATGTTGAAAAATCGGGATTTAGTCTTTGAAAAAGCAGAAGAAATGGCGGAAAAATATCGTCAGAAACTTCTAGCTGAAGCCGAAGGCAGAGAAATGCCCACAGAAGAAAATGTAGAGGAAGTTCCGACCGCCTCTGAGAGCGAGGAACCTCAACAAGAGGAACTAGCAACCAGTGCGACGGCAAACGAAGAATAAGTAATCGGCTCATTAGACCGCAAGGAGACTGCAACTTTAACCCCGTTAGGTTGTAGAGGAATTGCGGTCTAATCATGATCGGGGATCAGTTAACAAATAATTAATAATTAAGAAGATAAAAATAGATCAACCCATCGTAGAATTGTAATTAATTGTAAGGGATCAAGCCCTCTGGCGTAAAACTAAGAACATATTGATTAAAATAAGGAAAGGCATATTTCTTATTACCCAACTATAAGGGAAATCAACCATCAGGATTAAGCTTGAATGTTGAGCAGTTTATGCCACCCCTCTTTCAAAAAACGACATTTAAAACTCAATTTAGCCATACATCGATATTCTTTGCTAAACCACCTCCGTGATAGCTTCAATGCTTACCCTCAAACAATTTCTTTATTCAGTCCCTGTCTGTACCCCTCCCATTACCTACGAACAACTACAAAACCTGTTTCAATCCAACCAACAGAGTCATGATAGGGTAGTTGTCGTTAATGCACAGGGAATTCCGTTGGGCATACTTTTTAGCCGTGATATTCTCTTAGCCCTGTTGAATAAGCCGGTGGCGGCTTCAGTGCAAAGTAAGGGTAAAAACAGGTCAAGGTGGAGGCCTTCTCTTGAGCCGGGTGTACCCTGGGATTGGGAAAGTTGTATCAGTCCGTTAACCCTAATTCCCTCTCATCTTGGGGTCTCTGATTTTGCTCATATCCTCAACACGAACCCCTACTTAGACAAACAACCCAGTTACGGATTGGTCAATCAGGGAGGAGAATTTTTAGGATTACTCAATAGTTGGCAACTACTGCAAGCCGTTTTAGCAGAAAACGCCAGTCCTCAACAAGAGTTAGCCTCAGCCAAAAACCTCATTAAAGAACTCTTAGAAGAACTCCCCTTACCAGTGATGTTACAAACTCACCAGGGAGAAATCATTCAACAAAATCGAACCTGGCGCGAACAAATTGGCGAATTAATTCCACCGGATAACGCCACCGCTTGTCCTTTGCCCCACGAAACAATGGACTGGCCAGCTCTCCAAAACAGAAATGTAAACATTAATCCAGATATCAAGCAAAAGATAACCTCAGTAGTCGAGACAGCTTACGATCAATGGTTAAACCCACAAGGAGATAATTGGGACTTTCCTCTATCGTCCCTGGGTCATAACCCCTCAGAGACCCTCGTTGACCATAACTTAGACGTGGGACCTTCACCTATACCTGATCAAAACAAAGTGTGGCAATTTCTTAAATGCCCTTTAACAACCGATAAACTGCCCATTCCCATTTCTATTTTTGTCGCTACAGATGTCACCCAACAACAGCAATTATGCCAAGAATTGGCCGCTAAAAATGCCGATTTAGTGCAACTCAATCGACTCAAAGATGAATTTTTAGCCTGTATTAGCCACGAACTCAAATCACCCCTAACCGCAGTGGTTGGATTATCGAGCCTTCTCCAAGAAAAAAAGATCGGTGATCTCAACCCTCGTCAAATTCATTATGCCCAATTAATTTATCGCAGTGGCCGTCAACTGATGACCTTGGTGAATGATCTCTTAGACTTAACAAGGTTAGAAACAGGACAATTAAAATTATCCTTTAATCCTGTGGATATTAGAGAAATTTGTGAGCGTGCTTATCATTCCATCAAAGAAAAATATCAAAGTAAATCTGACCAACCCCTTGATTTTAGTTTAGAGATTGAACCTGGGTTACAACAGTTATTGGCCGATGAATTACGACTGCATCAAATGTTAGTGCATTTGTTGGACAATGCCATGAAATTTACCCAAACCGAAGGAAAATGTGGGTTAAAAGTCAATCGTTGGGAAGATTGGCTGGCCTTTACTATCTGGGATACAGGCATTGGTATTCCAGAAGAGTCTCAACATTTAATTTTTCAAAAGTTTCAGCAATTAGAAAATCCCCTCACCCGGCAATTTGAAGGAACCGGGTTAGGGTTAGTGTTAACTCAACGATTAGCCAGAGCCCATGGGGGAGACATTTCTTTTGTGTCCAAAGCAGGCCAAGGAAGTCAATTTACCTTACTATTACCCCCGTCTCCTGACCAAGAACAGCGATCGCTCCCTGCTCACTCTTCTAATCCTGTCATCCTCATCGTTGATGCCATTCCCCAATCCATTGACGCGCTGATGGACAAGTTAACCCAACTGGGCTATCGTGTGGTCATTGCTCGAACCGGCACCGAAGCCGTCGAAAAAGCCCGACAACTTAGACCTTACGCTATTTTCTTAAATCCCTTACTCCCTCTATTATCAGGATGGGACGTTTTAACCTTACTGAAATCGGATCTGCAAACCCGAAATATTCAGGTTTTTGTGACACAAACCCAAGGGAATCAATTATTAGGAGAACACCGCCACGCTGATGGGTTTATCAAGGTTCCCACTGATTTAGGGACCCTCGAACAATGTTTAAAACCCCTAGAAGCCAAAGTTAACCCAGAAACTCGTTCTTTAACCATTCTCAGTTTAATTCCCAATGTATCTGAACAAAGCAAAGAGAATATACCGTTAACGTCGAGGATAGAACGGACGTTAATTGCTCAATTATCTCAGTCCAATCATCGTATTTTAGAAGCGGATGATTTTGATCAAGGGTCTTTATTAGTCAGTGTTTGGGACGTTGATGTGATTGTGTTAGACGGACAGTTTTTAGAGGAGCCTCAAGATTATTTGCGATCGCTGGCTCAAACGTCTGAACTCTCAACATTGCCTTTAGTCATTTTAGATGTGAAGACCGCCCAAGCTGCTAATACCATCGAAGGGTTATCGGTCTTTCCTTGTTTGATTTCTGATCAGACTCAAGAAATTTCTCAATTATGGCAAGTTATTTCCATTGCTGCTGATCACCATAAACAGTGAGCAGTGAGCAGTGAACAGTGAGCAGTGAACAGTGAACAGTGAACAGTGAGCAGTGAACAGTGAACAGTGAACAGTGAGCAGTGAGCAGTGAGCAGTGAACAGTGAGCAGTGAACAGTGAGCAGTGAGCAGTTAACAGTGATCGATAAATTTAATGATACTTCGACATAGCTCAGCACAAGTAACTGATAACTGGATAACTGGTAACTGGTAACTGATAACTGATGAATGTTTTAATGTCTTGGTGGCCGCAGTGCCGGAGAAGGGGTAATCGGTCCTAAAATTTGATTGAGTTGTCGCAGTTGTTCAGGGGTTCCCATACAAATTAATAAGTCCCCGGCCATGAGTTCTGTTTCTCCCGTGGGTCCCCCCAATAAGGTGCCATCGGAGCGACGAATAGCCAACACCAAGGCCCCAGACTGTAATCTGAGTCTCGCTTCGCTGAGGGTTTGCCCCACACAAGGACAAAACTTAGGGTCCAGGAGAAACTCCTCCATATAAAAGGTGCGATCGCTGCCGGTTAAGATCCCATCCACAAAGTCCATGACTTGGGGTCTCAACGCAGCCGCAGCCAGTCGTTTACCCCCTGTAATATAGGGAGACACCACCGCATCGGCCCCGGCCCGTTGTAGCTTTAAAACCGCTTCTTCGGTACTGGCCCGGGCGATCGCCCGAATTTTGGGGTTTAGGGTTTTAGCAGACAGGACCGTGTAGAGGTTTTCAGCATCAGAGGTTAAGGCAGACACTAAACACACGGCTTTATCGATTTTGGCGTTGATCAAACATTCATCTAGGGTTGCATCCCCTTGGATAACAACATACCCTAATTGTTTCGCTTCTTCGACTTGTTCCGGTCGCGAGTCAATGATCACAAAAGGAACGTCTTCGGCCTGAAATTCTAGGGCGACTTGTCGGGCCGTACGACCATAACCGCAAACAATACAATGATGTTCTAAGGTGTCTATCAAGCGTCTCTCCTGTCGTTGTCGAATGCCTTCTTGAAAGTAACCTTGAATCAAGGCTTCGGTTAAACGATTTACAATATAACCGATGGTAATGACTCCCATCAAAATTAACACAATGGTAAACAGTCGGGAGCTATCATCGAGGGGACGGACTTCTGAAAACCCTACAGTGGAGAGGGTGATCATGGTCATATAGGCGGCTTCAGTGAGTGTCCATTTTTCGATGAGATAAAACCAAAGGGTTCCTAAACAAAAAACCCCACCCAATGCGATCGCCCCACCGAGTAATTCTTGTCGTAAACGTCGATATTTTTCTTCAAAGGAATAAACGGCCATAGGTTGGTGGGTCTTAATTAAAATACTTATTAGTGAGCAAGTATCAGTTATTATTTTAAGTTTAGGGTTTATTATTAATTATTGACGGTTAAGCCTATTTAAAAACGTCATGGACGTTACCCATTCTCAATGATTAGAATCATTTATTTCTTGTATCGATAAAACCTATCTTTAACTAACAAAATAATTATCATCTGCTTCTATTGTCAAGTTTTTTCTAGATGACTAGGCTAAAAGAGTATAGGGGTTTATTATAAACTAAGCTCGGATGGGTTTTTTGCCTATTCGTGGTATATATTGAAGATCACTCTTTTGAGGCAAGTTTCTAACCTGTTCTCAATGGTAACCTTGAATTGTCTTCGGTATGCTTGATCCCCTAAGCTTATAATAATAATATCCAGGAGATAAATAATTATGACTGCCCAAAAAACAGAAGCTAACGGCACTCAAACCTCAGAAACTCAAAAAACCACAACCACCAACAAGACAACCACCCGCAGTAGTCGTTCTACTGCCACCGAAGAAAAGCAAACCAGTGCCTTATCTGTCAAAGATCAGGCCAGTAAAAGCGCACAAGGTATTCAGTTAATTACTGAACCGGGACTGCTTCCGGGAAACCGTCCCGTAGAAGCAAGTCATCTTAAGGTCGTTGGTACATATAAATCAGTGGGAGGATCTCGTCCTGTGGTTGCCAGTGGGATGGAAATCTCAAGCACCTTAACCATATCAGGACATCGACCCATTATGGTGAGTCACTTACACGTGAGTGAAACTTACACCGTCATGGGGAATCGTCCTGTTGCCCCTAATGATATCGATGATCCCGCTTTATTAATGGGATATCTTGATTAATTAGAGTTCTCATGTCATCTTATCTATTAATCTAACGAACATCCCCAGGTAGAATCAAGATACTTGGGGATTATTTTTGTATTTTTTCACAATTTTGCCAAACATGGCGATCGCAATAAGTCTCTTGACAATCAAATTCACAAAATGATAAGTTGCTCGGAACTTCTTGAACAAGATAATGATGAAACCATTGTTTAATCGGGGTTAATAACTTTAGGGCGATTAATTTCATGTTTCGTCTTATTCTTTACATTATTCTCACCATAAAATAAAATTTCGGTCTATGACTTCCTTCTAGAGAATCATGCTTTTGGGTGATTTCTTAACCATGAATATCTAATTGAGAGAAGCTTCTTAGTGGTTGCAGTTGTAATATTTTTTGGCGACTGGAAATATATTCATTTAAATAGTATTGATAATTAACGGGATCTTCTTGAGGATTAATTTGTTTATATTTTTGTTCACAATAACGACAATATTTTTCTAAGTTGACTTTTTCTAATGAGATTAAAGCAGCATCAATGATTAAATTGAGTCTACTACTATCTTCATATTGTTCAATTTCTCGAAAATTCAAAAGGTCATTTATTTTATTAATCACTTGGGATGATTCTATTATTTTCATTTCGAGTTGAGAAATAAATTGCTCATTATTATCATTATTTGTATCTAAGTTATTTTGTTCTATTTCTAGTATATTGTGCCAAATTATGCGATAGTCTGATAAGCTAAAACAAAGATTATTTTCTTCTAATTTATCAAATATTTCTTGACGACATTCAGGATAATGAATATAGATTTTCAATAAAATTGTTTCTGCTTCTTTCAATAAATTATTTTCTGTACTGGTTTCAGGTTTAATAAAAGTTTTTGCTGGTTTTTTCTGAGCCAATTTTGTCAGAGGTTTGTTTAACTGAGTTTGTAAATTTTTGATATAAAGGGGTAAAATTCTAGCGTCACCTTGGGCTAAAAGTTCCGCACAATAGCTAATATAATAACTCCGTTGATTACTATCTGATAATTTATTTAACAGTTTAACCATTCCTTGGGCGACTTGTTCAAAATGATCCGCTTGTTTGAGGTTTTTATTGATTAATAATTGTTGAATTTCCCAATTTAACCATAAGGGGGCTTTCTCAATTAATTCTTGATATTTTTCAAATCCGTTTTCATGAGACTTGATAAACTCATCGGCATCTTTTCCATCGGGAATATTGAGAATTTTAAGATCAACTTGTCCCGAATAAATGAGTGATTCTATTTCAGTGATTGCTCTCTGGGTTGCTTTAATTCCTGCGTTATCTGCATCAAAATTGAAGATAACTTGTTTTGAATCTGTATATCTTAATAACTGTTTCAGTTGACTTTCACTAAATGCTGTTCCCAGAGAAGCGACTGTATTAGTAATCCCTGCTTCATGGAGGGCAATAACATCAAAATAACCTTCTACTACAATCACTTTATCTAAAGAACGAATACTATTTTTAGCTTGATCTAATGCAAACAAAGTCTTACCTTTATTAAATAAGGGAGTGTCAGGAGAATTAAGATATTTGGGTTCTTCATCGGTCAAACTTCTGCCCCCAAACGCAATAACCCGGCCTTGAATATCTTTAATAGGAATCATCAAGCGATCGCGGAATGTATCATAATAACCATTGCCTTTTTTTCTGGGTTTAATGAGTCCTGCTTGTTCGACTAATGCAATAGGATAACGTTTTTGTTCTACTAAATAACGATATAAGGTTTCCCATCCCCCCGGCGCATAACCTAAGTTAAATTGTTGGATAGTTTGGTGTTTAAATTGTCTTTTTTGGGTTAAATAATTAAGGGCATTTTCTCCTAAAGGTTCCTGTAATGCGTGTTCATAAAAATTGCTCGTTAAAGCTACAATTTCATATAGTTGATCTCGTAATGAGAGTTCTTTTTGTATTTCTTGGCGTTTTTCAGGTTCTAATGTTTTGATAGGAACTTGATAACGTTTTGCTAATTCTAAAATAACTTGAGTAAAAGATTGTTGTCCAATTTCCATTAAAAATTTAATGCCGTTTCCCCCTTCTCCACAACCAAAACAATAATAAAGTTGTTTACTTTGGTTTACAGTAAAACTAGGGGTTTTTTCTTGGTGAAAAGGACATAAACCGACATAGTTTTGTCCTCTTTTTTTGAGAACAACATAGTCAGAAACCACCTCATAAATATCGATTTTTTCTTTAACTTCTTCAAGGGTATCGGGATGTAGACGGGGAAAGTTCATATAATTCGATAATAATTATTTTACCTACAACAGCATTTAATACAGTTTCTTCAGACTTTATACGAAAGTAACATAAATATTATCCTTATGATAGCAAAAAAAATGATCTGACTCTAAAGAATGCTATTTTCTCCGTTAAAATATTTATATAGCAATCAGGAATGATATATGAGAACCAATTAGGACATAATAATATTATGTCCCTACAAGAGCCATTTGTAGGGGTTTAACAGTGTTAAACCCTTTCTCACAACTGAAAGCTGATTGCTATATTATAAGAGGAGTTATTAAATATGAATTGTTCTAAAATTAGATACAATGAATTAGAAAAGATAATTTTGAACTGAAACTTTATAAGATTGTCCACAGAAGGTAATCAAAAAGTCTTTGAACATCCTAATGGTGCTTTAATTATTTTACCTCAATATTTAGACAATCAGCTAGTCAGCAAAACTCACTTAGTTGTCATATCTCGTATGCTTGATGAATTTAATATTATCAATAAATTAGATTTTAAAACTTATTTAGAAAAAGCTTTAAGTTCTGGTTTAATATAATTAATGATGTTGAATATTATCTAATGAGATTGTTTGATGAATGATGAATTTTTAATCTGTGAAGAAAAAGCCTATTTTACTGTGGGTAATACCTTCTATCGTCCCCAAAGTAAAATAACCAGAGATTTAGGAACATTAGCCGCAAAAGTTTATAAACAAAACCAAGGAAACTTAAGGGTTTTAGATGTCATGACGGGGTGTGGTGTTCGTTCCATTCGTTATTATTTAGAAAGTGAGGCGGACTCTATTTGGGCAAATGATAGTAACCCTGAAAATAAAGCAACACTTGACTATAATTTAGGGTTTATCTTACAAGATAATAAAGGTAAAATAACTTATAAAAATGCTAATAATATTTTTTTTGAATGTTATAATAATAAAGATTACTATGACTTAGTCGATGTAGATGCTTTTGGTTCTCCTAATCCTTATTTAAGTACGGCTTTATGGGCAACAAAAATAGGGGGTTTAATCTATTTAACTTGTACCGATGGACGCACAGGAACCGGTCATTTACCCGAAAACTGTTTACAAAATTATGGATCGTATGGTCGATCTCATCCAGCAGCCCAAGAACAAGTATTACGATTAATTATCGGTAGTACCTTACAACAAGCATCAACAATGGGGTTAGGAATAGAGCCAATTTTTTCTTATTTTAGCGGTTCAACTTATCGAATTATGTTACGTCTATTACCTAAAGTTAATCTCAATTTAGATAACTATGGTTTTCTGGGATATTGTCATCACTGCGGAGAATATCAAACTATTTCTTATAAACAGTTAGGCAAAGTAAACTGTTATCATCAACAAGAAAATAAAAATTTTAGTTATACCATTTCGGGAGCGATGTGGTTAGGTAATCTACATAATAAAGAGTATTTAAAAACCATGAAAAGATTAGCAATTAATTTAAAATGGTCAACAGTAACTGATTTATTATCAATTATGATCGATGAGTCAGACTTTCCCCCTTATTTTTATACCTTAGGAGAAATAGGAAGACGTGGAAAATTAGATATTCCCAAGCGATCGCAACTTATCAAAGCTTTACAAAATCAGGGTTTTTCTGCTACTAATACTCATATTAATCCTCAAGCTATTAAAACCAATGCTAACTTAAAACAATGTATTGAAATTGCAGAAAAATTAATGAATAATAGTAGTAAGGTGGGCAAAATTAATAATTAGTTTTGACCATTTAAAAGATTACCTCAACTTTGCCCACCCTACAGACTTAAAACAGTATATTGAAATTGCGGAAAAATTAATGATGATTGTTGACTCTGGGAAAAATCACCCAACCGATAGACTAAAATGGTGGGTTACGACGGATTATAATGTTCTTGTTATCCTCTAAATTATAGCCGTCTAACCCACCCTACAGACTTTAATTATTATGACTTATTCATTTTATACCGTTGATGTTTTTACTAATACTATGTTTGGCGGTAATCAACTGGCAGTCTTTCCTAATGGAGAAGGATTATCGACAGAAATTATGCAAAAAATAGCAGCAGAATTTAACTTTTCAGAAACGGTTTTTATCTTACCTTCTACTGTTAAAAATACCACTAAAAAGTTGCGTATTTTTACCCCCTCTCAAGAATTACCTTTTGCCGGACATCCAACATTAGGGGCCGCTTATATTTTAGGTATTAGTGATAACACTATGGATAAAAATGATGAGTGTAAGATTATTTTTGAGGAAGGAGTCGGCTTAGTTCCTACTACCATTAAATTTAAAAATAAGCAACCCATTTATACAGAATTAACCTCACCTCAATTACCAGAATTTTCTGATGACATCCCATCAATAGAAGAATTAGCATCAATTTTAAGCTTAAAAACAGAAGATTTTAGACAGGATAATTATTCTCCCCAAGCGGTTTCTTGTGGACTGCCTTTTTTATTTGTTCCTCTGCATAATAGAGACGCATTAAAACGAATAAAATTAAATAGCGATCGCTGGCAACAACTATTAGAAAAAAATTGGGCTTCTTCTTTATATGTTTTCTGTTTCGATCCCGAACATGAAGGATCAAATATTAGGGCGAGAATGTTCGCCCCAGGGTTAGGGGTGACAGAAGATCCGGCTACAGGTTCAGCGGCCACTGCTTTTGGGGGATATTTAGGCATTCGTGAAACCGAAAAGAATGGACAATTTCACTGGCGAATTGAACAGGGGTTTGAAATGGGAAGACCCAGTTTTCTAGAGGTAACAATCGAAAAAATAGAGGAGAAAATCAACAAGATTTGTGTTGGTGGCTCTTCTGTTTTAGTAACGCAAGGAAAGATAAAAATTACTTAATTTTAGAACATTAGAAGAGTTCCACTTTCCTAATTCTAAATTCTAAATTCTAAATTCTTAATTTTCCAAAGAAGTCCCTTCCACACAAGTATTAGTTAATAATGTACCTTCCATAATTACTTGTTCTATTTGGGCGCATAATAGGTTAGCAGCGGTTAAATTAGTTCCTCTTAAAATGGCCCCATTAAGAATTGCCTCTTCGAGATCAGCTTGAGATAAATCCGCCCCTGACAGGTTAGTATGACTTAAATCCGCTTGTATTAAAATCGTCCCTGTTAAGGTTGCCCCTCGCAGATCACAACCCCGAAGATCAACCCCGGTTAAATCTAAATGACTTAACACAGAACCGGCTAAAAAAGCCCCTGCTAAACTCAAATTTTGGCCTTGAATATCCGCTAAAATAGCCCCTCTTAAATCAGCACTCCGACAGTCTGCATCCGTTAAATTAGCCCCGGTTAAATCTGCCCCTCGTAAGTTGGTTCGTAGGGTTGCCCCCGATAAATTTGCGCCGGTTAAATCAGCCCCCGATAAGTCCATTGCCGATAAATCGAGTCCGGCTAAGTCTTTAATTTTTCCGCTACGAATCTCCGTTAAATTGATAGTTGTATTCACAATCATCTCCTCTAAATTTATATTATTTTGTAATTAAGCGGGTTGAATAATAGGGTTTAATAGGGTTTAATATTATTAAACCCCTACGGGTTTTATCGGGTGGCTTCTTCTAACCAAATAGCCGGCAGTTGACTGGGGCGATCGGGTAAGGCCATTAAGCCCATTTCCACTAATCGAATAATGTTAGCGAGAGTATCAACTAACGTTGGATCAAACCAAGTTTCTTTGTAAGATTCGCATTTTTCTAAGGCTTCCCCTAAACTCAAAGCAGGGCGATCGCCTCTGGGTTGGGTTAACTCCTGGAAGTAGGCAACTAACCCTAATATCCTTGCTTCGATGCCGTTTTCTTCCCCTTTTAAGCCGTCGGGTTTACCGCTTCCGTCCCAATGTTCCAATTGGTGTCCTACAATGTCTTTAATGGCTTTTAATTCGGGCATAGTGGCTAATAACTGAGATCCCAACATTGCCCGATCTCTCCAAAAAGCGTAACTCGAATCATTCAATGTTTCGGGGGTATGGGTAAACACTTCTTTAGGGGCTTCTGCTAGTCCAATGCGATACAATGCCCCTGCTAACCTTAACCGTCTCAGTTTCAATGTAGGTAAGTCCAATAACTGTCCGATGGTTTCTGAGAGGGCTGATACTTGCAAGGAAGCGAGGGGGTTATCTGTGTCTTTTTCATCCACTCGTTGGGCCATACGGAGGAATGCCTGTAACTTACTAGCGGCCAAGTTTCGGTTTAATTTTCGGGCCTGCCCTTCTAAGTCTACCAGTTCTCTGGTTTGACGGTTAATGGTCACTAACTGTTGCTGAGAGGTTTGCAGGTAAGTGACGATACGAGAAACCACTCCGGTGAGATCGATGTTGACATCTCTGGGGGTTTCAACAATGTTAGCTTGCATTTGGCTGAGTTGATCAGCTAATTCTGGGTTATAGGACCGCATTCCTTCGATTAAAATCTTAGCTGATTCTTGAACCGGAAGGGGATCAAAGGTCCAAAGTCCGTAAAATTTGCGTTCGGTGTCCGTTTGGGGTTGGGTATCGGCCCGGTAGTCTTCGGGGGACAGTTCCCGACAGAGTACCATGGCTGCGTATCCTGGGGCTAAAATGATTAAATTCCACTCTTCTATGAGGGGATCTTCTTGATTCAGATGGACTAAAGAAACATTGTCTAATTTTCCTGTTTTATGGCTGTCAAACCCACTTTCGGCTACCGCTGCGATCGCAATATGGCGAGAACGTTGGGCAATATCATAATAGCGATCGGCTTCTTGTAAATACCATTTTCCCTGTTGAAACGTGACCAACACTAAAGGATGTTGTTGGGGATCATCGGGGGTACTGTTTAGTATATGGTCTTCTAAGGCGTGACAAAGGGCAACCAGGGTATTTTTGAAGTAAACCCCGTAACTGGGGGGTAATTGACCGTCTGGTAACGCGCTTTTGAGTTGTTTTAGGGTTGACTCAGGTAACATTCAGAACTGCTAAAATTGGGACTTTATTATTAGTTTATTTTAAACTACGGATAACTATAGCTTATTGAATGGCTCAATTGATGACTATGGGTTATCCTCTTAAATATTGTTAAGCATTAATGACTGTAGCAGATTTTCTCAATGAGATGTTTCTAAAATATTTATAGACAGCATTAAGAAAATAAGTCCTCTTTACCAGGCTATGAAAATCAAAACCCCTGCTCAAGAATCGGAGCGATTAGAAGCACTTAAACAATATAACATTTTAGATACACCGTCTGAACAAGCTTATGACGATATTACCCGTCTAGCTGCCTTTATTTGTGATGTTCCCATTGCTTTAATCACGTTTGTTGATGAAAAACGTCAATGGTTTAAGGCCAAAGTTGGCTTAAATGTGGCTCAAACGCCTCGTGATGTTTCTTTCTGTTCTCAATGTATTTTGAGCCAAGAGATGATGGTTGTCAAGGATACTTTTTTAGATGAACGTTTTAAGGATAACCCATTAGTAATCGTTGACCCTTATATTCGTTTTTATGCAGGGGTTCCTTTATTAACTCCCAATGACCAACCTTTAGGAACTCTTTGTGTTATTGATCGTCAACCGAGGGAGTTATCGGAGTCCCAAACCAATGCTTTAAATGCTCTCGCGCGTCAAGTTATGATGCAGTTAGAGTTAAGACGGGTATCTTCTCAATTAGCCACCGCTTTAGATAAGATTAAAGTGATGGAGGGTTTAATACCTATTTGTTCTTATTGTAAGGGTATTCGTAACGATCAGGGTTATTGGTCAACGGTTGAAACGTTTATCGAACAACATTCCGATGTTGAGTTTACTCATGGTATTTGTAATGAGTGTATGAAGGTTCATTTTCCTGATGTTGCAGAGGTTTTATTAAAGGAAAATGATGATAGTTAAATTATTCAAATTCCTGATTAATGATGGTTTCAACTTCAGACTTTAGGGGGATAATTTTTGTTTTTATAATGTCCCAAATGGTTTCATTTTCTAAACTAAAATAAGCATGGGCTAAAATATCCCTTAAACCAGCAATTTTACGCCATTCAACCCTTGGATATTTAGTTCTCATTTCTCTGGGGACTTGTTTAACTGCTTCTCCAATAATTTGTAAGTTCCTTAAAGTCGCATCAACTCTTAATTCATCCTCTATAAAAGTCTTATAGTCCAGTCCTTGACTATATCGTAAAATCTTATCACAACTAACTAATATATCATCAAAATAAAGCCTTAAATCACGAGACATAAATGGCCTCCTTTTCCACTGACTTAAGCAGTTGAGGTTTGAGCATTTTGCGACTAACTAAATCAACGGATAACCCTAAACTATCTTCTAAGAAAAACTTTAATTCCATATAGTTATCAAAAGTAACAACTCCTTCAAACTCCACCAACAAATCAAGATCACTACTACTTTTTGCCTCATCTCTAGCAAAAGAACCAAATAAAGCTAATGACGTTACTCCATAACTTTTAATTACGGTTAAATTTTGTTTTAAAAACTTAATTAAATCTTCTTTATTCATTTTGCTTAATACTTCAAAAGTGATTTGTCATTGCGAGGGGTAATATAAACAGTAAGCTTCAACTTTTACTAAAAATACCCCGAAGCAATCTCTCTAGGTATTTCTGAGAGTTGGTATTATTCAAAAAGTATTCCTGTTTCATAATAATTTAGTCCAGAATTGGTTTAAAGTCTATACTTATCCCTACTAACTGTAAGATAAATAGTAAATTTTCTATAGTTAACTGTTCTTTTTGACCTAAAATTTGATCAATTTCTTCTTGTGATTTTTCAGTGGTTTCAGGTAAGCTTTTAAACATCTTTTTTGCCTGCATAATATTATTTAAAGCGAGGATAAAAGCTTCTTTATTGCCATCTTTGAAGGTTTCATCTAATGCTACTTTTAAATATTGAGAAGCATAGTGAGGATTAGACAATCTTTTTAAAAGATCATCTTGATAGTTTTTCACTGGCATTTTATTCTGTACCTCCTTGTTCTTTTTGATAAGCATTCCAGAATTTTTTTGCTTTTTTAATGTCTTTATTTTGGTTCTTTTTCGATCCTCCCGTTAAAAGAAGTATAATCTTTTTTCCTATTATACCGTAGTAAATTCGATATCCTGAACCAAAAAATAATCTTAACTCATAAACTCCTTCTCCTACGCTTTTAGCGTCTCCAAAGTTTCCTAAACTAACCCTATCAAGACGAACATCAATTCTAACTTGTGTTTGTATATCAAGTTGTTCAAACCAGTTATCAAAAGGACATAGATTGGTTTCAGTAACATATTTTTTTATTTCCCATTTTTCTTGACTCATATTTATTGATTACTCTCCATTTCTTCAATAATCTTCATAGTTTCTACACTAACGGTACAAACCCTTGTTAATAAGTCAATGACTTGTTCTTTATAGTCTGCGAAACGATAATTATTGAATTTTTCGGCGATGGTTTTATCTCTGGGTTTCTTTTCTTTAT
>NZ_PRLH01000191.1 GCF_003013815.1 Cyanothece sp. BG0011 | reverse complement strand
ATCAACAAGCTCATGAAATCAATAGTCATCGGTCCTTATGAAGGGATGAATTTAAACTGACATCTTGCACGCCTTACGAAAAAACTAAATGAGAAAACAAAAACAATCAATTCTCAGATAGTTAGAGTCAAAATAAACCCCTACACCCCACCCCCTACACCCTATACCCTTTGACTACTAGCTAAATTTTAACGATTTCGAGAGGAAAATTGTTAAGATTAAGAAAGTAGATAACTGTCTTTTAGGAGGTGTGAGATGACCATTAATCTCAATCACACCATCGTACCAACCAAGAATAAACAAGCTTCAGCCGAGTTCTTTGCCCATCTTTTCGGACTCAAAGTAGAATCGGTTAGAGGTCATTTTGCGGTGGTGCCTATCAATGATACTTTAACGTTTGATTTTGCCGAACGGGATGCCTTCGAGTCCCATCATTATGCCTTTCATGTCAATGATGACGAATTTGACTTAATTTTTGCACGGGTTCAACAAGCGGGCCTAGAATATAGTAGCGATCCCATGCACAACAATGTTGGAGAAATTAATCACCGCAAAGGAGGACGTGGTTTCTATTTCTATGATCTCGATGGTCATAACCTGGAATTACTCACCCGTGTCTAGTGGAAGGACTTTCTAATATAGCAGATGTCATCACCTGACATTTTCTGTAACGACAGTTAATGGATTTTTCTGTACCTTGAACATAGATGAAAAAAATTCAAGGTATCACCAATGACGACAAATATCTTAAAACCCAAAGATCCTCTCGCTATTGCTTCAGAATTATTGGATATTCTCAATCATGGGGCCTTATCCTTAATGATTTCTATTGGCCATCGTACCCAACTGTTTGATGTCATGGCCAACTTACCCCCTAGCACTAGCGACACCATTGCCGAGGCCGCAGGGTTAAATGAGCGTTATGTTAGAGAATGGTTAGGGGCGATGGTAATGGGAGGCATCATCACCTATCATCCGAATGATCGCACCTATGAGTTACCCTCTGAATATGCAGCCTTTTTGACTCGTCAAGCAACCCCCAATAATATGGCGGTGGCCATGCAGTTTATTCCTGTTTTGGCCCAAGTCGAAGATGAGATTATTCGTTGTTTTCAACAGGGTGGAGGGTTGCCTTATACTGCTTATCCCAGGTTTCATGAGGTAATGGCAGAAGATAGCGGGCAAAGTGTGGTAGCGGTATTAGATGAAGGAATTTTGCCCTTAGTTCCAAGATTAACTGCAAACTTGTCCGAGGGGATTACCGTGTTAGACGTAGGATGTGGTGGGGGAAAGGCCATCACGAAACTCGCACAACTTTACCCTCGGAGTCAGTTTGTTGGGGTAGATGTTTCTGAAGAGGCGATCGCTTTGGCTAAGTCTCACACTGAGGCCTTGGGGTTACATAATCTGACGTTTGAAGTGCAAGACGCAGCGAATCTTAATTTTCAGCAACCGTTTGATTTAATTACAGCATTTGATGCCATTCATGATCAAGCTTATCCTGATCAAGTTCTCAAGAATATCTATGAAAATTTAAAGGATCAAGGCATCTTTTTAATGCAAGATATTCGTGCTTCTCGTGATGTTCATCAAAACTTAGATCACCCGGCCAGAACGTTTCTTTATACTGTTTCTTGTTTACATTGTATGTCGGTTTCTTTAGCCAATAATGGGGCTGGTTTAGGAACGGTTTGGGGAGAAGAAACGGCGTTAGAAATGTTACAAGATGTTGGATTTCAAGACATTTCTGTCAAACAACTTCCTCACGATCCCATGAACAATTTTTATATTGTTCAAAAAAACACTGACTAATTTGAAAAAGGGTGGGCAATGTCTCAAATGGTTTCTAATTTAGGTTTGTCAGCTTTTTCTTACCATTGCCCACCTTACTTTGATTTATAAGCACCTACATAAACAAAGCATAAAATTTAAGTATACTAAAATTAGTGCTTTCAAGAGAGTCAAAAAACCGATGCAAACAACAGCAGAATATACTTGTGCCTTTTGTGGAGAATCTAATACAACCTTTATTGATATTAGTGCGGGTAACTATCAATCTTATATCGAAGATTGTCAAGTGTGTTGTCGTCCTAATATCTTATATTTAGAAGTGGATGAAAATACCCTAGAAGTGACCATTCATACTGATTATCAAGAGTAAATAACAACAGAACTATTAACCATTAATTAAATGGTTAATCTCATTAGGAGGTAACGGTCGAGAAAAGAAATAACCTTGACCATATTGACAGTTTAATTGCTTGAGTAATTCTAATTGTTCATTAGTTTCAATCCCTTCGGCAACGATATCCATATTTAAATTTTTTCCTAAATTGATGATGGTTTTAACAATTTCTAAACCTTCTTTATTTTTGGTTAAATTGTTGATAAATGAGCGATCAATTTTAAGAATATCAACGGGAAACGAATGTAAATAACTCAAGGATGAATAACCGGTTCCAAAATCATCGAGGGATAATGTAATCCCTAAATCTTTTAATTCATTGAGAATAATAATCGCGGAATTAGGATCTTTAATTAAAGCCGTTTCTGTAATTTCTAAGGTTATATTACTGGGATTTAATCCCGTTTTTGATAAAATATTACTCAGTTTTTGGCTTAAATTTTTCTGTAAACACTGATAACTCGATAGATTAATACTCACTTTAGACAATGTAGAATTTTCCCTGAGAATTAACCATTGTTTCATTTGATGACAAGCGGTTTCTAACACCCAATTATCGATGGCTAAAATATAGCCGGTTTCTTCTGCAATAGGGATAAACAATTGAGGAGAAATTAAACCTTGTTGGGGATGTTGCCAACGCACTAACGCTTCTACCCCTTGAATGGTTTGGGTTTCTAAATCAAAAATAGGTTGATAATAAACTCTTAATTCTTCTTTTTCAATGGCTCTTTTGAGGTCATTTTCTAAACGGGAAGCCGAGATAACTTCTTGAGCGACAATGGGATCGAAAATGGCGTAACAACCCCTTCCTTTTGCTTTGGCCCGATACATAGCAATATCCGCATCTCGAATTAAGTTATCGATTGAAAAATAACCATTGGAACTTAAAACAATGCCAATACTACTATTGGTAAAAATCTCTTTGCCATCGATAATAAAAGGAGCATTCAGATTATCATTAATTCGTTCAGCCACATTAATGGCATCCTCACGGGAATGGATATTTTCAAGCAAAATGGCAAATTCGTCTCCGCCAAAACGGGCTACGGTATCAAAGGAACGCACGAGACGGATTAAACAACGAGATACCTCTTGTAAGAGGCGATCGCCCATTAAATGGCCTAAACTATCATTAATAGCTTTAAAGCGGTCTAAGTCTAAAAATAAGACCGCAAATAAATAGTCTGAGTTTCGTTTGACCCGTTCAATGGCATCGATTAATCGTTCTTGAAACCAACGACGATTAGGTAAATTGGTCAAAGAATCATAAAAGGCTTGTCGATGTAGTTTTTGAGTGACTATTTTATAGTCTGTGATGTCTCGAAACACTAAGACAACGCCAGTACATTGATCGCCATTTTGACTGGGGGAAGGTGTCTGTGGATATTCATAAATGGGGGCTGCATTATCCCCGATAGCAATTTCTTGACCATCTTTTTTAATTAATAGGGTATGACTGGGTAAATTGATCAGTTGATGATCTTCTAGAACTTGTTTAATGGGACAACTAAGGGGTTGACGGGTGGTTTCATGAATGAGTTTCAAGACTTCAGTGACGGGTTTTCCCTTGGCTTCTGATAAGGTCCATCCGGTCAATTTTTCTGCGGTTGGATTTAGATAGGTAATGTTTTGGTTGGTATCTGTGGTGAGTACCCCATCTCCTATACTTGCTAAAATGGTCGATAACCATTGTTTTTGTTCGATTAGTTCTTTTTGAATTTCATGTTTGTAGAGAGCAATTTCGAGAATAATTCTTAAATCTTGTTCAACGAAGGGTTTAATTAAATAGCCAAAAGGACTGGTCAGTTTGGCTTTTGCTAGGGTTTGCTCGTCTCCGTGAGCGGTTAAATAAACAATAGGAATATTAAGGCTTTGATTAATAATAGTCGATGCTTCAATGCCGTCCATTTCCCCAATTAAACGAATATCCATGAGGATCAAATTGGGTTTAAATTTCATGGCATTTTCTATGGCTAACTCTCCTGAATCGACAATTTCACACACCTTATATCCTAACTCCTCCAAGGTCATTTTAATATCTTGGGCAACGATGCTTTCATCTTCAACAATTAGGATATTAGCGGTCATAATTTACTGAGTTTTTTGGGTTTAATATAACAATAAAATTATCGTCTAGAAAATTTTAAATTGAATTGAGTATAAGGTCAAATATCATTTAACTCTGACCTTTGAACTTCTAACAGCCCACTTAGGTTATTTTAGTCAAAGTGATTTCAATCTGGGTTCCTTTTTCTCTCTTCATTATAAGCTGTCCTCGTAGTTGCTTGGTTAGGTTCTTTACTAATTGTAACCCTAAGGTTTTTACTTCTTCTAGATTAAAATCTTTTGGCAATCCTTTGCCATTATCTTTAACAATTAAAATAAGGTCTTGTTGTTCATTAGTAACTGATTGTATAAAGATTTCTCCTTTTTCTCCTAAATCAAAAGCATATTTATAAGCATTAGAAATTAACTCATTAAGAATTAAACCGCAGGAAATAGCTGTATTAACATTCAAAGTAATCATGGGATCAATGTCTGCTTTTAACGTTATTTTATTTTTCTCACTTTTGTAGGAATTAGCAATATTTTTAACTAAATCTTTTAAATAATCGGCTAAATTAATACTGGCAAGATTTTCAGAGCGATAAAGTTTTTCATGAACAAGTGCCATGGATCGAACTCTGTTTTTACTTTCCTCTAAAAGTTGTTTAATTTGACTATCTTCTACAGAGCGAGATTGTAAATTAAGTAAACTACAAATTATTTGTAAATTGTTTTTAACCCGATGATGAATTTCTCGGAGTAACACTTCTTTTTCTTGAAGAGATGCGGTTATTTTCTCTTCTGCTTGTTTGCGATCGCTGATATCCACTAAATAGCCTAAACTTTCCCTGGGTTTTCCTTTTTTATCTCGGATTAAACGCAGTTGCACTAATAACCAACGGTAATGACCATCAGCGTGTAAAAAGCGATATTCATGGTTATAAAACTCCTGTTCAAAGAGTTGGGATAAATTGGATAAAATACGGTCACGATCATCAGGATGAACCCGTTGTATCCAAAACTTAGAATCCCCTAAAAAATCCTCTGGTTTATACCCTAACAAATTAGTTACATTGTCACTCATATAAGTGGCTGGAAAATCATCATAGGGGTGACAACTAAAGATCACTACAGGGGAAGAACTAATTAAATATTGTAGTCTTTGTTCACTATTAATTAAGGCTTCTTCTATTTGTTTACTCTCGTTAATATCTTCTTGAACAGCAACCAAAACTTTGCCATAATCAGGGTGGTTAAAATAACTGGTAGTGGCGCGACACCAAAAGCCTGTACCGTCTTTTTTGACGTTATAGACTTCATAGGTATATTCTCCTTTTTCTAAGATATTTTGTCTAATTTCTTGATAAACTTGTTTATTTTTCTGGTCTTTATCCTCATAATTAATAATAGAAACGTGCTGTCCTTTTAATTCCCCCATTTCATAGCCAAACATCCGTTCAAACTTAGGATTGACATAAACTAATTCTCCCGTATCAGCACTCACTAAACAAACCCCTTCGGCCATATTTTTGACGATAACATCTTGTAGTTCTAAGGTTTTTTGAATGGCTTTTCTTTCGGTAATATCTTCAGCAATACCAGCCACTCGATAAATGTTACCTGATTCATCAAAAACAGGATAACTTCTTGACCAAATCCAGCGCATTTCTCCATTGGGTCGAATAATTCGATATTCTTCGTTATATTGACCCTGTGACATCCTATTTTCAAAGGCAATGGTCACCCGTTGACGATCATCAGGATGAATACAATCTATCCACGCATAGGGGTTTTTATAGACAGTTTCACAAGATATTCCCCAAACTTGTTCAAAGGCGGGACTAATATAAAGAACTTCATAGGTTTGAGCATCATGAATATATAAAACATCTTTGACATTATCGATTAATTGACGAAACTTGAGCTTACTTTCTTGTAAAGAGGCTTCTATTTCTTTGAGGTGGGTAATGTTACGAAGACTAATCACCACTCCAGAAATAGTTTTATCGGCTTCAAAATAGGGGGAAAAATTAGCACTAATAAACTGTTTTCCTAACCCCGGTAACTCAAACCAATTTTGAAAGTCTTGGCTAATGCCTAAAAGCGTGCGATCAATATAGGGCTTGACTTTGGTTTGAAAAACCGTTTCTCCTAAAATTTCAGCCACAGAATGACCGATCACTTCTGGATAGGTTTTGTGATGTAAGTCTAAATAGGATTGATTGGCTAATTGATAGTTATAATGACGATCTAATAAAACAATTGCGTCACTGGCCGCTGAAATAATGCGCTTATATTGTTGTAATTTTTCGTCTGCCGCTTTGCGATCGCTAATATCTTCAATCATGGCAAACCCATAACGAGGTTTTTCCTGTTCGTCTTTGAGCAAGGATGCTGTTAATATAATCCAAAGCATCTTGCCCTCTTTCGTTAGGTAGCGTTTTTCTAGGGAATAAAAGGGAATTTCTTGTTGATATAATTGTTGAGCTAACTGTATATCCTTATCAATATCATCAGCATGGGTAATGTCGACAAAGGTCAATTGTTGTAATTCTGAGGCTGAATAGCCCAACATTTCACATAACGTCTGATTAACAGCAATAAATCGATAATCTAACCCCACAATAGCCATTCCTAAGGGGCCCTCTTCAAACACTTTGCGAAACCTTTGTTGATGTTCATAGATCGCTTGTTCTCGCTGTCGGCGATCGCTAATATCTCGCAAAAACACGGTAACAATGGTTTCTTCGGATAAATCTAATTTCGCAATGGATGCTTCTGCCGGAAACTCGGTTTTGTCCTTGCGTAAACCGATAATTTCTCGTCGTTGTCCCATTTTTCTTGTTGTATCAGGGGACTGTTGAAACTGATTAACATGATGTTGATGCGAAGTGACAAAACGCTCAGGCAGCAAGCAGTCTAGAGATTTTCCCATCATCTCTGAAGCCTTCCAACCAAAGATGTTTTCAGCCCCTCGATTAAAAAGGGTAATTTCTTGCTGAGTATTGAGGGAAATAATGGCATCTTCTGCCATGTCTAAAACACTCTTTAAACGCCTTTGGGTGGTTCGCAGGGACGTTTCTACGGTTTGACGCTGTTTGATTTCTGCCTCTAATGCTTCGGTACTGGGGAGGGCTAATAGTTTAGGCAGGAGGGGAATCAGAATAATCGCGGTATAAATGGAACTGATAGCAGTGATGGCTTTAATGATGCCAGAAAGCCAATAATCAGGATGCCACAGGGTCCAGATGGCCATCAGATGAGTGGTTCCACAGGAAACAATAAACGCCCCAAATAACAGAAAAACCCAATTATAAGGAAAATTGTGACGTTTTCGGACAAAATAAACGAGGGTGAGGGGAATGGAATAATAAGCTAGGGTAATTAACCCATCAGCAACCACATGAAGGCCCACTAAGGGGGTTTGCCACAGATAACAGTAACCATGAGGCATTAACCCCAAGACAAGATAGGAAAAGAGGGGAGTTAAAAGAGTCATGAGTAAACAGTGATCAGTGATCAGTGAACAGTAAACAGTGATCAGTAATCAGTGACCTATGATTTTAACGGGTAATTGATCATTAACCCTTTTATTTTCCCCAAATTTTAATGATTAAGTTTTATTTATTGGCATATCTTTGCAATAATTCAGAGATTTCTGGGTTATAAATCCTGAGATAATTCCAATAATTCCCAAACACCGCTTCTACATAACCTTTCGTTTCTCCAAAGGGTATTTTTTCTACAAAGACATCGGGATCACTGACTCGATATCTTTTAACCCATTTTGAGACATTGCCCGGTCCTGCGTTGTAACTAGCAATGGCTAATAACGAGTTATTACTATATTTAGAATGAGTATAATTTAAGTACCAAGTTCCTAAATTAATGCTATCATCAGGATCGGTTAAAGAATAGTCTGTTAAATTAATTTTATTGGCCACCCATTCCCCAGTTGCTGGCATTACCTGCATTAAACCCGTTGCCCCAACCGGTGACTTAATTTCGGGTTCAAACCGGGATTCTTGGCGCATTAAAGAGGTCACTAATAGGGGATTTAATTGACGACGACCCGACCATTCAATGATGTTATCGTAGAAAGGAAAAGGGAATAAAGCGTGCCAATATTTTTCCGTTTCTCTGAGTTCTTGCCATTCTTTTTCCTGTTCAGGATCATCTTTATTTTGCAGATACCAAACCTGATTAATCCCTTGAAGATTTTTCCCTTGAACTAACTTTAATAGGGCATCGGTAAATCCTTCATTAACCGTTAAGGTTTCGCGATCGCCCATTTCTGCTTGAAATAACGTAATTGCATCCTCATCTTGTCCTAAACGATACAACTCCTTAAACATTTCTGAACCCGCCGGGGGAAGGGGACGGGTGTTAGATTTATTAACTTGGGGTAAGGTTTGACGAATATTGTTAAAATTTCCTACATTCCAGCCTAACTGTACAGCCGATCGCCAAGCATAGTAAGATTCAGGATGACGGGCCACTACGTGTTCAAAAGCCGCTTGAGAATCTTCGATTCTGCCTAACTGTTGCGCCCATTTTCCGACCCAAAAGGCTGCTTTCGGGGCGATGGAACTGTCATGATTATTGGTAGTGATGGGTTGGGCCCAGGTCCAAGCTTTCAGCGCGTCCCCTTGTTCGGCTGCTTCTTGGGCGACTTGCCAACGATATTCCGCCGTTGCGTCAGAGTTGGGATATTTAGATAACAGGGTTTCACGGACTTGGGCCGCTTCTGCCCTCCTATTCAATTTATCGAGCAATTCAGCCTTATCTAGAAGAGCTTCTGGAGCCTGTTCGGGGAATTTTTGGATAATTTCGTCAAGATAGGTAATTGCGGTCTGTGGTGGGGATAATTGAGCCAATCGTTTTAAACCGAGGGCTGTTTCTTCGGCTTTAGGGAAACCGAACATTAACTGACGATAGGCAGCGATGACGGTTTCTTTATTATTGCCTTGGGGTTGGACTTGTTGCCCCCTAGCGATGCGGTAATAATTTTGGGGGGTTTTGGGGGCTTTTTTGTAAGCCATGGCCCCTTTATAGAAGTCATTAACGTCCCAGTAACCGTCGGCGATCGCTTGCCAGTCTTCGGGGGTGAGTTCCCCTGCATATTCGTCTACGAGGCGATCGCGGATGGGGTTGGTTTGGGGGTCATTGGCTGCATATTGAGCTAACAATAATAATAATTTGGGTTGTTTGGGGTTTTCTTTTAACCGTTCCCGGATCACTTTTTGAATACTGGGATGTTGGGGAAATGCTTCGATCCCTTGATCCCAGTAACTTGGGTCATATTTTCCCAGTTGATATAAGGCTTCTGCTGAGGCTAAAGAGTCGGGATAGGTTTCTATGAGTTCTTGCCAGGTTTCCTGGGCCAATGCCGTCTCATTGGTTAATTCGTAGCCTCGACCCCGTTTGAGGAGAATATAGGGGACTAAGGTGGGATATTCGTTTTCTAACCCTTCGAGTTGTCTTAAGGCGGGGCCGCCTTCGTATTCTGCCAGGAGATCGTTAGCCAGTAAATAACGGGCCCGACTTCTTTCGAGGGAGAGGGTTTCAGCAGAGGCGATCGCTTGTAGTTGTTCTCTGCGTTGTTGGGCAGGAATTTCTGCTAAGGTGAAGACCACCGAAGGTTTGTTAATATCCTCTTGTAGAGCAGTTTCGATTTTAGCCTGTTGTCTTTGTTCAAGCCATTCGACTATTCTCGGTGTTACAACCACAGTGCTAATGGCACCGGCTAACAGGATACTAGAAGCAATGATCAGAGGACGTTTATGTTTTAGTGGCTTAAGCATTCCATTCCCACACACAACAGTTTTAAAGATACATTATAAGCCTAAAAGTTATCTAGGGACGTTAGGGTATAACCGATCAATTTCTTGCTGTTGCAGTATCCGTTGATCGATGAGTGCATCTTGTTGGTTTAGGGTTTCAATTTGTTGAAGATACTGACCACAGTTGCGATCAATGGCGGGGGGAGGAGTGGTAATGGTACGCTCTAAACAGGCTCTTTCCGTGCGTTCTCGGTGGAAATGTTGCAAAATCTTTTCCGGGGTCTGAAAATACAATTGACGGTTATGACGCATATTTTCGCGGTGAATTTCAGCGTCACAGTCTACGGCTCCAGCAATACATTGTCTGGGGGGAACAGAAATATTCGGCCCAATATTACGCAGTTGCGCGTTAGCTTTCACTGGGACTAATAAACTCAGTCCTGTGGTTGCTAAGGATAGCAAAATAAGAGTAGGATTTAGTTTCACAGAATTATCTCCTAACAGTAAGGATTAATCACAAAAATAATTGAGGTTATCTCTGTGTTAATTCATCGTTCTGATTTTATCAAGGTCGGATAATCTATTTAGTTCATTGAGTCTATATTTTTTTATAGGGAACAAGGAACGGTGAATAGTGAATTATACTTCTGACTTCTGTTCGCTAGAGCCGCAACGAATGAAACACTTCAAACTTCAAACTTCTGACTTCTGACTTCATCCACTCCCGAACACACATACTACCCGAAAACCGAGATCGCTGCTGAGGACGACGCGCCCATCGCCGTCGTAGCGGATCGCTGAACGGCAGTAATTAGGAAGGTCGAGCCAAGAACCGCCCCGCATCACGCAATTTGAGTTATTTTGCTTATTTTTGGCTAAATATGAGGGTTCAAATTCCATCCAAGCACTACCATCATTAGGCGCATTTTCATAATTATTATGCCAGTCATCAAGACACCATTCCCAGACGTTCCCGTGCATATCACTTAGGCCGAAAGCATTGGCCACATCAAAACACCCGACTGGGGTGGTTTGTTCTCGAAACTCTCCTTTGGGACCTTTACCATAAGATCCATAATTTTCACTTGCACCATTATAGTTAGCTAAGTCGGTGGTGATGGTGTCTCCAAAATGAAAGGGGGTGGTGGTTCCAGCCCGACAAGCATATTCCCATTGCGCTTCACTGGGGAGTTGATAGTCCCTTCCTGTTAGTTGTGAGAGGCGTTGACAGAACTCTACGGCTTCATACCAGTTAACTTGTTCAACGGGTCTAAGCCATCGATCTATGCCTTCATACGGTTTTTTAAAATGAGAGGGATCTTCTTCTAAGTCTATGTTTACCTTTAAGTCTGTATGAAGAGCGATCGCTTTCCATTGAGCTTGGGTGACAGGGTAACGTCCCATGAGAAAGGAGGAGATGGTTACGTCATGTTGGGGTCTTTCGTTGTCACGAGTGCCTTCTTCATCTTCTGGTGCGCCCATCGTGAAGGTACCATGGGGGATTAAAGCCAGTTCTAAAGGAACATCATCGATATAATCTCTATACCCTCTAAACTTTTGTTTTGGACGTTTGATTATCATTTTTTCAGCCATGGCCGTTTTTGAAGTCAGAAGTCAGAAGTTAGAAGTTTTGTTTTTTGAGCTTTTTTAGGATTGATACTAAAATTTTGATAATTTTTTCTTTTCTTTCATGAGTCATTTAAACTTTATTCATAAACATTGACACATATTCTTCTTCTGTTAAACCTGTTTCTTTTAATACTTTTTCCATAACTATATCAAGTTCTTCTTTTGCTTTTTTGGCTTCATAGTAATCAATAACAGGATTGTAATAGCCTATAATTTCATTATTATAGGCTATGGAAATTGTTTCTTTTTGAGTTAATAAATCTTCTTGTTTTAGTTTACTTAATTGAATTGTTTTCATGAGATTTTAAGATATAGTCTTTAATGAAGTCAGAAGCTTATTATTTTAGTTTTTTTAGACTGGAAACTAATATTTTGATGATCTCTTCTGTTTCCTGCATGAGTCCTTTAAACTTTTCTAATGGTACTAATTCGGCTTCTATAAGAATTTCTAACCAGTATAATGTTTCTCTTGCTTCTTTGAGAGCAATTTCATATTTACTGATAAAATCTCTTGTTGATTGTGCAGATTTGGCTTCACTACAATTTGCTCCAATAGAAGTTCCAGACCTTAATAATTGATTAGCTAAAGTTCGACTAACGTTTGATTGTTTTTCTAACCAAACACAAGCTTTTATTATTCTAACAGCAAACTTTTTAGTTTTTTCCTGAATCGAAACCTTCGGTTTATTTATCATCTTATTGGATAATATACTAATTTAATTTTATTTCACTTTAAGACTGTTTAAAAACACTTCTGACTTCAAACTTCTGACTTCTGACTTCATTCACTCCCGAACACACATACTACCCGAAAACCGATATTGCCGAGGTGGTAGTCGCGCGAATCGTAGTTGAGGCGATAAGCGGAACGGCAGTAATAAGGATTGTTGCCCCAAGAACCGCCCCGAAATACTGATTTTGAATAATTTTGCTTATTTTTGGCTAAATATGAGGCTTCAAATTCCATCCAAGCACTACCATCATTAGGTGCGTCTTCATAATTATCATGCCAGTCGTCAGCACACCATTCCCAGACGTTCCCGTGCATATCGTACAATCCAAAGACATTAGGGGGGAATTGACCGACCGAGGTTGTTTCTTGGCTTTCTTCTCCTGATGGTTCATCAGCATAAGTGTTAGAAGCATCATAATTAGCTAGTTCTCCTGTGATGGTATCTCCAAAGTAGAAGGGTGGGTAGGATTCACCTTTTTCGAGGTCTAGAGGTTCTGAGACAGCACGACAAGCGTATTCCCATTGGGCTTCTGAGGGTAGCTGATAGTGCCTTCCTGTAAGCTTAGAGAGGCGTTGACAGAATTCTACCGCTTCGTACCAATTAACTCGTTCAACAGGTCGGTTATCCCCTTTAAAGTTTGAGGGATCTTCGTCTAAGTCGATGTTAACTTTTAGATTAGTTTGAGAAGCGATCGCTTTCCATTGAGCTTGAGTAATGGGATATTTACCCATGAAAAAAGCAGAAAGAGTAACATTATGTTGAGGCTGTTCATTACTATAACCTTCATTTTCGGAAGAACCCATTGTAAAAGTGCCACCAGGGATCGCTACCATTGTGAGTATAACGTTATCCGTCAAAGGTTCGTTGAAGTAGGAGGCGGTATGGGTAGTGGTTTTGATGATTTCGCCACGACGGTTTACTGTGGGGGTTTCAAAAGTCCATTGTTGTAAAGGTTCTTCTTCAAAGACAATGATGGCGACTTCTGCTTCAAATTCAAATGTTTCTAATGTTTCTAATAGGGGAATTTCAGAAGGTTGAGAAACAGACGATTCTGCTGTGGTGTATTGCTTCACAAATTCACTATAAACACCCCCTAAATTCTGTAAAGTTGAAGCAGATATTTCGGCAAAATGACGAACTGACTCTGGTAATTCAGCTTTTAAAGAAGAGTCTAATAAAAGAGCTTCAAAAATATCTTGATCCTCTCCTAAATATTGAGAAATATAATCAGAAATTAGGGTGATAGTATCTACTAATTCTTCTTCTGTGGCTTCTTGTTCTAAAGCTTCTCGAATCTCTGGTTTAAATTCTAATTCAATGAGATTAAAAGAGTCAGAACTTAGAGAGTTAATCGGACTTGATAAGGGGTTAAACAGTCCCCCCATTAAAACTTCGGCAATAATTACGGCAGGAAGTTCATAGTCATGATTCAAGTTAACAATTGAATTTAAAAATGATGCCTTTTTTACTTTTTTTGTTTTGAAATTTTCAGAAGATAAAGAAGGAACTGCTTGAATAATGAGACGAATAATAGGGAAAGTCACAGGAACAGCACTGAGACGATGGGCTAATTCTTGAGCTTTTTCTGAGGCATTTTCATAAAAACGGTTTAAGATTTGTTCAGAGGATAAAGATTGAATGATTTGTGAAGGTTTAGATTCGGTATGTAAATTAGATAAATTAGTTTTCTTAACTAAAATTCCTGGTAAGTTAACTTGCTTTTGTCCACTAACTAAATTAACCCATTTTTGTAGGGATTGAGGGTCTAAAGTAATAATAGGAAGTTTTAAATAGTTTTGTTGATGAGATAATAATGAATCTTTGATAGTTAATTGTTGATTGAGTGTGTAGGGTGAATTAGTTTCTCCCATTGAAGGAGATTGTAAAATAACTGGGTTTTTACGATCTAAAGCTGTTCTATTCCAAAGGCGTTTAGGAAATAATTGTAAGAGGGTAACAAGGGCTTTTTGACTCCATTTATCTAGAATATTTGTATAATAATTTTGATACCAACGGACTGAAGAAAAATCACTAATAATTATGATTAATTGTTCAGCAGGGGAATTATTAATAATTTGTTCCGGCTTATATTTTACTGAATTATCTTTATAAGATGATTGTAAAATTACTTGGTTTTCATCATTAGTTTTTATCCAGAAAATATTAATTTCATGAAACACTCCAATCTTTTTAAATATTGCTTCTATTTCTTTTACAACTTTGTACCAAATTAAAACAGATTTTTCTAATTCAATAATAAGGGAAATAGAAAGCGATCGCTTAAATTTAGGCTTAAAAATAGGTTCATAAAGTTCTGTTTCTCCGATAAATTGAACGGTGGCTTCTTCGTCTATTTCTTGGCTTTTATTGCTCGGTATTTTTCGCCGTAAAGTTTGCAAAGTACGACAAATTTCTTGTTTCCAAAAGTCAGGAATTGCAGGGGGATCTTGAACATCAAAAAAAATCCCTTTTGACTTACTTTTTGAATCTATTTTATCCGTGTTAGCATAACTAGGAAATTTACGCTCAGGGGGATAGTTTTCTGCTTCTGTTTTAATTGGTGGGGGAGGTTGAGAGGGAGTGTTTAATGAGGGTTCTGACTGGGATAAAGAAGGTGTATCACGTGATTGATTGACTGTTGGCTTTTCTTCTGATTGTGATGTAACAATAGTAAACCAAAGTGCGTCTAAAAGTTCTTCAACATTTAGGTCTAATTCTGATGGATATTCACGCTTTAATTGTTCAATTAAATCAGTTAATCTAGACATTATTTTTACCCGTTACTCTCATCTTCAGGCATCATTGAACTATCTAACGATTGTAAAAGATGGGCTTTCAAATTCTTTTCATCTATGTTGCCATTTGTTAACAAAAAAATAGTATTCAATAATTGATCGATGGCCAACTTATTCCCGTCTTCAATTAAATCAAGAAATTCCTTAATATAGGGATCAGCTTTAGTAACTATTGTTTCATCAAAATGTGCTTTGACAATGTTTTCTAAATGATCTCTTGTCGGTTTTTTCATTTGAATTCGTAAACAACGTCTCAAAAATGCAGGAGGAAAGTCTCGTTTACCGTTGCTAGTTAAAACAACAAAAGGAAAGACTTCACAAGGAACAAAACCATTCTCAATTGTTCGTATCTTCTGATCATAAGTACGAACATCGACTAAACGCTTTTGTTTAGCAATTCTTTTTAATTCAGGTATTTCAAAGCGTCCTTCCTCAAAAATCTGTAATAAATCGTCAGGAAGGTCAATATCACTCTTATCGATTTCATCAATTAACAAAACTCTGGGTTTTTTTGCTTCTCCTTTCTTCGGAGGTAAAAAAGCTGTTCCCAAGGGTCCCAAAGTAATATAGTTTCCAATATTTTTAATGGGGTCTAAAACATCTGGGTTTTTTTCTTTTCCCATTAGTTGAGTATCCCGTAATCGTCCAATAGCATCATAATAATATAACCCTTCTGTTAGGGTAGAACGGGTAGTAATCGACCATTTTAAGACCTCTCCTAGACCTAATTCATAAGCAACTGCATAGGCCAAAGAACTTTTGCCACTTCCTGGTTCACCTTCAACTAATAAGGGACGACGTAAATAAAGGGCAGCATTGATTAAATCAATAATTTTATCGTCTTTGGGAATTTGAAAGGTTCTTCCCCTGCGTTCATCCATTGCTTTTTGATCACTAAAATCTCGCCAAGTTGGAGGGGGTGGAAGGGGATTTTTTTTGTCTTCTTCGGGTTTGGGCCAATAATTATCAGGTTTAGGGGTTCCGTTGCCTTCAAATAGTTTCCAAGTCATAATTAAAAAAGTCCAAGGGGATAATTTTCACTGTCAGGTTCGGGGGGAAGGGGACGATTCGGAGGGTCCCACAGTAATGATAAATGAGAAGCAACTTCTGTGGGATTTCCATTCGCTTGTTTACGAATTTTACTCAACTTATCAGGAAGCTGATTAATATTATTTTTCAGTAAATTATTGATGGTAGTTTCTATCATTTCTTGACGAAATTGATCATTTTTATTTCTATACCAAATCGCTGCTGGTAAGCTATCATCAATTAAATATTCAAGACAATAGTGAGTTAAAGAATTCCAAGATTTTAGTCCAATATAAGGACTTGGCATTTGACTTTTTAATCCAAAATTTCCTTGATTATTATTTAACTGATTCCATTTCTGATTCCATTGTTCATTCTGTTCTGTTAGTTCTTGCCTCGTACTACTTGATAGTGATTTTTTATCATTAAGCATTTGTACTAATTCTTGTCTTTCTTGTAACCGTAAAATAATATTAGGCAATCTTCTCTTTTTTCTTCCTATTTTAAATTCCCAAGCATAATAATCTAGATTAATTAAATTATAATCTACGAAAAGTTCTATTCTCATAGAAGAAATAGCTTCGTGAAATCCTAACCATTCCTTCTCTATAATTTGATTCATGCAATTTTGAACTGTATTATCTAATTCTTGGTTAATTTCTCTCAAATTAGTTAAGGTTGATTGATGGATATTTCTTGGTGTTGATTGATTTTCTGAAGCAAACCAACAACTAATTTTATAATTGTTATTTGATTTTTTAAAGCTAATCATGAGAAATGATTGAGGTGACGATTGAGAATGAGGAAGATTATCATTCATATCAAGAAGTATAGTAAATTGACGTAAAAATTGATCAGCATCAAATTCTTGAGGAGTTTGAGCAAAAAAGCATCCTTTTACTGTCAACCAATTAGTCAGTTCTTCTGCTAAATCATTATTAGTTGATTTAATCAAATGTGCGATAAACCTTAACAAAGTATTTTCTTTTCTTTCTGATAAATAGGTAAGAAGATCAGGTTTTTTACCTCTTTTTAGAGTATTCCATCCACTTTTCTCAAGATAATATTGCTGAATCTTACTAATATCAGGTAAGTTATTATCGTTAGAGAAAATTTTTCTAAGATTTTGTAAAATGTTTCTCAAATTTTGTAAAGATTCTTTTTTAATAGATAGAATAACTTCAGGCTTCAAATCTTTTTGTTGATATTCAAATAAAAATAAATCATTGATGTCAAAAATATCAATTTTTAAGCTTTGGGCTAAATTATTAACTGTGTTAACCAGATATTTTACTGTTGTCGAACTTTGACTTTCTTTTGCTGATGCTTGTAAAAATCTTTGGCAAGTCCGAAAAGAACCATTAGTAATATAAAAAGTTTTATAGGCTTCATAACAGGCTTCATCATTGAGAAAATTAATCAAATCAGAGTCATTTTGTTGATGATTATTGCTTTTATTATTAGTTTTAATTATTGTATCCAAAGAATAATTGATTCTATTTCTCTCTTCTTCATTAGTATCACGAGCAAATTGAAGTTGAAGCTGTTTCAAAGAATTAATTTTGCGATTTTTAGTTATTTTTTGAAAAATCAACTCTTTCCACAAAAGTTTAGCTAAATAGTCTATTTCATAACCAGATAAATTATCATTATAAGATAATTTTTTTTGAATTTCTGCGACGGTAATTGTTATTTTTCTACACGAGAAACCACTGACTAAAATGGTTTCTGAGTCAGGCCAACGATTCAACCTTTGTATGCTTTGACAAAGAATTGAAATGATTTTTGTTTTTCCAACTGCGGTCAATTTTGGCATATCATAAAAACTTTATTTTGTCAATACCTGGTGTTTAAAGCAATATCCTGGGAATGCAGGTATATAGAGGGATAGGGGATGATAAAAGAGACACGAACAGATACAGAGAAGTAATCAATTATGGGTAATAAAAAGCCAGAAAGAAAGTCAACAGAAAATGACAATAAATTTCGTTTTAGTGGAAACCTGAATTTCAAGTTTAGCTTGACCAAAGAAGAATTTATGATGATTCTTGCCATTATTGCCGCTATTTTTGGGTTAGGTGTGGGTCCAGCTTTCAGAACAGAAGATATCCCACATCGAGAACAACTACCTAGACTTGAGAGTCAACTGGAGTCCGAGACTAAAACATCTACAAACTCCAAATAAACTCAAACAGTAAATTAAAGTGTATGAACACGGCTAAAGGCGAAATTTCCTTAGTCGTGTTTTTTCTCATTAACTACTATAAATCAATAGTCAACCAAGGCCAATTAAGAGACTGTTTATACACAAAATTTTAAGACGGTAAGGTGGGCAAATCAGAGATTGATCTGGACTACCTATAAAGTACAAAAGTTTGCCCACCCTACAAAACTTTAAATAGAGTTCTTATTTTCGATCTGTCTGACTGCGGTTAATGCTGAATAACTAACCCCTGCAGTTCCTTCTCCGGGATGGGTTGAGTCTCCGACTAACCAGAGATTTTTAACTGGGGTACGGGTGGCAATACCAAACGGACCAAAGGTCGACACCCGTTGACCAATCCCTCCGACAATACCCTTATCCCTGGCCGTATAATAAGCAAAGGTGCGAGGGGTGGCTGCTTCTTGGTGAATAATCGTATTAGAATTAAGCTGAAAATAGTTGCTTAAACGGGCGATCGCTTCAATGCTATATTCTTGTTTTAATTGTTGATATTTTTCTTCACTGATATTATTCCATATCTGCGTATCGGTGAAACTTGAAGCGATAAGGGTTCTTTGTCCGTCTGGGGCCCGACCATCTCCAAGTTTACTCACTGAAACAAATAAAGAATTATTTTCCCCAATTACTCCGTCATAATCATACAAAAATTGTAGATGAGGGGGACAATTTTTCGGAATAGCTTCATCTGTTACTCCTAAGTAAATAACAAAGGCCCCGGATGCTTCGGGAAGTTTATCCACCCGTTGCTGATAGAGGTTTAACCTAGGTTTCCTAAGACCATCAATCATTTTAACTAAATTTTGCACAGGAACATTAGCAACAACGTGATCGGCGGTTTTGGTGAAGGTTTTCCCTGTTTTACGCTGACGGATAATCACTTTAGTTTGATGATTTTCAAGGGTTTCTATTTTCTCAACAGAATGGCCGGTGAATAGTTTTCCCCCATGTTGTTCTAACCCTTCCACCAAGCGATCGCTTAATACTTGCATACTTCCTTGTAAATGATATAATCCTTGGGGTTCCTGGGATACCCCTAACGCGGTGGCTGCATACAATAAGGCGGTTTCGTCGGCGTTGACTTGAGAATAGAGTTTTAATTGTAAATCTAAAAAGGTTTTCAGTCTTTGATTATCGTATAATCCATATAAGCGTAAGGCATCCCCCACTGTCATCAAGGTAAAGGGAACCGTGATCAAGGTATCTAAGCGCAAAGCAGTGGTGAGTTGCCACACATCCCAAAGATTACGAGGAGGTAAAACCGGATCTCGCCCTTGAAACTTCCAACTCGCTTGAAATAGTTTAGCTAATAACTGCCAAAAAGGTTCACTGCCGGGGAACTGTTTTTGTCTTTCTTGTTGCCATTTTTTGCGATCGCGCCACACATTAATCGCTTGGGTTTCCCCTGGTAAAAAGACGGCACAAGCGGGATCACAAGGGGTTACAGGGGGTAAGTCAATGTCTAATGCTGCAAAGATGCGGTGATGAATGCCACCGGGTTCTAACCCTGCCACTTGTGTCGCCCCTACATCGAAGGTAAACCCACGACGTTTAAAGGTTGAAGCACAACCCCCCGGTACGTAAGCCTGTTCGTACACGGTAACATCATAACCCCGACGAGCGAGTAATGCCCCGGCGGTTAATCCACCGATTCCTGCTCCTATAACGATAACTTCTTTAGACATTGATTAAACGTTTATTTATAAAAATTTCATTATTTTAATTATATTCAATAATTTACTTAACTGTTCCCTATTCCCTATTCCCTATTCCCTATTCCCTATTCCCTAATAACTTAACCATTTTAATATGAACAATATCTGCTTCAATAAAGCGATTGCCTATGGGTTCAAAGTCTAATTTTTCATATAAACTTTGAATATAAACTTGAGCATGAATAATAATTTTTTGGTAAGTTTTTTGTTCTTGAATAAAAGCGATCGCTGCTTTCATTAATGCTTTACCAATACCTTGGCCTCTTGCATGATTTAAAACGGCTAATCGTTCTATTTTTGCGGTACTTTCATCTAAATATCTAATTCTTGTGGTTCCTACTGGTTTTCCATCTAAATAAGCAAGAAAATGAAGACAATTATCATCATAACCATCAAATTCTAAAGCAGGATCAACCCCTTGTTCTTTTTGAAATACATTGACTCTAATTTGTTTAATTGATTCTATTTGTTCTTGATAGTTAGTAATTTGAATCGTGGCTTTGCTCATATCTTTTAATATTCCTGACAAGACCGAGAATAATAGTAAATAAACAACAAAAATTTATGTTAAAATAATAATTATAGCCAAAAAAAGCAGTATAATAAGAGTCGGCTAAAAAAGAGGGGGCAAAGCAAAAGGGTTCCTAAGCGATCGCTCTTCATTTGCCATCTTCAACGACTATTTGCTTTTGAGTTAAGTCAATCTTTAGTTAGATTGTATAAGTCCCCCAATAGCATTATAGTTATGGTTTGGGTAAATTTTTACTGAACTATGTTTATTAGATATTGCCATGAATAGTCCTCTTGAGTCTAAAATACCCGTGAAAAATTTGACAATACCTTTGGAGCGAGATAGATTTTTGCGGACCTTAATTCACGAGTTAGCCGGTACATTACAGGATGTTGTCGGTTTAGAAGAAACTTCAGGGTTTATTAGTGTGGTGGGTCAAAACATGGGAAAACACATAGACCAAGACTATAAAGCAGCTTTAAAGGTATCTCGCCTAACTCCAGAGCAAGTAGGTGAGGTTTTAGTAGACTTAAAAAAGCGCATTCAGGGCGACTTTTATATTATCGAACAAACCGATGAAAAGATTGTCTTAGGGAATAATGCTTGTCCCTTTGGGGACAAAGTGATTGATCGCCCTGCCATGTGCATGATGACCTCAAATGTTTTTGGTTCCATTGCAGCGGACAATCTCGGTTATGCCAAGGTAGAATTACAAGAGACCATTGCCATGGGTGCATCGGGTTGCCGAGTGGTGATTTATTTGCAACCCACTGCCGAGGCCCAAGCCAGTCAAGGAAGAGAATATTTTAAGGGAGAAAATGATTGGTAAGTCCCGAACAGTTCCTAGAATTTGCTAAAGTTTTGCCGGAGCCGATGCTCCTGATGGCACAAAAAGGTCAAATACTGGCAGTTAACCCGTCCTTCTCCAAGTTATTGGGGCTATCCCCTCAGATAGTACAAGGAAAAACCCTCTTTGAGTTGGTCACCAATCCTCCGCATCAGGTTAAGCAATATCTGCGCAATTGTTCGAGCAGCGGAGAAATGGTGATCGGAGCATTAGCCTGGACTACCAACAACGGAGAAACTTGCTTATGTCGCTGCGAAGGGGCAACCGTGCGCCCTTCCTCCCCCGAATTCCCTGCACTGATTTTATTACGATTAAAACAACGGGAATCTGCCAGTACCCGATTTATTCTCCTTAACAAGAAGATCGACGAATTGGCAAAAGAAATCCGACTGCGTCAGCAACTAGAAGAAGAGCGAGCTAAACTTCTGGTGCAAGAACAAAAAGCACGGGCCGAAGCTGAGAAGATGAATCGCTTGAAAGACGAATTTCTCTCAACTATTTCCCATGAACTTCGGACTCCCCTCAATGCCATCCTAGGTTGGTCTGGGATTTTGCAAAGCAAAAATTTAGATGAAGCAGGACTAAATCGGGGTTTGCAAATAATCGAACGCAATGCCATATCTCAGGCACATTTGATTGATGATCTCCTCGATGTTTCCCGAATTATTACTGGTAAGATGCGCCTTCAGATTCGAGCTATGGAACTATTACCAGTGATTAAAGCAGCGATCGATACCCTTAAACCGGCTGCAGATGCAAAAAATATCCGACTGCAATCGGCTCTCGATCCAGCAGCCAGCCCCATTTTAGGAGATTCTGAGCGATTACAGCAGATTGTCTGGAATTTACTCAGCAATGCCGTCAAATTCACACCGAAACAGGGAGAGGTAACCATTGTTCTACAACGGATTAACTCTCACGTAGAAATTGTGGTGGCTGACACAGGTCAAGGGATCAGTGCAGAATTTTTGCCCTATGTCTTTGAACGTTTTCGGCAGGCCAATAGTTCTACGAGTCGTTCCTTTGGTGGCCTGGGTTTAGGTTTGGCCATCGTTCGCCAGTTGGTGGAATTACATGGTGGAACAGTACAGGCTGAAAGTCGGGGGGAAGGTCAAGGGGCAACTTTTACGGTCAAACTTCCCTGTTAGTAATTTTAATTGTGACTTTGTACATTTTTATAAATTGTTTTAGTTAAAAATAAAATAGCCCAAAACAAAAGAGGAATAACCACAATTTCCTGTAAGATAGTTAGAAAATTATTCAATTGGATAATTCCCCCTGTCAAACTCAGTCCCCCAATAATAGAAATAGGAAAAGCAAAATAATTAGAACTGAAGGGCAAAAAACATTGTACACCAGCAGGAAGATAGCGATCGTAGGCTAACATATCTAATAGAATGTGACTAAAATATAGTCCCCAAAACCAAACTAAAAAAGATAAGGGTATTGGTTTAAAAAATCTGAGACAAACAAAGATAACAATACAAACAACAAAACCCACAAAGAAACTATGAGTAAACTGACGATGAATGGCATTAAAATTTTGATAGAATAAATAACCTAACAGAAAATCAGTGTCAGGTAAATTAGCCATAATAATCCCAGTAATAAGTAATTGTTTTGATGAAAAATATTTCAAAAATTGAGGATTTTCCCGAACTAACAAAAAGCCGAAACATCCTGCTAAACTGTGACCGATAGGAGATGCCATTTGAAAACAATTAACGATTCTTGATGTGTCTTAATAAAGCTGAATTGCTTAGTTTTAAACGACCTATTTAATGCTACCTATTCATAAAAACTATTTAATAAAGATTCTAACCCTTTGTAACCAAATTTAGCGATGATTAAACCACACAAAAGACTGAGAAGCAAACAACCTGAAATTCCTATACTCAAAGGGATTGAATGACCAAAAAATTTGCTATTATACCAAGATAAACCCCCTAATATTAAACCGAGCAATGCACCTGTGCTAAAACGCTTTAGGAAAGAAATTATCATAATTTTTTCAGAAATTAAGGCATAATGATAATAATGTAGCAAAATTTTAGGTAAAATAGAAGTAGTCTTCAACACAATGCTATGAAATAATCAGACTTTTTCAATTTCTTAATCTATCGATAATTTTCTCCTAACAGACTCTATTATCCTAATTATGACCTTATCTGCCAATAACCAACAATTTTCTTTTTCCTCAGACATAGAAAAACTAATAGACAATTTAGCCGAACATGAACATGGTAAATTGATAGAACGGGCATTAGGAGTCTTATTACGCATTGCAGGGGAAGAAGTTGATCGGTTAGATTGGAAAATATTAACCACCACCTTAGAAGACTTAGAAAAAGGGTTTCAGGTATTTTATCCCTATCGTCACATTCGTAAAGTTACCATTTTTGGGTCAGCCCGTTTATCCCCTCAAAGTTCAGAATATCGCCTCGCCGTAGAATTTGCCCGTTATATCACTCAATTTGGCTTTATGGTCCTCACCGGGGCAGGAGGAGGTATCATGGAAGCAGGAAACGAGGGGGCTGGAAGAGAGCATTCTTTTGGCTTAAATATTGATTTACCCTTTGAACAAGGAACCAACCCTTTTATTGCTGGAGATGAGAAATTAATTCAGTTTAAATACTTCTTTACTCGTAAACTTTTCTTTTTAAGAGAAAGTGACGCAGTTGCTTTATTTCCTGGAGGGTTTGGAACCCAAGATGAAGCATTTGAAACCTTAACCTTATGTCAAACTGGAAAATATGGCCCTTGTCCTTTAGTCTTAATTGATGAACCGGGCGGAGACTATTGGAAAACTTGGCATGAATATAATTATAATAACCTATTGTCACGGGGTTTAATTAGTTCAGAAGATTCGAGTCTTTACACCATTACGGATAGTTTAGCCACTGCTTGTAATGCCATTCGTGAATTTTATTGTGTCTATCATTCCAGTCGTTATATTGATAATTTATTAGTGTTACGACTAAATTCTGAATTAACCGATGAACAAGTTGAACAACTGAATGAAAACTATTCAGATATTTTGGTTAAAGGAAAGATCGAAAAAAGCGCAGCATTACCCCAAGAAACTGAAGAAGAAACGGCTAATCTTCCCCGTTTAACCTTACACTTTAATCGACAAAATTCGGGACGACTGTATCAAATGATTAATCAAATTAATAAGTTTGGCACTTGTTTACCCATGGAACCCCATCCCGAATGGAAATAGTTAAGGGTGGGCAAGTTAAAGACTGATTTAAACTGACTTTATCCTTGGAAACCTTGCCCACCCTACAAAATTCCTTATTATTATTTCTTTAAGAATAGTCTCTAAGATACATTATATGAAAATAGTTGATCTATTTGCAGGAATCGGTGGTTTAAGACTCGGTTTTGAAGTTAAGGAACTGGATAAATGTGTGTTTAGTTCCGAATGGGATACCAACTCTCAAAAAACATATTTTACTAACTTTAACGAAGTACCCCAGGGAGATATTACTAAAATTGCACCCCCCAGTATCCCCCCTCATGATATCTTATTAGCAGGGTTTCCCTGTCAAGCGTTTTCAGTTGCTGGTTATCGCAAAGGGTTTGAAGATACCAGAGGAACCCTATTTTTTGATATTGCTCGTATTTTAGATTATCATCGACCCAATAGTTTTTTATTAGAAAATGTCAAAAATTTAGCTAGACACGATAAGGGTAGAACTTTTTCAAAGATGCAAACTATCTTAGAAGATGAATTAGGTTATTGTGTTCATCATCAAGTTATTAATACCATGACTCATGCTAACATTCCCCAAAATAGAGAAAGAATTTTTATTGTAGGGTTTAATCGGGATAAGGTTGAAAAGGCAACCTCGTTTAAGTTTCCTAAACCCATTACACTAAAAACCACTATCAGAGATTTAATTGATACTGACAAAAAACCAGACAAATATTATTATCAAAAAACTCATAAATATTATCCGAAACTAAAAAAAGCCATGACTTCTTGGGATACCGTTTATCAATGGCGACGGGTTTATGTTCGAGAAAATCAAAGTAATGTTTGTCCGACTTTAACAGCAAATATGGGGACAGGAGGACACAATGTGCCTATCATTTTAGATGACTATGGTATTCGCAAATTAACCCCTAGAGAATGCGCCAGGTTTCAAGGGTTTCCTGATAGCTTTAAATTCCCTAAATTAGCAGACAGTAAGCTTTATTATCAAATTGGCAATTCTGTGACTGTTGCTCTTATTCGTCGTATTGCTGAAAATATAAGGAAAATTATCAATTAATTTCTGTTAATAAATCATTGACCCAACCTTGATCTTTTATTGATAAGGGTGGCACTGGATCACTATTATAATTAAGTTTGAGATCATAGGCAGTGCGATCGTAAATATCATTTAACAATTTTTGTAAATCAATAATCGGTTCAGAATCTCCTCTACGCAAAGGTAAGGAAAAACAAGGAATGGGATCTTGTAAATTAAACCCGTAAAGATCGGCTGTTGGACGACAATCTTCCCGACTAACTAAGATATGATAATCACTAACAGGCGTATTGCCAATAAGTGGCATGGGTTGCCAAGCTCTCAATAGGTCAATTTCGATTAAATGGCTAGAACTTCCTAAAATTCGTTCTCGTTTGCTGATATATGCTTGTCTTCCTTTCCCTGGCCGCTTATTAACAGGGGAAAGCACTTCTATCACTGTGATCACTTCTTTGCTTGTTACCTCTCGAACTTCTAAATACCCTTGTTTAATCGTCTCAGGAATGGGAACCATAACCCTCATTGGTTGACTCGGAGGAGGAGAAACGGCAACTCTATCGGTTTGTTTTTTTGTTTCATCTGTTAAATTATTCTGAATCGATACATCAGGAATTCCGACTAAAAGAGATTGTTCTCCAGTGGTTTCGTACATTCGCACTTCAACTGATACCGAATAGTTGGGACGGAGTTGAGGGGATAATGATTCTGCTAGGGTAGCAATGAGTAAGAGATGAAAACCTGGCCAAATTTCTGGGTGTTCTAGATAGGGGTTCATTCCAGGGAAAGGAGAAGACATATATTGATTAATTAAACGAAATTTAAGTCAACTTGATGCTATTAGTTTACGAAAAAAATACTCAATTTGTTATGATCAAAAAATAGAAAATAATTAAATTTTAAAATGACCACAACCATCAAAATCAATCCTTATCTTTCAGGTAATTTTGCTCCTGTTAGTCGAGAAATAACCACTCATAATTTAACAGTGACTGGAGAAATTCCCAAAAATTTAAGGGGAATGTTCCTCAGAAATGGTCCTAACCCCCAATTTAGCCCCATCGGTGAGTATCATTGGTTTGATGGGGATGGGATGATTCATGGGGTACACATCGAAGATGGCAAAGCGTCTTACCGTAACCGCTTTGTTCAAACTCGTGGCTATTGCTTAGAAAAAGAAGCCAATCAACCCCTATGGACAGGGATGCTAGAACCGCCCCAAATGGATAACCCCTATGGACCTGTCAAAAACACCGCTAACACGGCTCTAGTGTATCATGCTGACCGTCTCCTGGCACTTTGGGAAGGGGGTGAACCCCACGCTTTAACGGTTCCTGAATTAGATACTTTAGGCTCTCATAATTTTGATGGTAAGTTAATGTCTCCTTTTACGGCCCATCCAAAAATCGATCCTATGACGGGGGAAATGATGTTTTTCGGCTACTCAATGGTTCAACCTCCCTATTTACAATACGGGATTATTTCCCCACAAGGAGACTTATTAAAAACGGTTCCCATTGACTTACCGGTTGGGGTGATGATGCACGATTTTGCCATTACAGAAAACTATACCATTTTTCTCGATCTGCCTTTCACCTTTCGCCCGGAAAGAATGCAAAAAGGAGAATCTCCCTTACAGTTTGAACATGATACCCCGTCGCGTTTTGGGATTGTTCCAAGACAAGGCAATAATGAAGATGTGCGCTGGTTTGAAAGTAATTCTTGTTATATTTTCCATACCTTAAATGCCTATGAAGAAGGGGACGAAATTGTTTTAATTGCTTGTCGGATGAATGCTACGACGGTATTAGGAGAAGTAAGGGAGGAAACTAAAGAATCCGATATTCCCCGTCTTCATGAATGGCGTTTTAATCTTAAAACGGGTCAGGTTCAAGAACAAGGTTTGTGTGATTTGCCTTCAGAATTTCCTCGTATTAATGAACAATATACAGGCAGAAAAAACTGTTATGGTTATTCAGGGAAAATGGCAGAGTCTTCTGAGCCTAAATTTGATGGCATTATTAAACATGATTTTGAGAAAGGAGGCTTTGATATTCATCATTTTGGTGGTCATCGATACGGAGGTGAACCCATTTTTGCTCCTAACCCTGATGCAGATAAAGAAGATGAGGGATGGTTACTGACTTTTGTCCATGATGAAGGGTCAAATACCTCAGAATTAGTGATTATTGATGCTCAAGACTTTACTGCTTCTCCTGTGGCCACCATAGAAATACCTCAACGGGTTCCCTATGGGTTTCATGGTATGTGGTTAGCTCAATAATTTAATAGTTGCAAGACAAAAATTATCCCCAAGAATTACAATTCTTGGGGAGACTTATTTATATGCCAGCCTTATATAAAAGTGGCTGACGGCTTTTATGATGACAATTTCATTGTAAAGTTATGTGTCGGGATTTCAGATTTTCTTAATATTTTTTTTAGATTTCATTTTAGTCATCTCTCTCTAAAGGCGTAAATTCGGTTAATTACGGTTTTCCCCCCTGTGACTTCTTTGTAAACTTTTGTATGATTTAAGTAATGAAAATTTACATTCAATCACGGAGGTCACTCTTATGGATAACCAAGAAACAAAACTAGGATTTACCGAATTTGCAGAAACTTGGAATGGTCGTTTAGCCATGCTAGGATTCGTCATTGGTGTTGCAGTTGAATACTTCACCGGACAAGGAATTCTCTCCCAACTCGGCATTATGTAATCATAAAATCCCTTTCAGTTTCCAAAGTTACTGAAAAACTGAATGGGGGGGCAAAATGCTCCCTCTTCCACTATTTATTAACTGAACTTTATTAATCTACGTTTGAGAAGAGTTAAAAGATAATCCTTTATGTTTCCTGATTTGTTTGAAGCAACAAAAGAATATTGGCAACAACTTGATGAAATCGAATCCCTTTATCAACAAGGAAAACTTTCCATAGAAGAAGTTGATCGAGAAGTAGAAATATTAATGAAGCAACTAGGACGTAAAAGAAAAGAAAGTTTACTATTTTTAACAGAAAGTTTCTCTCATTGGGTATCTGACCATACAGAACTTTTAGTTACTTTAGTTTTCGTCCTCACAGTGGTTTATAGTTGGATGCTGACCATGAATAACTAAACCACTTCTACTTATTTCCACTTTATACCACCTATGAAAATCGCCAAAACCCTTAATATGCCTAACTTTTGGGACTGACATCACCTGTGATGGCCTCATAAGATAAGGGTAAGAAGAGGACAAGAGGTCAAACCAATGTTAAACACCACCAACAACACTATTATTATTCGTAACTATATCATTCTCACTGCTACCGTTATGTTTACTGCCATGGGCTTAACCGACACATTTTCGGCCCCCACACGGATAGGACAACAAGATCGCATTAACAACTTTGGACAAGTGTTAAGTGCTGGATTGGTTTCCTATTCTCAAACTCTAGGACGGTAATTAAGTTTATTTGGTTTCCTCTTGCTATATCCCTGTCATCAGTACGGGGATTTTTTGTTGTCTAATGTTGATCTCAGAAATCTTTAATTAAGGTGACAGTTATTAAACTGTCCATTACCTATTGCTACTTTAAGATAAATATTTTAATTTATGGGTAAGTCGATGAATTATCGATAAAGTGTGGTGTGAGAGAGCTAGTAGGAAAGCATTTGGGGTCGAAACACGGCAAGACTCCCAGATGCTTTTCTCAATATTTGAGAGTATTCTAGGACAATAAAAAGGTGCGTCGAAAACGCACCCGATAGTCATGCAAATAACGCTTAAATGACTGATAGAGAAGATCGTCCTATTGGACTGATTTACACTCGTTTAATCTTCAGACTATTTAAGTAAGCTTGTGGATTTTGGGGATCAAAGGTAACGCCATCAAAGAAGGTTTCGACGCCTCTGGAGGTATCAGCAGGAATATCGGCCGTAAACCCTGCTTCGGTAGCGGCTTCTCTCCAAATATCCTCACGGTTTACCTTATCGATAATTTTTTGTACCGTATCAAAATCGGATATTTGATCGTTATGAAAACCCCATCGTAATGTTTCTGTTAAAAACCAAAGATCGTGACTCTTATAAGGATAAGAAACGTTCCCTTTGCCATCTTTCCAATATAATGGCCCCATGTTGATATCTTTAATCGTTGCTTTGCCATCCCCCATCTTATAGTTACCTTTATAGGGAGCTTCTAGAATATCAACCGGTACATCAAAGTAGTTGTTTCCGGCTAACATCTTCACAGCCATGGCCCGATTATTGTTGTTATCAATCCACTGTTGTGCTTCCATTAATCCTTTTAATAACGCTTTGGTTGCTTTGGGATTTTTATCTACCCAGTCGGCACGAATCGCCAAATATTCTTCAGGATGAAATTGCCAAATTTGTGAGGTTAAACCCGCCATATAACCAATATTTTCGGCAATAATACGATAGGGCCAAGGATCTCCTGTACTAAATGCGTCGATAGTCCCGTTACGCATCCCTTTAACGGTTTCAACAGGAGGAACGGCGAGTAAATCGATGTCTGTGTCCGGATCTATGCCTCCGGCAGCGAACCAATAGCGAATCCAGAAATCTTGGTTAACATTGGCGAAAGTATGCGCCGCTTTGAACTTTCTACCGTTGGTAGAGGGGAAACGCTTAATATACTCCGCTGCTTGGGCGATGTCTAAGGAGACTCCTTTTCCCTCGTGCATCGGTGCAACAGCAATTCCATTCCCTTGGGTGTTTAACTGTGCTAAAACATACATAGGAACTTTTTGACCATTGGTGATGATACCCTCGGTAATTAAGTGAGGCATAGGCATTTGCCACTGTCCCCCATCAATACCCCCACCGTCAGAACCAATGGTGAGGTTATCCCTAGCCGAGGCCCAACTTGCTTGCTTGGACAATTGTACGTCTGTCATGCCATATTTAGCGAAAAATCCCTGCTCTTTAGCGACAACCAAGGCGGCAGCCTCGACAATAGGAATATAGCCCAATTGAATACTTGTGGTTTCTGGTTGCATCTCAGGGCTGATATCTGCTACAGGTTGAATGGTTGATGCGTTAGTACCGCCCTGTTCAACAGAATTACCGCCACATCCTTTTAATAGTATTGCTCCAGCAGCCGATAAAGCTGAATTGCGTAAGAACTTACGACGGGTTACGGGAGAAAAATTGGACATAAAAACCTCCGACTGCCTATCATTTAAGCAGAAAAGATATTGATTAATAAAATTAATAAGAAAGCAGAAAGTTGTTATAAATAAACGTTATACTACTTTAAGCTGTTATGTTAATGGCTGTTATTATTTGAGATTTTGAGTTAGTTAACTAAGTTAATCGGTTGACTTAATAGATCAGTTTATCATCTTTATTTAACAAAAACTTATGTTTTAAGAAAAAAAATATAAAAAAATTTAATTTATCTAATAACCATAGACTATGATTTATTTTAAATTGTCTTTACATAGATATTTTTATATACTCACAGCTTGCACCCCCCACACCCCCCACACCCCCCTTTATAAGGGGGGCAGGGGGGGTTAGGGGCAGGGGGGTAGGCAATGGGCAATGCTTGATTAGATAACAGTTTCAAGGTTAACCAGTGTCCTAACTATTTTTTGTAGTCTGACATCTTGCATCAGTACATAAAAACTAAATAATTATGAAAAAGTAGTCAATTTTGAATAAGTTAGCATCAAAATGAAATACTTTTGCCTCTTGCCTCTTGCCTCTTGCCTCCTAAACTAGCTAGTTTAAACGAAGGTGCAAGATATGAGTAGTGCGATAGTAGGGTTAATTACTCCTAGGATTCATGATTAATTATTTTTGCTTCATTAATCCAGGTTTTGACCACATCAGGAGAGGGACATAAATCTTTTCGTTGTAACGTGGCAACTTGTAACTTAAGAATTTGTCGATGTAAAGAACTCACAGTAGTTTGAGCTAATTGGTTGACTGATATAATACCTGAGTGTAGAACAACCCCACAATAATCACATCCGACAGTAGGAACCCTAGCTAAATCCGCTAAAGCCACCCATTTATTGATTAATTGTAGTTGACATTTTAATTGATTCGCTAAATCTTGTTTATTTGCTTGAGTTTTAGTTACCCTGAGTAAATCTTGAGTATGATTAATCCCTAAAGATTTTAACTGTTGTTGATTGGCTTTACTTAACCCAGGTAACTGTTCAATTGGCCAATAAAAGGATTTCATACATTATAATTTTTAGGGAGTCAGAATTTAGATATGGTAACAGTTTCCTGACCCCTAAAGCCATTAATTACCTAACATTTGCTCTACTTTGCTTTGTAATTGTTTGTTTCCGGCGACAATTTTCTCAATTTCTAGAAATCTATCTAGTTCTAATCCCTGATTTTCTACGGTACTTTGTCGTCTTTCCTCAGCTTCATCCATGATGTCTTGAAATTCTACCACCACTTTTCTGAATTTTTCTAAGTCTTCTGAGGAATTAACCGACTGCGATCGCAACTGTCTTTGACTCTCATTAATTTCCATGAATTTTTCGGGGGTTAATCCTTCTTTCTTGATTGCTTTAGCCATTTGCATTTGCATATACCGTTCAATCCGTTGAAACTGCTTAATTACCTGCACAAACTGTTGTAACTCGATGGGACTAACTTCAGGGTTAGCAACGGTTTCGGTTTCTATGGTTGGCGATATAGAACCGGCATTAAATTGACCATAAGCAGTCGTAGGTAGGGTTATTCCCACAATGGCGATCGCACCTCCCACCACAAGAGATTTAAACATAAAAATTTTCCTTGATCTTCTCAGTCTACTATTCCAGTATAGTAGACGGCTCAATGTAATTATTGTTCATCAATAATGGCCTCTCGATCTAATAATAATAGGTTTCGTAGTTGATCGGTATCTAATTCTGTTAACCATTGTTCGCCAGAATCAACGGTTTGTTCGGCTAATTTTTGTTTACTTTCTAACATCTCATTAATTCTTTCTTCTAAGGTTCCGGTAGAGACAAATTTATGCACTTGAACATTCCTTTTTTGTCCGAGACGAAATGCGCGATCGGTGGCTTGATTTTCTACGGCAGGATTCCACCAACGATCAATATGAAAAACATGGTTAGCGCGGGTTAAATTGAGTCCGGTTCCTCCTGCTTTTAAGGAGAGAATAAAAATTCTCGGTCCATTGGGATCGTGTTGAAAGCGATCAATCATTTCTTGTCTTTGAACTCTACGAGTTGCACCATATAAAAAGAGAACTTCTTGATGAAATTTTTTTTCTAAATAGGGTTTTAAGAGTTTTCCCCATTCAGAAAATTGAGTGAAGATTAAAGCGTGATCTCCTTCTTGAATTAATTCTTCTAACATTTCTTCTAGTCTTAATAATTTACCAGATTGTTCGGCTTTTTTTAGGGTCTTTTTCTTGAGAAAGTGATCGGGATGGTTACAAATTTGTTTGAGTTTGAGTAGTAAACTTAAAATTAAGCCTTTTCGTTGAATTCCTGTTTTTTCTTCGATTTCAATGAGAGAATTATCGACTAATTCTTGATAAAGTTGTGCTTGTTCTGAGGATAAACCACAAAAGACAGTCATTTCTTGTTTTTCGGGTAAATCTTGAATAATGGTTTTATCGGTTTTTAAGCGTCTTAAAATAAAAGGTTGTACCAAAGAACGCATAATTTGTAATGATTGTTTATCCCCATATTTTTCAATGGGAGTGGCAAAACGACGGCGGAAAAATTGCTGGGTTCCTAAAAATCCTGGGTTGAGAAAGTCGAGAATTGACCATAATTCACTTAAGCGATTTTCGACTGGAGTACCGGTTAAAGCAATACGAAATTGTGTAGAAAGTTGACGCACTGCTTGAGATTGTTTGGCTTGAGGATTTTTAATATTTTGTGCCTCATCTAATACAATACCTTGCCATTCTACTGATTCAAAACTTTTGATGTCTCGATAGATTAAAGAATAGCTGGTAATGATAACATTTTTTTGGTTAACTGCTTTTACAAAGGCTTTCCCTTTACTTCGCTTATCTCCATGATGAATTAAAGTAGACAGACTGGGGGCGAATTTTTTAACCTCCCTTTCCCAGTTATTTAACACTGATGTAGGACACACTACTAATGTCGGTTGTTCTAACATATTTTCGCTTTTTAAGTGTAATAAAAAGCCAATTAATTGCGGTGTTTTTCCGAGTCCCATATCATCGGCTAAACAAGCACCTAAGCCCCATTTTTCTAAGAATGCTAACCAACCCACGCCTCGCTGTTGATAGGGACGTAATTGACCTTTAAATCCTGGTATATTTTCGATCATTGGGATAGATTCATTATTATTTATAGCATTAATTAAATTGGCTAAGTCGCCTGTTGCTTCAAAGTTAGTAATGGGTAGTTTGGCAATGGTTGAACTATCCCCCGTGCTGAATCTTAAAGCATCTTCGACAGATAATTCTAGGGGATCATAAGACTTATTTAAAATTTCCTGAGCTGCCCTGACATCAGCCGGTTGTAGGGCGATCCATTCTCCTTTAACTTCCACTAAAGGGGATTTTTGAGCTAATAGTTTCTCAAATTCTTTTTTAGAGATGGTTTTATCCCCGATCGCCAAATTTAGCTTATAGTTTAATAGACTTTTTAAACTCAGTCTTTGTCCTTTTTTGGCTTTAACTTCGGCGTTTAGACTGATTCCTAACCGTTTCTCTTCTACTCCTTTTTCTAAACTAGCTGGTAAGACAACTCCTAATCCGTTATCTTTAAGAATATTGGCAATAGAGCGAATAAATTCATACACTTGTATGGGATCTAATTCACAATAGCTCGGATCAGCTTCTTGTAAGCTATCTTCGATAATATAATATAATCGTGAAGCTAAACCTAGTCCTTTTAATAGGGTTTCTTGGGGGTAATCAATGGTTCTATTTGTCCAGACTAATTGAGTAACAGGATTAGACCAAATAACTTGAGCAGAAATTAAAACATTAGGATCATCTAATGCTTGTAAACAATAGTTTAAACGCCAGTTGGTTTGTTCTGATGTCTTCTCATCTTTTTGTGGTGTTTCAAGTTGAAAACAGACTCTAAACTGATTAATTCCTAGTTGCTGATTATCAGAACTAATAATATATTCTTCTAAAGAAGATGTCCAGTTACTGAGGGCATTTTTTAATCCCTTAATTTCAACTTCTGAGGCTTCAAATTGAGACGAATCATGGGTTAGAGATTGTAACCACTTTTGAATAAAAGAATGAGACGTAATAGAAATATCAACGAATTGCCGAACTTGTTGATCAATAATAGTAGAAAAGAAATCAAGAATAATCGTTTGTTTAATCAAAGAATAGGAGATTTGCTCATCAATTAAGTTATAATAAGCAAGACAACTATTGGGCATTGTTTGCATAAATTTAGAGAATCTTTGCTGATCGACTAAACTATCGAGTAAAGGATACCATTGTCCATAAGTTTTATTTTCTTCTTGTTCAATTCCTGGTAAATATTTTCCCCTGGTTAATAAGTCAAGACTCCAACGATAAATATGTGTCCAAAATTGTAAATCTTCTCCGATAAAGTTTTCACTTGTCTCTGTTAATCCTAACGGTAATTGTCTTAACATTTGTAATGTATTGTCAAGGGTTAAGGCTATTCCTTGCACTTGACAAGGAATCAAATTAATATCTTTTGGCTCAAAAAAATTTTCTTCTAATTGTGTTGATAATAAAGGAATGTTTTGTTTAGACTTAGGAATTGATTGACTCGGTAAATAGAATATTCCTGACACTGATTGAATATCTTTTTTAAACTGAATGGTGATATTGTTGCTGTTTAATTTCTCAACAATTTCATCTTTATTAACCGCAAAAGGATGAACTAAAATAGAATCTTGAAATTCAAGATCATCGGATAAAGATCGCCAATTTTCTCCCCAGATAAAAAAATATTTTTCTTGTCTATCGTCTATCCAAGTTCCGTGTAAAACTGTCATGTTTTTCCTTTTTTTACCCTTACTATTTAGTAACGACTGCCTATGTCATGTTACTGATATTTACCCATAGTATCAAATTACCTGATTAATTATGCTATCATCATATTTCTCAATAATTTACCAAAAGCAATTATTAATTATTAATTACTAATTATCAAATAAGCGTGTAACTGTAGTTCAGATAACAATCATCCTCACCAAAAGCAGTTATCGTAAAAATCCATATCATCTATATATAGAGTAATCAATGAAAAATTCTAGCAGACATTACACCATATCTATGGTATAATCAAAAAGTGTCCTTATCAAGTTGACGTAAATTTCGACGAAAATTAAGTACAAAATTATTAGTTTTCTGATTAGACTTAGTAATATAAATGATGCAACCCACTGTCATAACTTCCTCAGTGTCTCTTCTTAGTGAAGAAACGCTGAAGGTAATACTTGATAATGGAGGCGTTCCCGTCTCTATTATTTTAGCGATATCACTTTTAATTTATGTTCTGACAAAGAGCATGATTGAAGTAATAAAAGCTACTAATGAAGGAAGGCAATAGGATACAAAAAAATTAAGTAATGTGAGCAATTCTATTATTGTTCACATTTTTTTAACCCAAAAATCTGAAAACATATTTGGAATTAATATTATTGAAGTTCCCACTATTTTGTAACTGTAGTCGAAATCACAATCATTCTGAGAAAAAGCAGTTATCCTAAAAATCCCCATGATCTATATATAGGGTAATCAATGGAAAATTCTCCCAGACATGACACCATATCTGTGGTATAACCAAAAAGTGTCCTTATCAAGTTGGCATAAATTTCGACGAAAATTAAGTACAAAATTATTAGTTTTCTGATTAGACTTAGTAGTATAAATGATGCAACCCACTGTCATAACTTCCCCTCAGCAAACCCATCACAGCGACACTCACACCACCCCTAGCTACCATTCACAGCTAGGAGAAAGTAAAATTCGAGTAAGACGACGGGATGGGTCGTGGACAGCATTAAATATCGGGAAGATACGGGCTGTTGTCAACTGGGCTTGTGCCGAAAAAGACGTGAATAGTATTGCCTTAGAAGCCGGGTTAACCACTCGTCTCCGTGACGGTATTACCACCAGAGAGATCCAGGATAACCTAATTAACTGCGCTTTGGAAATGTGTAGTCCCACCGAACCAGACTGGCGTTATGTAGCTGGTAGACTCCATATTTGGAGTCTTTGGAAAGATACCCTCGTTAACCGAGGTTATCAATACGGGAACTATGAAACCACCGTTGAGACTAAAGTGGAAACGGGTCAATATGATAATCGTCTTTTAACCTATTCTAAGACAGAATTAAAAGAAGCCGGATCATGGATTAATCCAGACTGGGATACGGACTATGATTATGCCGGGGCTGTTTTATTAACCAGTCGTTATCTTTTACCCCAAGAATTACCCCAAGAAGCTTTATTAAGTTGTGCTTTACTTCTGGCCACCGTCGAAAGTCCTGAAAATAGATTACCTTGGGCGAAACGATTTTACGAAGCCATCGCCAGTCGTAAAGTGTCTCTAGCTACCCCCATTTTAGCTAATTTACGGGTTCCGGGGGGGTCCTTGACCAGTTGTTTCATTTTGTCCATTGACGACAACCTAGAGAGCATTTTTGAAGAAATTACCAACACGGCGAGAATCTCTAAAAATGGCGGTGGTGTCGGGGTCAATGTCAGTCGTATTCGGGCAACCGGTAGCTGGGTGATGGGGAAAAATAACGCCTCTGGGGGAATTATTCCCTGGATTAAGTTATTAAATGATACCGCGATCGCCGTTAACCAAGGGGGACGACGGGCCGGGGCCGTTACCGTTGGGGTGGATATTTGGCATTTAGATGTCCCGGAATTTTTGGAAATACAAACAGAAAACGGGGATCAAAGACGGAAAGCTTATGATGTTTTTCCTCAGTTAATATTGACCGATGAATTTATGCGTCGGGTGGAAAATAAAGAACAATGGACATTAGTTGATCCTTATGAAGTCCGAGAAAAATTAGGCATTGAATTAGCCGAATTATGGGGCGAAAAATTTGAAGAAGCCTATCGTTTAATTGAGGCAGAAATAGATCGAGAAATTACCTTATATAAGCGTGTGAATGCCCGTGACTTGTTTAAAACGATTATGCGATCGCAGGTAGAAACGGGGATGCCTTATTTAGCGTTTAAAGATACTATTAATAAAGCGAATCCTAATAAGCATGATGGCTACATTCCGGGTGTAAACCTTTGTACGGAGAGCTTTTCCAATGTGTCTCCTGGAAAGTATAGTCATTGCTGTAATTTAGTAAGCTTAAATTTAGCAAATATTGAAGCAGATGAACTCAATTATCTGTGTAAAATTGCGGTTCGTATTCTGGATAATACCATCGATATTACTAATCCTCCTTTTGACGATGCTAAGAGTCATAATGATAGATATCGGACTATTGGAGTGGGTTGTATGGGGTTAGCTGACTGGTTAGCTAAACAGGGTTTAACCTACGAAAATCTAACAGAAATTAGTAACTTATTTGAAGAGGTAGGTTATTGGTGTACCCAGACTTCTATGGAGTTAGCAAAGGAAAGAAGTCCTTACGATGCGTTCGAGGGAAGTGACTGGAGTAAAGGGTTATTAATAGGGTCTAAACCGGTTGATTGGTTCGTAGAAAATGCCAATCAAAAAGACCGTTGGATACAATTATCAGAGGACATTAAAACCTATGGTATTCGTAACTCCCATATTACTGCGATCGCTCCTAATACGTCTTCATCTTTAGTACAGGGTTGTACTGCCAGTATTCTACCCGTTTATAGTCGTTTTTTCTATGATAAATGGGCTAAGGGAACCGTCCCTATTGCACCCCCATTTATTAAAGATTCTTTCTGGTTTTATCACGAAAATAAGACCTTAGAACAACAAAAAGTAGTCAAAGCGGTTTCGACGATTCAACAATGGATAGATACAGGAATATCCATGGAATTGTTGTTTAATTTGAATCAGGGTGTTTACTTCCCTAATGAACCAGAACGCTGTTTAACCGCGAAGGATATTTTTGAGACGTTACTGTTAGCGTGGAAAGAAGGTTGTAAGGCGATATATTACGTTAGGACGGTGCAGAAAGACGATTTTAAAGAGTCTGATAATAATTGTACTGCTTGTGCTAATTAATTCGTTTAAGGTGGGCTAAATGTCCACCTTATTAATTAGCTTATAATTAGCTAAAATAATAAGTATAAATAAGGTTAAATAAGTTTGATGATAAAGTTACCTAAACGTACTAACTCTCAAAAAATTGGTATCAACGCTGCTGATTTTTTTTGTTCGGTTTTTAGTAAATTTTGTAATGTAATTCCTGTTCCTCAAGATAGAGATTTAGGGATTGACTTTATTTGTGAAGTTATGGAAGGAGAATATCCAACTGGAAAATTATTTAATATTCAATGTAAAGGAACAGAAGAAGTAAAAATCAAAAAGAATTCTATGATAGTTCCTATTAAAGTAACGACTCTTAATTATTGGTTAATTCAATCTAATCCAACTTTTTTAATTGTTGTTGACTGGCAAAAGAAAATTTTTTATTGGTCTTTTCCTCAAGAGTTTCTTAATTCACTTAATAAAGACTGGCAAAAACAAAAA